>JACPTZ010000168.1 GCA_016192525.1 Planctomycetota bacterium
GGCGAATTTCGGGGAGAAGTGCGCCGTGGGATGACGGGTGTTCAATCGCGGGGCGGCGATTTGTCGCGGGGCGTCGCTTCCGCGACGCACTCCTAGCCGCACTGGCGCACGGCACCCCGGGGAACGGCGACGGGCCCCGGCCCCTCGGCTGGAGCGCGCCGCGCCAAGGGCGCTGCGCGGCTTATCCCGCGGGAGCCCCGTTGCAGCGCTCGCGCGCTGCGCCCCAGCAGACGGATCACGAGGCGGCGCTCGCCGGCTGCGCCCCGGCGGGGAGATTACGCCCCGGCCGGTGCACCGCCGCCCGCAGGGGTGGCTCCGCCCGAGGATGCCGGGCCGGTGCCGGGACGATGCCGGCGGTGACGGCGTCCCCCGCGGCGGCCGCGGCGGCGCTTGCGCTTGCCCTCCCCGTCGCCCCCGCCGGCCCCGGACCCGGAGGCGCCCTGAGCAGGCTCCCCCCCGGCACCGGCCGCGGGAGCGTCTCCTGAGACGGAACCGGCGGAACCAGGTGCTTCAGATGCCGCCCCCGCCCCCGCGCCCGGGGTCACGGATGCCCCCCCGGCCGCGCCCGAAATGCGAGCCCCCCCGCGGCCTCGACCGCCGCGACCCCGGCCCCGCCCCCCCCGTCGTCCGCGCCGCCCCGCTGAAGGCCGCGACGACCTCCCCTCCCGCGCCGCCCCGACCGACTTGGCCGTCGTCGGACCGGGCTCGGGCAGGATCAGGTTGGGAGAGTAGCTCGGCGCCGGGGTGGCGTCCGGTGTGGGAATGAAGGCCGCCGTCGAGGGGATCGTGGACTCCGATCCGCCTCCGCCCGGGACCACCGGACCCTGGATCGGTCCGCTGCCGGCGCCCGCGGGAGGCTCCGTGCCGGCGACCGGCAGGGCGAGCGGGGCGACGGCGATCGGCGGACCGTTCGCGATCTCCACCTGCTCCGCCCAGTACGACGGGTCCCCCCGCACGACGATCGCGCGACCCGCCGCCTGTTCGATCTCGATCAGCGTCCGCCGCTTCGCGTTCAGGAGATAGGCCGCCACGTCCGGATGGAGCCGCACCTCCACCGAGGCGTTGTCGCGACGCGAGACGTTGAGCCGGATCTGCCGCAGCACCTGGAGCGCCATGCTCTCCGTGGTCCGGATCTGCCCGGCGCCGCGGCACTGCGGGCACTTCTCGTAGGAGAGGGCCTTGACCCCGGAGCCGATCTTCTGCCGGGCCATCTCGATCACGCCGAAGCGGGAGGTCCGCAGGATCCGCGACTGGCTGCGGTCCTTGCCCACCTGCTGGTGGAGCAGCCGCTCGATCTCCACCCGGTGCTTCGCCTCCCGCATGTCGATGAAGTCGATGACGATCACGCCCCCGAGGTCGCGCAGACGGAGCTGGCGCGCGATCTCCATCGCCGCCTCGTGGTTGGTCTGGCAGGCCAGTTCCTCCGGGGTGAGGTCCTTCACGAGGCGGCCCGAATTCACGTCGATGGCCACCAGCGCCTCGGTCTGCTCGATGACAATGGAACCGCCGGAGGGCAGGTCCACGCGCCGCTCGTAGATGAGCCGGATCTGCTTCTCGACGTTGTACCGGTAAAAGATCGGCTCCGGATCGCGATAGAGCTGCAGCCGCGAACGGTAGCGCGGCATCACCGACATGAAGAAGTCGGCGAGCCGGTGGTACACCGCGGGGGAATCGACCACGATCTCGCGCGTTTCGGGGGTGAAGACGTCCCGCACGGCGCGGATCACGAGATCGCTCTCCTGGTACAGGGCGCACGGGGCCGGGGTGGTGCGCGACCGATCCTCGACGAGGCGCCAGAGCCGGGCGAGGTGCTCCAGGTCCCCGGCGAGATCCTCGCGGGAGCGTTCGGCGCCGGCGGTGCGGATGATGAACCCGATCCCCTCGGGCGGATGAAGCTCGGCGAGGAGTTTCCGAAGGTCGGCCCGCTCCGACCAGTTCTCGATCTTGCGCGATACCCCGACCTTTCGCTCGTACGGGGTGAGGACGAGGTAGCGCCCCGGGATCGAGATGTTCATGGTGAAGGTGGGCCCCTTCTGGCCCATCCCGTCGCGCGTCACCTGGACGATCACTTCCTGGCCGACGTGGAGAAGTTCCTGGATGGGTCGAAGTTTGGCGCGCGGGCGGTGAGGCCCCCGGAAGCGGCTGCGACGCCCCTTCGCCCCCCAGCGTCCGCCGCGGGGAGGACGCAACGCCTGTCCCCGCGGACCGCGGGGAGTCTGTCCGACCGGGGTCGCGGGCGCCGCTTCCTCCCCGGGCCCGCCGGCGACATCCTCCTCCGGCTCCGCGACGGCGGTCGAGTCCGCCGCCGGGGGCCCGCCCTCCTCCGGTTGACCGGCCGGAGGGGCGACCTCGGCCAGCGGAATCTCGGTCTCATGCTCATGCTCATCCTCGGCTCCGCCGGTTTCCGTCTCCTCGAACCGCGCCGCGGCGGTGGAGCCGTCCTCGCCCGGGGTCGCTTCCTCGGAGGAGGGGGCGGAACCCAGTTCCTCGGGCGGCGCCTCCATCGGCTCCGACGTCTCGCCGGGCGGCTCCGCAGAGGATTCCGACGGCGCCGAGGTGGAAGACTCCGGCCCGGCCGGCATCGCCGCGGACTGGGCCTGCGGCGCCTCCTCGGGCTCGACGAAGGCCCCCACCACGTCGGTGATGTGGATGAACCCGTTCTTCTCCGCGCCGTAGTCGACGAACGCGGCCTGAAGCGACGGGATCACGTTCGAGACCCGCCCCTTGTAGATGTTTCCGACGAGCGTCTCCTTGAGGGCGCTCTCCACGTAGAACTCCTCGAGAATCCCGTTCTCGAGCACGGCGATGCGGCACTCTTCAGCCTCCATCGCGTTCACCAGCATGCGTCGATCCATGTCGTGCTTCTCCGGCAGCGCGAGGTTCAATTCCGCGCCGCAATGTGGGTTCGGGTCTTGCGGATCCGCGGGGGCGGATCGAGGGAGGCGATGTCGATCCCGAGGGCGCGCAGCACTTCATCGGGCCGCGCGGTCCCGAGATCGGTCACCTTCAACCCGAGAAAGAGGGAACCGTCCTCCTGCAGGCGGCATTCGAGCAGGTAGGGACGGAGGTCGATGGTCTTGCGTTCGTTCGGCCGGACGCGTTCGATCGGCACGCTCGTCCTGGCGAGCAGGGCGGTGCAGGTCTCGGCGGACATCGTCACGGACGGGGGGAAGGTGATGGCGTAATCGACGCGCACCACGGCGTAGCGGATCCCCGGGCCGAGCAGTTCGACGGCGCCGGCGGCGAGTTCCGGTTGGAGCTGGGCGTTGAGCCGCTGCATGAGCTGGAGCGGCGGGACCCAGTCGGCGCATTCGATTTCGAGGACTTCGTCGTCGGACTCGATTCCGAGGGCGGTGGCCGTCGGGTAGGACATGCGCGGACGGGGGTTGTATCCCTCGGACATGGCGACGGGGAGATCGGCCCGGCGGACGGCCATCTCCATCTGACGCATGAGGTCGTGATGCGAGAGGAAACGGAGGAGGCCGCGCTTGACGAAGCGGACCCGGTAGGCGAAACGCTTCATGGTTTGCGGGCGCCGGCACCCCGCGAAACCCGAGGTCGCGCCCGGCACGGAGGGAGAGAGGGGGGCGGGAACGAGGTTCGGCGGAAGGCGTCGCTGCGGTACAAACGGAGCCGGCGGAGTCGGTCAGCGCCTGAAAGATGTCGGTCGGGGGACCGCCACGTGCGGTCCCTCCGCGGCTGGGGGCGTGCCTCGAGGCCGGGGGGCGCCCGTCCGGGCGCCCGCGCGCCGCTACTTCTTCTCGGGCGGCGCGGGAGGCGGCGTCGGGGCCGCACCCTCGCCCTGCTTCAGCCGTTCGAATTCTGCCTGCTCGCGCGCCTTGCGGAGATCGATGTGCTCCTTGATGAGCCGTTCGGCCTCGCCCATCCGGATCTGGTCGAACTCCTCCATCGCCTGCTCGGCGCGCTCCTTGAAGAACTGCTTCTGCGCCTGGAGGATGGCGTCCCGGCCCCGAATGATCCGCGGGGTGGCGAAGACGAAGAAGTGATTCTCCGTCTTGAGATCGCGGTTCGCGCGGAAGAGACGGCCCAGGATCGGCACATCGCCCAGGAACGGCACCTTGCCCTGCTGCTCGGAATTGTTGCGCTCGATGAGACCGCCCACGATCGCGGTCTGGTTGCTGTTCAGAACCATGTGCGTGACGAGGGTCGACTCGCGGATGCGGGGGAGGTCCAGCTGGACGTTTCCGCCCACGCCGGCTTCGAAGTGATCGAACCCTTCGATGGCGGAGCCCGTGCCGGAGAGCGACGTGTTCTGCGGGATCATGGTCAACATCACCTGGTCCTCGCCCCGCACGATGTGCGGGACCACGATCAACTGGAAGCCGATGGAGATCGGGGACCCGGAGCCGGGGGCGATGCTGGTCGAGGTCGAGGTCGATCCGGTCGCCTGGATGACGGTGACCTGAACGAAGGGGACCTTGTTGCCGACGCTGATGGTGGCCTCCTGGTTGTCCATGCAGATGATCACCGGCGACTGGACGATCTCCGACATCGAGTCGTCCTTGAAGAGCCGGAGGGCCGCGCTGATCCCCGCGCCGCCCACGCCGAGGCCGTTCGTGTAAATCGGCTCGTGGCCGAACCCGAACGGGACCTTCTTGTTGAGCAGGTTGTTCGCCGTGTTCCAGGCCGAGACATTGGTCTGGGACTGGAAGGAAAGGCCCGTATCGGCCGTCCCCGAGCCCCAGCGGACGCCGATTTCGGCCAGATCTCGGTTCGAGGTGGAGACGAACTGAACGGAGATCTGGACCTGCTCGGGCTCGATGTCCAGCTTGCGAATGATCTTCTCCATGTCGTCCAGGACCGGCTTGATGTCGGTCACGAGGATCACGTTGTTGATCTTGTCGTAATCCAGCGTTCCGCCCTTGGCGCGGCCGCCGCCGGCGGTGGTGAGCATGTTCCGCAGGGCCGTGAGGAGGGTAAAATCGCGAACCTGGTCCGGGGCGGTGGGGCCGCCGAGGGCAAAGGAGGTGGACATGTTCGCCCGGTAGATGTTGGGCGGCTTGATGTACTTCAATTCAAACAGCCGGGTCTCCATCTGCTGGACCAGACGGTTGGGTTCGACGACCCGGATGACGTTGTACTCCTCGCGCACCGTGGCGAACCCGGCGGTCTTCACGATCGCGTCCAGGGCGTCCCCCCAGGGAACGTTCGAAAGGCGCAGGGTCACCGTGGGCTTCGCGCTGATGACGCCGGGAGAGATGATGATGTTGGCCCCGGCGTGCTTGGCGAGGTTGTTCACCACCTCGTCGAGCGGGGCGTTCTTGAACTCCATGTCGACCCTCGGCGGCTTCGTGATCCGGATGCGCCTCGGTCCGAGTTCAACGGCCAGACAGTCGGTGCGATGGAGAATCTCATCCAGGGCTTCGCGCCAGGGAAGGTCGACGAACTGGAGGGTGACCTTGTCTTCGATGCCCGGATCGGGGATCAGATTCACGCCGCTGACGGCGGAGAGATACGCCAGGACGTCCACGAGCGGCTTGTCCTTGAACTCCTGGGTGACGTTGTTGGCGCGTTCCACATCGCTCGAGGCGGACTCGTCCGACTTCGGGGCGGTCCGGCTGGTGATGTCGCCGGACACCTGCTGGGCCGGGCAGGGGCGTGCGGCGGCGGCGACAAAGATCGCGACCGCCCCCATCAGGACGCCGCGGAATCGACGATGAAACAGGAACATCATGGAAGGCTCTCCTGGCTGGAACCGCCCGGAACTACCGGAACGTCACCTTGATTTCCTCATCGCGATAGAGATACACGATCCCGTCGCGTTCGATGCGTTTGACGAGAAGATTCTGGAATTCGGGAACTTCCTTCCCCTCCATCACCGTGAAGGCCTCCTTGGCGCCGGTGATGATCGCCATCGAGGCCGAGGACGAGACCGTGACCGTCGTCGAGAGCGCCACCGGACGCCCCAGGAACTCCACCCCCAGTTGCACGGGGATCACCTTGTCCACCAGGACGTAGATGATCCCGGTCTGCCGCTTCGCAATGTCCTTCTGGGCGAACTCCGTGCGGATGTCGCCGCGGTTCTTCAGGATCTGGATCTTGTCCACGTAGGGCTTCACCCGGCCGGGGCCGGTGGGGTCGTTCTGGACCTCCGGCTTCTTCGCCAGTTCCTTCGCCTTGGCGAGGTCGCCGGCGAGATTCTTGAACAGGGTGACGTCGCCTTTGGAGATCCCCGAAGCGAAGGCCAACTCGGCCCCCTCCAGAAGCACGCTCAACTCCTTGATCACGGCCTCGAGCAGGCTGTAGTACTTCTTGGCCTCCTGCACGATCGCCTCGATCGCCTTCCGCTGCTCCTCGGGGGCGTGGCGTTCGATGAGCTCCTTCTCGATCGCCACGATGGCGAAGAAACTGTCGCCGAGTTCCTTCTTCTGCTCATCGGTGGGGTTCGGGGTCTCAAAAAGCGCCTTCATCCGGTCCCGCTTCTCCGAGGCCTCGGCTACCCTCTGACGGGCCTCCTCCACCGGGATGTCTCCCCCCGACCCCTTCGGCCCCCCGCCGAGTTCCGAGCCGGTCACCGGAGTCCCCACGGGGGTGAACGGATCCCGGCGTCCCTTGGTCTCGAGGACCCACTCCACGGTCCCCCGGGCCGTGAACTGGTCGAAGGCGCGGAATTGCTCGATTCCGCCCCACTTGTACCTCATGAGCCGGCCGGATTCGGAGATGCTGAACTCGACGGGATCGCCTCCGTCCGCCGGCGTCATGCGACACTCAAAGACCCCCTCTTCCTTCGGCCCCTCCTTCCCGGGAGGCGGTCCCTTTTCGGGGGTGGGCGCCTTTTCCGGTCGCTCCAATCGGGGGGTCAGCTTCGTCTGATCCAGGACTTCGATCCGGACCTCGCGGTAGTACTTCCCCGGCTGCCCCTCGGTGTGAAAGACGCGCACATTCGCGTTCTTGCCGACCTCCAGGAGCTTCCGGTCCTTGAGCCACTGCCCGAGCATGGGGGGAACGTAGACGGCGAAATTTCGCGGGGCCGGTTCCTCATGCTCCCCCTTGGCCCCGCCCGAGACAAGGACTTTGAGCCCCTTTGTCTCGATCAGCAGATTGAGGTCTTCGGTCTGGGTTTGCCGGGTAAAGTTCATCTGACGGAGATTGAAGTTCTCGTCCAGCGTCGCCTCGATCCGCTCCCCCTTGTAGGGAAATCCGGGTTGAGGCACAATCTGAAACTCCTCGGCGTACTTGTAGAACCGCTGTCCTCTCTCGGTGGTGTAGGTCACGGTATGGTGGGCGTAACCGATCTTCTGTCCGGCGGCGTCGAGGACCACAAACCAGCCGTCGTCCGCGATGTTCTCCGGCGGAAGCTGGATGGCGGTAAGGGGTTCTGCCGCCTCGGCCGGCTGCTTCCCCCCCGGTTTCGGCAGGCCGGGCGTGCGGCCGCCGCCGGCCGGCGCCTGCGCCGGGGCCGTCGGGGCGAAGGCAAGAAAGAGGGCGATGACCGCCCCGACCCACCTTTGACGACTGATCGTGGAAAGCTCCACCGTCATCACATCCCTCCGAACAAACCCGATCGTATCGAGACCGTCCGCCGTCACTTCGCCGGCGGCGGGGCGGCCTCGGGAAACGTGTATGAAGTCAACTTGACCGACAGCCCGAAGATCCTTTTGGACGGACCGCCCGATGGATCGGTAAGGGTCCCGCCGGAGAACCCGAAGGTGTTCACCTTGATGAACCGCTTCATCGTCTCCAGCTTGTAGATGAACGTCAGAAGCTCAAAGAAACCGCCCCTGAGCTGCACCGTCCAGATCTGGCTCTCGAAGACGGCCCCCTGCTTCGTCGGACCCGGCGTGTAGCCCAGGTTTCCCACTTCGACCTCGCACTGCTGTCCGAGCGTCGAGATCATCTCGTAGAAGTCCTCGAGCGGGGACTCCTTGACGGTCGGAAGCATCTCGCGAACCTTGGCCATCTCGGTCTCGGAGTTCTTCTCGTCGCTCTTCAGCTTCTCGATCTGGTCGACCTTGGCCTTCTCGGTCTTGCAGGATTCGGAAACCTTGAGCAGATCATCCTCGATCGGCTTCAGCATGTTGTTTTCGATGTACCAGATGGCCCCTCCGCCGAGCAGAGCGAAGAGGAGGCCCACCCCGAGGGTCAGGATGAGCAGTTGTTTCTCGGATAGCTTGTGCACGGGAACGATCCTCGCCTCGTCACTTCTTCGCCGGGGGCACCGCGTAGAGTTCGATCCGGAACTGCAATTTCCCGCCTTCTTTGATCGACGGGTCCTTGACCACCGTCACCTGCAGCGGCTTGTTCATGTAGATGAACCGCTTCGGAATCTTCGGATGTTCCTGGAGGCGACGGCGGAAATCGGTCATGCCGCTGAAATCGGTCGAAGCGGCGAAACAATCCATCGAGAGGGTCGCATCGGCTTTCGCGCCGGAAGGCAGGCCCGAGCCCCCTCCCCCTTCGGTGCAGTTGATGTTCGTGATCCACACCTTCGGGGACTTCCAGATCACGTCCCAAACCTCGTCGATCGCCTCGGTCCATTTCCACCGGGCGAGTCCGCCGATGGTGCGCTCGACCTCCAGCGCCTTCCCGGCGTCCAGCCTCTTGGTGAGGACCGCCAGCCGGGCCACCAGGGGTTCGTATTCATCCTTGACCCGCTTCTGGAGCAGTTCCAGCTCGGAGGTCTTGCTGTCCAGCTGTTCCTGCAGGGCCCGGACCTCCTGATACTTCACTCCCGCCCACGACCAGACGCCGAGCACCACGACGATCATGGCGATCATTGCCATGAATCGCCCCAGCGGCGTCCGTTCCGCCGTGCGGAGTTCCGGGGGCAACAGGTTGATTCGGATCATCGCCGCCTACGCTTTCTTGACCCGGGAGGCCAGCCCGACGGCAATCGCCAGGACCGGAGCCGACGGCTGCATGTCGGGGGGCAATCCGCCTTCCTTCGGCACGAGAAACTCAACCGGATTCCACCTCAGCGGCTGCTTGCCGAACGTGTGCTCGAAGTAGTCCTCCAGGCCGCCCAGCAGGGACCCCCCGCCGGACAGGTAGCACGACTCGACTTCGCGGTCGAACCGGCTCTCGAAGTAGTCGAACGAAAGGCGGATCTCGTGGCAGAGATCGTCCAGGACTCCGGTGACCGCCTCCTGAACCTCCGCCAGGCGCTCCTTCGGCTCGCGTTTGAGGGCCTCGGCCTGCGCCATGTCGAGGCCGATCTTCTTGGAGATCGCCTCGGTCATGTCGTTCCCCGCCATGTAGATCTCGCGGGTGAAGAAGGAATGGGACCCGCGCATGATATTGATGTTGCTTTTCGTGGCGCCGATGTCGACCAGGGCGACCACCCGCTCCGCCTCCGAGACCTTCGGATTGAGAAGGGAGCAGAACTCGAAGGCGTTCCCCAGGGCGAAGGAGTCGACGTCGATCGTGTCCGGCGTCAGGTTGGCCCCTTTGATCAGGGCCACATGGTCGTTGATGAAAGATCGCTTCACGGCCACGAGCAGGACGCTCATCTCCTTGTCCGACCCGGCCTTTCCCTCGGGCTTGACCTCGGGGAGACGCTGGCAGTCGAGGACCACGTCCTCGCCCTCGAACGGGATGTACTTGTTCGCCTCGTACTTGATGGCGTTCCGCAGTTCCTCGTCGCCCATCTCCGGCATGGTGACGTATCGGACGATGACCGAACGTCCGGAAACAGCGGTGATGCAGCGCTTCGTGGCGAAGTTGCCTTTGGCGAGGACGTCGGCGAGGACGGCCGCGGTCTGGTCGGGGGCCGGAATCTCCGCCTGGGCGAAGCCGCCCAGGTAGAAATTCTCCCCGGACTCGATCAGTTCGATGGCCTTGATGTTCCTGGAGCCGATGTCCAGCCCCAGGCGGTGAATCTCGCGCGGCATTCGGACTCCCTCAGCCGGTATGCCTCAAGCCCCCCCGTCCAGAGGGGGGGAGAATTCTATGTCGGCGGGCGGGGCCAGGCAAGAAAAAGCGTCCCAAATCCGGCGGATCAGCGCTTTTCCCGCTCAAACAGGTCGTTGGCCTGGTTGTACGAATCGATGTCCCCGATGTCGTACCAGGGCCCCTTGACGACAAACCCGTACAGATCGACCTTCCGGTACAGCCACTGCATGTAGTAGCCGGGGGCGTCCCGGTTGTGCCCGGCATCGAGATACTCGCGGATGAACCGAATCTGCTTCTTCGGAAAGGCGTAGACCCCGATGGAGATCAGCGTCCCCTTCGGGAGGGGAGGCTTCTCTTCGAACTCGATCACTTTTCCGGAGGCGTCGAGCGTGACCGCACTGTACTGGCTCACCAGGTCCTTCCGCCCGAGATCCGTCAACCCGATCGAGGCCCCTCTGGCCTGGGAGAACTTCCAGAACTCCCGGAGATCGAACTCGATCAGATTGTCGCCGGCCACCACCAGGAGATCATCCCGGACCTTGGAGCGGTCGAGAACGAACTGGATGTCCCCGATCGCTCCGAGGCGGTCGTCGTTGGACTGCGTCCCGTCGTCGATGACCCGGATCGGCTTCGGGCAGGGATACTCCCGGCGCCAATCGTTATAGTTTTCGGCAAAGCGATGATTTGAAACGATATAAATCTCGTCCAAATCAGGGATCGCCAGGAGTCGCTCGATCGTGCGCTCGAGGATCGGCTTCCCCCCGACCGGGAGGAGCGGCTTCGGACGGTCCTTCGTCAACGGGTACAGACGCGTACCGTACCCGGCGCCGAGCACCAGTGCTTTCACCGCAGACTCCTGTACGCCGCGCGGGCCCCCTTCCCGAGGAACCGCGCCGCCAGGCGTGGACGTAATCCGGGGGATTGTAGGGAGAGGGAACCGGGGTGTAAAGAAAATTCTCCCGCCGTCCTCTTGCCAGGCCCCCCTGCGGCGACTATCCTGAGTTCATGCCCGTCGTCGCCCCCCCTCGCCCGGCCCCGGCCGTGGACGCCGACCCCCGGGAGCGGCTCGCGCCGCTCTACCGGGTCCTGGTCCACAATGATGATATCTCGCCGATGGAGTTCGTGGTAGAGGTCCTGAAACGGTTTTTCCGGCTCCCGACCGGCCGCGCGGCCGGCGTCATGGTCGAGGCCCACTTCACCGGCGTGGCGTGGGTGGACACCCTCCCCCTCGAAGAGGCCGAGTTCCGGGTGGAGCAGGCCCACTCCTTCGCCCGGGGACGCCGGTACCCGCTGACGTTCTCCATCGAGCCGGAGGAGTGAGACGTTGACACCCCCCTCCCCCCCCCGTAGAATCCGGGTCCGTCCCCCCGGGAGAGCCCATGTCGCTCGGCCGCGTCTACATCGAAACCTTCGGCTGCCAGATGAACGTCCTCGAGACGGAACTGGTCCTCGGGGACCTCCGCCGCCGCGGGTTCGAGGTGTCTCCCAGCGAACAGGCGGCCGACGTCATCCTCTTCAATACCTGTTCCATCCGCGAGAATGCCGAGAACCGGGTCTACGGCACGCTCGGCCAGCTCAAGGGCCGCGCCGAACGCGATCCGAATCTCGTCATCGGGGTCTTCGGCTGCATGGCCCAGAAGGAGGGGCGCGACCTCGTTCGGCGGATGCCGCACATCGACCTTGTCTGCGGAACCCACCGGTACGGCCTGCTGGGCGACCTCATCCGGGACACCCGCGCCACGCGGAAACCGCGCGTCGCCGTCGAGGAGGCGGAGGATGTGGACCTCGACGATGCCCCGCGCTTCAACGAACTCCGCCCGGTCCCCTTCGTGGCCTTCGTCCAGGCGATGCGCGGCTGCGATTGCCGATGCACCTTCTGCGTCGTCCCGTACACAAAGGGGACGGAACGCAGCCGGCCGATCCCGGAGGTGGTCGAGGAGGTTCGCCGGCTGGTCGATCAGGGGGTGGTGGAAGTCACGCTCCTCGGCCAGAACATCACCTCATACGGCAAGAACCTGAGCCCGTCGGCGCCCTCTCAGCCGCTGTGGGACTCCCGGCCGGAGGCATCGCCGGAGGAATGGGAGGTGAACCTGGCCGATCTGCTGGCGGCCGTGGACGCCGTCCCGGGCCTGCGCCGGACCCGGTTCCTGACCGGTCACCCTGCCTTCGTCACGGACCGGCTGCTGCGGGTCATGGCGGAAGGCCGGACGATCTGCCCCTTCCTTCATATGCCGGCGCAGTCCGGGTCGAACCGGATTCTGAAACGGATGAAGCGCGGCTACACGAAGGAGGAGTACCTCGAACAGGTGGCGAAGGCGCGGGAACTGATCCCGGACCTGGCGCTCGCGGGCGACTTCATCGTCGGCTTCCCCGGCGAGACGGAGGCCGACTTGTCGGAGACGCTGGACCTGCTTGAGCGAACGAGGCATTCGATGGCGTTCCTCTTCAAGTACTCGCAGCGACCGAAAACGCCCGCCGAGCGGCTCCCGGACGATGTCCCGGATGAGGAGAAGAAGCGCCGACACGCGGTCCTCTCGGAGGCGCAGCACCGGATCACGCTCGCGGATCATCGGTCATGGATCGGCCGGACGACCGAGGTGCTGGTGGAGGGGCCAAGCCCCAAGAACGCCGCGCGCCTTTTCGGCCGCACCCGGGGCGGGCTCCAGGTGGTCTTCGAGGGTCCGGATTCGTTCCGCGGTCGGTTCATCGAAGTTGCGATCGCCGGGGCCACGAATCTCACCCTGTACGGGGAGCGGGTGGGTGCGGGTTGCCTGCCCGGCCCTGTTCCGACTCCCGCCACGGCCGCGTTTCCGGCTTAGGGTCCACGCAACAATTACCTGAACGATATGCGCGACTTTGTCATCCTGAGCGGAGCGGTCGCCGCAGGCGACCGCGAAGCGAAGGATCACCAGCACTGGACAGGAACAGGCGTTTCCCAGGGGCAGGACTGGCGATCCTTCGGCCGCCTTCGGCGGCCTCAGGATGACAGGACTGCGTTTGTTCAGACTATTGTTGCGCGGACCCTTAGGCGCTTGCCGGTCGAACGGACCGAAACCGGCATTCCGCCGTCTCCGGTCATTCAGAGAGCGACGCGTAGAGCGTTCGTCTCCATATCCGCCGGACGCCTGTGAATTCTCCCCATGGAGCGCGCCGCGCCGGCGGCGCAGACGAGACATGTCCGCGGAATCCCCGCACGAACGATGGATGGCCCTGGCCCTCGAACTGGCCGCGAGAGGACGCGGCCGCGTGGAGCCCAATCCGCGGGTGGGATGCGTGCTGGTGCGGGACGGAAAGGCGATCGGACAGGACTTTCACTCGGTCTGGGGCGGACCTCATGCCGAGGTCAATGCGATCCGAAGCGCCGAGTTCGAGCATGTGAGGCGGACCCCGGGCGATTCCCGGGCCGCGGCGGAGGGGGCCACCGCCTACGTCACTCTGGAACCCTGCTCCCATGTGGGGAAGACGGGACCCTGCACGGAGGCGCTGATCCGGGCGGGGGTGAAGACCGTCGTCGCCGCGCTGGAGGACCCGAACCCCCTCGTGCGGGGAAGGGGATTCCGGCGACTGCGCGAGGCCGGCATCGAGGTCGTGGTGGGCCCCGGCGCGGCGGGGGCGGAGCAACTCAACCGGGGCTTCCTCCACTTCCATCGGACCGGCCGCCCTTACGGACTCGCAAAGTGGGCGATGACACTGGACGGCAAGATCGCCGATCCGGCACATCGATCCAAGTGGATCACCGGCGAGAGGGCCCGCGAGCACGCCCGATGTCTGAGGTTCGAGTGCGACGCGATCCTCGTGGGAGTTGGGACCGTCCTGGCGGACGATCCGTCGCTGAAACGGGTCGAACTGGACGACACCATCGACACCATTCTGAAGGAACAGCCGCGTCCCCGGAACGGCATGGACGAGTTGTACGAAATGGAGGCGCGATCCCGCGGGTGCACCGTAGACGAGGTCCGAAAGGAGATCGAAGACGCCACAAGGGCCGATCTTCCCCCTCCCCGCCCCTATCGTCGAATCCTCCTCGACACCCACATCCGCACCCCGCTCACCGCCAGGTGTGTGACCGAGGCGCGCGAGGTGGAAACCTGGGTCGTCATCTCCGACGCGAAGCGCAACGCGGCCGTCCGCGCCCTCACCGACGCCGGGTGCAAGGTCATCGCCATGCCGCCAGACTCGCAGGGGCGGGTCGACCTGGCCTCCCTCTGGGTGGAACTCGGCGCCCGAGGGGTGCAGCAGGTGCTCATCGAAGGCGGAGGCGGGGTCCTTGCGAGCGCCTTTGCCGCCGGGATCGTGAACGAGGTGGCCGTCTATGTGGCCCCTCTCCTCCTCGGCGGTCGCGACGCCGTCCCGGCCCTCGGGGGAACCGGCTTCCCCCTCCCCGGCGCCCCGCGTCTCGGCGAGATAGCGTGGGAGCGGATCGGGGACGATCTGTGCGGGAGAGGGATCGTGGTCCGGAGCGCGCCCTGTTGATCCGTCATCCCTGATCGTGCGAGGGGTCGGCCGCTGCTTTCCCCCTCCCCCGGCGGGGGAGGGGGTAGGGGGGGGGGCGCGGCCCTTCCGAGCGCAGGCCTGCCCCACGAGGGCCCTCCGCCCCGGCGCCGCTTCCGCGGCGCACTCCACACTCTGCGTCCTCGCCCTCGCCGCCCTGCCGTGCCCGACCGTCCCTCAAGCCCCTCCCTCGAACCGTCGATGACAGACACGCCGGATACGGACCCCCGGAGCGTCCGATAACGGGCGCTGCGTGAGAAGGCCCCGCAGCGGCGCTCGCGCGCCGCGCCCCAGCGGACGATCCCATGGGGCGCGCCGC
This sequence comes from Planctomycetota bacterium, assembly GCA_016192525.1. Lineage (GTDB taxonomy): Bacteria > Planctomycetota > MHYJ01 > JACPTZ01 > JACPTZ01 > JACPTZ01. The sequence continues at coordinate 14,663 of JACPTZ010000168.1, forward strand.
GCGAGCGGCGCCGGAGGACGTGACCCGCGACCCCAGGCCCGATTCTCAACCCGACGGTTACCGCCAAGGAGGGCGATCAGACCATGGACCTGCTCATCGGATTCCCGACGTCGAATCACGCCGACTGCATCGGCGAGGCCACCGCACAGGCTGCCCTCGGCTGCCGGCGCTTCTTCCCGGGGATCGACGCCCACATCGTATGCGCCGACACTAACTCGATCGACAATACCCGCGGAGCGTTTCTCGACGCCCGGACCGGTCCTGTCGAGAAGACTTACGTGAGCACGCTCCCCGGCCTCGGAGGTCGCGGCCTCGCCATGCGCGAACTGCTCCAGATCGCCCGGGAGCGCGACCCGATCGCGCTGGTGGTGCTGGATCCGCGCCTCCCCGGGATCGCCCCGGAGTGGGTCCGCAACCTCGCCAAGCCGATCGAGCGCGGATACGACCTCGCCATCGCCCATTTCACCCGGCACGCGTACGACCGCCCGCTCACGAACCACCTCGTGTATCCCATGACCCAGGCCGCGCTCGGGACCGACCACCGCGAGCCCGCCACGTATGCCTTCGCCTGCAAGCCTTCCCTCGCCGCCCACTGGCTGATCGAAGAGTGGCCGCACGGCGCGAACGGGCTCGGGGTCGGCATCTACCAGACGATCTCGGCCCTGCTCGACGGCTTCGGGGTGTGCGACGTGGGGCTCGGACCCCAGGCGCTCCCGCCCCGGATCGCGGCGGAGGAGACCGAGTTTATCGAGACCGTCGAGACCCTGTTCGAGACGCTCCGCCTCCGTCGCGAGGAGTGGGAATGGCGCGACCGGTTCACCTCCGCTCCCTGCTTCGGTTCACTCGAGGCCGGCGAGCCGCCCGCCCCGTCCGCCGACTACGGCGCGCTCCGGGAGTTCGTCGAGACCCGGCTCCGCGAGCACCGGGCGACGATCAAGTCGATCCTCTGCAACGGCTCGACGCTGGAGATCGAGAAGATCCTGAAGGGCGGAGCGACGATTCTCGGCCTCGATGAGTGGCGTCGGATCTGTTTCGAGTTCATCGCCTACTACTGCGCCGAGCCCTCCCCGGCGGTGGTGCAGGCGCTTTACCCCCTCTTCGGCCTGCGGGCCCTCTCTTTCGTCTCCCTGACGGGCGAACTCGACGCCGCCGCGGCCGAGCGCTCGATTCGGGCCCAGGCACAGCGGATGTTCGAGACGCGCGGGGCGCTCCTCGACCGCCTCACGGCAGAGGAGTCGCAGCGAACCGCCTGGACGCTCGGCGACGCGCGTCTGGCGGAGAGCGTGGCGGACGAGCCGACCGTGGTCGACATGTAGGGCCGCCCCTCGTCCGTGCCTCCTTCGGTGGGGCCAGGAGCGTGTCTGGCTATTCAGAAAGAACGGTAGCACAGGCTTTCCAGCCTGTGCGGGACTGGCTGGAAAGCCTGCCCTACCGTTTCCGAGGTCGCCCGGGCCATTGTCAGACACGCTCGTAGTGGTCCGCGACGATTGTGGTTCGGGGTGGCACGGGCCGCTCGCTGCCCGAGCAGACGCCCCGGACGCGCGGGCGGACGAGCCGCCCGTCCCACCCTACCTTCGTTCCCCCGCGTCCGCTGATGCGCGGGAGCGTGTCTCGTCTGGTTCGGACGATCGCCAGGACGGATAGTACCCGACGGCATAAGCACGCGGCGCATCTTCACCGCAAGACTGCACCATCGCACGAAACTCGTAGCCGCTCTTCCCCGGGGCGGGACCGGGTCCTTTGCCCAGTCCGGGAAAGGGAGCGGTCGCTAGCGAAGCCACAAGGGCAACGGTGAGTGAGAATCCAACCTGAAGCAGGATGAGGTCGGCGAGAGTCAGGCGCCGTTTCTGCATGTGGAGCACTCCCGCGGGTCATGACCGCGTGGAGTGACGCGGCCGGCGCAGCGAACGAGCGCGCGAATCGGGGTGGACACGTCTCTTCACCCGGTCCTACGCGATCGTCGTCACGATGTTCGGTGGAATCCCGCGGGGGCGCGGCCTCTCGTCGGGATGTTGGGACCGGGATCGACCGCTCAGAGCCTGAGAAGAAATGCCACAGGGCGAGAACGCCGCGATCTTGTCATCCTGAGCCTCGGGCTCAGCCCGAGGCGAAGGATCACCAGCCGATGCGCCAAGTCCGCTAAGGTACTGGCGATCCTTTGCCCTGCCCGCCGGACGGAGGCGGGCAGGGCTCAGGATGACAATTTGGCGCACCGCTCCTCGGCGCATTTCTTCTCAGGCTCTCACCTCATCTTCACCGCCACCTCTTCGCCGCGGTAGAGAAGGATGACGCGATCCTGTTCGATCCGCCGGATGGAGAGGCCCGACAGCCACTCCGGGAGCGTGTCTCCCTCCCGCCCGGTGATCGTTCCGGTGGGACCGGTGAAAATGGCCTGCGCTTCGGGACGGCAGATCCGGACCGTGGTTTCAGCAGCGGCGGGGCGCCCCAGGAACTCGATTCCGATGCGAACCGGAATCTCCTCGTCCCGAAGCGAATAGATGATGCCGGTCAGGCGCTCCCCGATTCCCAGATGGGCCACCGCGAACTGCCCCGCCTCGCGCTGCAGGGCGGTGAGGCGATCGGTCACGGCCTGGACGCGCGCCGCCTCCTCGCTTGAGGCGTCGGCGGGCAGGGTGCGCGCCACGACCTCCGCCTCGGCGGCGAGATCGTAGACGGCGTCGATCAGCCCCTGATTGTAGGCCCCCCGGGCCTCCTCGAGACTCTCCCTCGCCTTTGATTCGAGAACCCGCAACTGCGTTTCCCGCGCGTCGATCGGGGTCCACCACGCGCGGGCCTTGTTGAGAATCTCACCGATCTGGGTCAGGGCTTCCTCCGGGGCCTTTCCCTCGACGAGCCGGGCCTGGCCCGCGGCGATGCGCTCGAAGAGTCTCCCGCGGTCCAGATCCTCGTCGAGCGTGCGCTTCGTCCGCGAGAGGATGAACCCGAGCGTAGAGAGGTCCTGGCGGGCGTCGCGCAGGATGGACGCCGCCTGCTCTGCGGAGAGCCGGTCCGGGTGGGGGTCGCCGATCCCGGCTTCCTTCACCGGATCGAAGGGATCGCGACGATCCTGGCGGTCGAGTCTCCAGTCGTCGACCGAGGCCGAATCCTGAGCCCGCGCCGGGCGAACGGGGCAGAGCAGGATGGCGAGAAGAACCAGCGCCTGAAGGCGATCGAACGACGCGAGGCAGCTCATGGCTTCCCTCCGTTACTACCGCCTCAGCACCTGATCGAGCAGGTATCCCACCCCCGCGCCGATCGCGGCCCCCTTGCCGCGCTCGCGATACTGATGGCCGATGATCGCCCCGATCCCCGCCCCCACCAGCGTGCGGCCTCCCGGAAGCCATGTGGGCGACGAGTGGCGTTCCGACCGGTACGAGGTGTACGACGGGCCATAATACGTGGTCCCGTACGACCGGTAGCCCGAGACGCAGGTGGTCGTCGAGCGATAGTCGCCCCAGTAGTTGTCGTAGAAAGAACGGTTGACACAGGTGGTGGTCGGCACATACGTCCGCTCGACATAGACCGTGGTGGGCGCCGGAGGCGTGTAGACCACCGTGGTCGATGGCCGAACGACCTGATCGACACGCGTCGCGGTCGTGGTGTGGGTGCCGAACTTCTTGAGCGTCCCGCCCTCCTCGGTGTTCCCGCGGCGGATCACCTCTACCGCCACGCCCGGGACCCCCGCCACGTCGGTCCCCTTCGTGACGATGCGAGTCGTCTCGCCGGCATCGACCGTGGCGCGGTAGACCGGGTTCTCCCCGACCCAGCGGACGAACCAGTCGCCCGGGGCCACAGCCAGGGAGCGGGTCTCGCCCTGTTCGAGGTTGACCCGCTCGCGGCCGTCGCCGTAGTAGACGTAGATGGTGCGGCTCTCGGCGTCGATGTTGAACGAGTACATGCGGTCGTCGGCGTTCACGAGCTCGATGGAGCCCTGACGTCCCTCGCCCGGCATCGCGACCGCGCGCTGCGCCTCGCCGCGCGGCGGGAGAGCCACCGCGGGCTCCGGCTTCGGCTCATTCGCGGCGGGCTGGGCCGCTCCGCCGGTGCGACCTGCGGGCTGCGCCGGGGCACGGCGGGTCTGGATCATCGCGGTGAGAACCTCGTCGCTCACCTTGGCCTCCTTGAGGCGGAGGATGTCGTCGGCCGAGAGTTCGAACGTCGATCCGCTCGCCCGGATCTGATTGACGATGACCGGGTCGCTCACCCCGGCCTGGGAGAGCCTGATGACCTCGTCGGTCGTGAGGGCCAGGGCCGGGGAGGCGAGGGTCGCGAGGAGGGCGAAGGCGATAAGGTATCGGTGAAGGCGCATGGGGCTCTCCTTCTTCTGGGTTGGCATCCCGCCGTCAATATGTGAAGTATATCGCCGGGTCGGGAATGTGTCAAGGCGGGACCGGAGTGTCTTGCCGGAACCGGAGGCGATGCTATACTGCCGCGATCCAGGAGAATGCCCGATGCCGGATGCCGCTCCCCCCCCCCCGATCGAGTCCGGTCCCCCGATGGTGCCCCCGGCCGAGAGCGCCGCCGGCCGCCTCCCGATCGGATGGAAGCTCCTCTTCGCCCTCGGCGCGGCGGCGTTTGTCCTCGCCCTGGTCTTCGACGACGAAATCTCGAAGTTCATCACCTCGCATCGCCCGGAGAAACTCGATCCCTTCGTGATTCTCATCACGTCGTGGAAGTGCGAGGTCGCCATCCTGCTCGTCCTCTCGACCGGGATCCTGGCCCTCCGGCGGCGGAACGCCCTCCTCTTCACCTGGGGGACCTTTCTCGTCGGCGAAGTGATCGGAACCGCCATCAAGTACGGCGTGGGACGGCGGCGGCCGTACATCGCCCACGACGTGATCGAAAACCTCGTCGAGGAATCGACCCCCAGTTTCCCGAGCAATCACTCGCTGGCCCTCTACACCGTGGCCTTCGCGCTGGGGTGGTGCTTTCCGAAACTGCGGGGAGTGGCGCTGGCGTGGGCGACCCTGATCGCGTTCACACGGATCTACGTCGGGGTGCACTACACCTCGGACGTCCTGGGCGGGGCGTTCCTCGCCGTCGGTCTCGTGTGGCTGGCGAAGCGGCACTGCGGGGAATGGGCCCGGAGGACGGAGCCATGAACCGCCTGGTGGTGGGGCTCTTCGCGACGATGGGCGTGGTGGTGCTGATCGCCATCATGGCCGGCGTCCGGGTGATGACCTCCCCCCCGGAACCGGCGCCGCGGAGCGGCGGAGGAGGAATCGCGACTCCGTCCGATCGACGCGGGCCAGGCGAGAGGTCCGGTCCCGCCGCCGTGCCGATGGGCGACCCGCGGATCGAAATCCTCGAACTTCGAAAGGAGATCCGGGAGCTGCGCGGGCAGCTCGAATGGCTGAAGCTCAAGTACGAGGGGCGCGGCGCCCCGCCCTCCGCCGGCGGGGGAGCCGGACACTCCACCCCACCCTCCGGCGAAGCGCCTCCGGGTCCCGGCGACCGCAGCGGAGGGGGTGCGGCCCCGGGCGGAAAAGCCGTCGGCGACTTCAGCGGGCCCGCCCTCTCCGGCCAGATGGAGGCGATGCAGGCGGAGATCGACACCCTCAAGGCGCAGGTCGGCGCCCTCGCCGATCTCGCGGACAAACAGGTGGACGCCGTCCTGCCCTCGCTCTCCCCGCAGGAGCTGATCGAGCGCGGGAAACTGGCCCAGCAGTCGGGACGATCCGACCTCGCCCACCGCTACTTCGACTACTTCCTCAAGCAGTTCCCGAACGACCCCGGGGCGGCCGATGCGGTCTACACGATGGGCCAGGACGCGATCAGTCTCTCGAAGCCGGATCAGGCGATCGACTACTTCGAGCGACTCCGGCGCGACTTCCCCGACTACAAGCTGACGCCGTACGCCTACTTCTACCTCGGCATGGCGCACGGGCAGAAAGGGGATCTCGACACGGCGGTGCGCTACTATCAGGAGTCGATTCCGCACCTCAAGGACAACGTCTACTATGAGGTGGCCGCCATTTACAACATGGGCGACCTCTACCTGGAGCACCAGGACCGGGTCTCGGCCCGCGGGCAGTTTCAGCGGATTGTGACCGAGTTCCAGGGGATCGAGAGCGTGAAGTCGATCGTGGAGGAGGCGGCGGAGCGGTTGCAGGAGATCGATTCCGGCAAGTGAGCCGGGGCCGCGAAGGGGAGAACCGCGAATTACGCGAATTCAACAACAGAAGATTCTGAGGGACAGGAATAGAGACAGCAGCAACAACAACAACAGAGCAACAACAACAACAACAGCGACAACAGCGACAACAGCAACAACACCAGCAACAACGACCACCACAACGATGCAACTCACCTCGCGGCAGGGATGCGTGCGATCCCAGCGGCTTTTCACCACGAAGACTACGGGGCACAAGGGGGGCAGAACAGAGACGTCACCTCCGTAACGTCCGCCCCGTCGGGATCGCGTCCTGGTGGTCTCGCGGCAAGCCGCGGCGCCAGGGGGAAAATGCCCCTACCGTTTGGGAGCATCGCCCGGGGGAGGAGGCGCCGGCTCGGCCGGCTTGTCCTCGGGCGGTGGAACCGGCGGCGCATCCGTCTTGTCGCCGTCGGGAGGCGGGGTGTCCGCGGGGGGCGGGACAGGTGGCGCATCAGCGGGAGCGGCGCCGAATCCCCGAGCTTCACCGGCTCGTACGGGTGGTTCCGCTTCTGCCTGACCTCGATCGAGGTCATCTTGTCCCCCTGCTGGATCTTGTCCACCACGTCCTGACCGCTCAGCACGCGACCGAAAACGGAGTGCTTGCCGTCGAGCCACTCGGTCGGCTTGTGCGTGATGAAGAACTGGCTGCCGTTCGTGTCCGGACCGCTGTTCGCCATCGAGAGCGTCCCCCTCTCGTGCTTGCGGGCGGAAAACTCGTCCCTGATCCGGTAGCCGGGGCCTCCCTGACCGTCGTTCGAAGGGTCGGCGTCGCGCGAGTTCGGGTCGCCGCCCTGGATCATGAAGTCGGCGATCACCCGGTGCCAGGCCAGGCCGTCGTAGAACTTTTTCTCGATCAGGTTGATGAAGTTCGCCACGCTGTTCGGGGCGTCCTCCTCGAAGAGCTCGAGGAGGATGTCCCCCTTGTCCGTATGGATCACCACCAGCGGGAGGACCTCCGCCGGGGGGGCGGGAAGATCCTCCTGCTTCAGCCGGAACCTCGCCACGTCCGCCGCCGCCAGCACGTAGACGACCTTTCCGGCCGACCCGCACTTCGCGTACGTGCCGACGTTCTCAACCGACTTCCCCAGCCACAGTTCCTTCTTCGACTCGTCCTTCATCTTCATCGCGATCCGGTACGCCGAGGCCTCCTCGAGGCCGTATTCGGCCTCCGGCTTCTCGTCGGCGATATGGAGCGCCTTCAGCGTGCCGAGCATCTGCACCGCGTCCCGAAGTTTCGCCGGATGGGCCGGCCCCGGCGCGGGCGAGATGATCTCCCAGCCGGATTCCTTCTTCACCAGTTCGGCGGCGCCTTCGGGACCCGCGATCGAGAGGGTCGCCAGGTCTTCGCTGTTGAATCCGAAGACTGTCCTGTCGATGAAGTCGTTCGGCGGTTTTCCGACGGCGTCGACCGAGTACTTGGCGATGACGATCACCGCGGAGGAATCCTCCCGCTTCGCATAGTAGTTGTCGGCGTCCTTCGCGCTTCCGACGTGGATCGCGTACTTCTCATTCGAAGCGGGCGGAGCGGGGGGCTCCTTTTTCTCCTTGTCGTCCGGCGCCTTCTTCTCGTCCGACTTCGGCGTCAGCTCGAACGAGAAGGTCCAGCGCGGCTGGTCCAGGCCGTACTCCTTCAGCTCCCTGGCCGGCGCCACCTCCGTCAGCGTCAGCATCGAGAGGGTCGTGACGACGTTCTCCACCACGAGCTTCTGGGCGGGGAGGGCGCGCGGCGCCGTCAGCGACCAGTTCCCCTGGGCGTCCTTCGTCATCGCCGCTTCGCCTGAAGGTCCCTTGATCGAGAGGCTCTGGAGGCGCGCCGTCTCGAAGGAGAACACCCTCCGATCGAGCCAGGTGAGCGTGTCCGGCTTGTAGGCCCAGCGGAGCTGCTGCTCCACCGTGCAGACGTCAGTGGCGGCGTCGACCTCGAGCGTGGCCTGGTTGGCGGGGTTCTGCGAAACGAGAGCGCCGGTGGTCATCTTCTCGAGCTTGTCGAGGAGACCGTCGACGGTGGTGGAATCGGCGGTGTAGCCGCCGGCGTCGTCCACGACCCATCCCTTGTCCTTCTTCGACAGGGTGAGTTTCTTCTCCTTCTCGGAGAGATCGATCCGCTGGGCGTCGGCCTTCGAGAACGACTTCAGCAGCTCCCGCGCGGTGCGCTCGCCGCGGCCGGGGGTCGGCTTGCGGTTGTTCTCGAGAAGCCACGTGGCGCCGAAGAGGAGGACGAACGCGACGATGAGGATGAGGGTGGTCTTGGGCTTCATGGAGGGAGCTCGCCTGGATTACGGGGCCGCGGCCGCCTTCGCGATCGCGAGGCGGGTCAGGAACCGGTTCGTCTGCGACCGGCGCCAGAGCCAGCGGACCAGACCGAGCAGGGCGACCAGGAGGGGCATGCCGGCGATGCCGCCGACCTTGTATACGGTCGTCGCCTGGAGGCCGAACAGCGTCTCGTCGTCCTCGATCTTCAGCGGCCGGGCGGTGATGTCGCGCGGCCGGATCCCCGCCGCCTCCTCGTTCCGCGCCAGCCAGTCCACCAGGTTGAGGACGAACGGGGTGTTGTTCGGACGTCCCTGCTCGGGCCAGCCCAGCATGGTGTCGGCCAGAAGGAAGTCGGCGTCGCCGACCACGACCAGACGCCCTTCCTTCTCCCCGTCCTTCACCGGAGGGGGAAGCGGGTCGGGGGGCTTGGCGTCGGGCCCCTCCGGGGGCTTCGGAATCGGAGGGGACTTGTCGGCATAGAAACTGTGAAACTTGCCGGAGGCCGTCGCCGCCAGGGTGAACTGTCTGAAGTCGTTCTTGTCGACACGAATCGGCTTCAGCGGCTGCAGGTCGTTGAACGGCTCGTGCCGTTCCCAGGTGTGCTCCGTGGACTTGATGAGCGCCCGCGGAGGGCAGGCAAACTTGCCCTCGAGCAGCTCGATCCCCGTCACCCACGGAAAGGTGACCGACTGGAGCCGCTGCAGAATGAAATGGTCCCGGTCCCAGTGGTCGCGCCGGGCCAGCGGCCAGTAGGGATACTCCGCCATGAAGGGTCCGAGCGGGACCGACTTGGGCGACTCCTCGTCGCGAAGAAGGCCGCTCAGGAGGCGGACCCCCTGGGACTGACACCAGTCCTCCAGCCCCGTGGTCTGCGGGGAGGGAGGCATCCGCTCGTTGCTGGTGTCGATCGCCTCCAGACAGAGGAGGAGGCTTCCCCCCTTCACCAGGTACTGATCGAGGGCGTATTCGGAGACGTCATCGATGTCCTTGGGACCGGCGACGATCACGGCGGCGGTATCCTCCGGAATCGGCTTGCCGTCGTTCGGGTTGAGATCGCTCAGGTCGTACATTTTCTCGAGCTCTTCCCGCAGCGGCTTCATCTCCTGGGAGTACATCTCCCTCTCGTTGTGTCCCTTCAGGAAAATAATCTTCTTCGGCGTGCGGGTCGTGACCTTGAGAATCGCCTGCGTCAGGTCGTACTCGAGGTCGATGGCGTTGGCGCCGGGGGCGATCGCCTGGATCACCGGGATCGTCTCGGTCTTCCCGCCGTAGGAGACGGTCAGCCCGGCGAAGAAGGTGGCGGCCTCCTGCTTGTCGTTCCGGCGGACGAAAAACTGCAGGGGTTGGATCCCGAGCGACTGGGTCTTCTGCTTCTCTTCGTCGGTGGAGCCCGGGTCGACCTCCTCCAGGAGGAGATGGGCCCCGCCATAGGCCTCGTATTCGCGGAGCAGATCCTCGATCCGGGCCCGGGACGGGAGCATCTCGGGCGGGAGATCGCGGGAGATATAGGTCTTCAGGGTGCACAGATCCTGCAGTCCCCTCAGAATCTCGTGCGTCTTCGGGGACAGGGTCTGCGATTTCTCCTCGGTCACATCGAGCCGCCAGAAATGGCGCGTCCCGAGGAAATTCATCAGAATCAGGATCCCCACGGCCGCGGCGAAGGCGACGAGGGCATTGAGGCCGTAACGGGGGTGCGATCGGGGCTGGGTTACCATTTCCGACTCTCGATGGCGATGCCGTTCAGCGTCAGAAAGAAGAAGATCGTCGAGAAATAGTGGGGAAGTAGTGCATGAAGTCCCGCTGACCGATGATGACGAAGCCGAAGGTGACGAGCAGAGAGATGATGAAGGCGATGATCTGGTTCCGGGTGATGCTGGAGAGGAAGCACCCGACGGCGATGTAGGCCGCCCCCATGAGGAGCGTGCCGAGATAGCCCCCGATCATCGGGCCGCGATCCGGATCGCCCAGCCAGCAGACCAGCACCGGAAGCGGAAAGGTGCCGGCGATGGCCACCGCGAGAAAGGCGACGCTGGCCAGGAACTTCCCGAGGACCGCCTGCGTCGTCGTGACCGGCATCGTGAGCAGCACCTCGAGGGTGCCCGCCTTCCGCTCCTCGGCCCAGAGCCGCATCGTCACGGCCGGGATGAAGAACATGAAGATCCACGGGACCCAGTTGAAGAGGTTGTCCAGCGAGGCCTGGCGGATCGCGAGAAAATCGGGATAGGTGAAGAAGAAGAACATCGTCGCGCCGAGGAAGGCGGCGATGAAGACGTAGGCGATCGGCGAATTGAAGTAGGCGCCGAACTCGCGGCGCGTGATGGCCCAGGTGTTGCCCATGATCAGTTCCTGCCTCGCGACAGCCTCCGGAACACGTCCTCCAGGCTGGCCTGCTCGCGCGTCAGTTCCTTGAGCGACCAGCCGGCATCGCGCACGGTCTCGAAAACCCGCTCGGTGATGTCCTCGCCGTCGCGCGGCGTGATGGCGAACCGCACGCAGCCCGCCGGCGCGCCGTCGCGCGGGGAGAGCGACATCACTTCGGCCAGCCCGCGAAGCCGGGCCTGGATCGCCTCCGAGGGACCCCGGATCGTCGCCAGCACGAGGTTCTCGCCGCGGGCCTTCGCCTGGAGCTCCGTCGTCGTCCCCTGCGCCACGAGCACCCCCTCGTTGATGATGAGGACGCGGCTGCAGATCGCCTCCACCTCCGGGAGGATGTGGGTGCTGAGAATGACCGTCTTCTCGCTCCCGAGCGTCTTCAGAAGCGCCCGGACGTCGGCCGTCTGGTTCGGATCGAGCCCGGACGTGGGCTCATCCAGAATCAGAATGTCCGGATCGTGGATCAGCGCCTGGGCCAGCCCCACCCGCTGACGATACCCCTTCGAGAGTTCGTCGATCGACTTCATGAAGACGCTCTCCAGCCCACACGACTTCGTCACGCGCCCGATCCGCTCGATCCGGTCGCGCCGGCCAAGACCGCGAAGCCGGCCGGCGAAGTGCAGGTAGTCCCCCACCCGCATCTCGACGTAGAGCGGGTTGTTCTCGGGGAGGTAGCCCACGCGCCGGCGGACGGAGAGCGAGTCGTCGATCACATCGAACCCCGCCAGCGTGGCCGACCCCGCGGAGGGGGGAAGGTAGCCGGTGAGGATCTTCATCGTGGTCGACTTCCCCGCCCCGTTCGGCCCGATGAAGCCGATGATCTCCCCTTTCTCGACGCTGAAGGAGATGTCGCGCACGGCGGCGACGGGACCGTAGAACTTGGTGAGTTTGTCGACGGTGATCATGATCTACGATCGCGGAAAATAGAGCCAGTGGCGGCGGGGCTCGCCCATCTCGTCGATGATGGCGTAGTACTCCTCGGCCGAGAGGTCCTGCGTGCGGCGACCGTATTTGTGGACCAGGGACGTGAAGGCCATCGAACGCTCGACCATGCGGTCGTGCGTGCGGCCGGAGCCGCCGACGATGACGAACTCGGGCCCGCGGGTGAGGCGGGAATGCCCGTCCTTCGCGTCGAGACCGAGACCCAGCAGAGCAGGGGGGACACTCTTGTCCCCGTCCGCGGGTTCCGGGGACTTCTCGGAATCGGGGTTGAGATCGAAGATCGACATGAATCGGGATCCTTACGCGTGTCCGTGCGGATGTTCGTGTCCGTGTTCCCCGGACTTCGCCTCGGGCGTCGTGGGCGCGGGGGGAACGGGCGCCGCCGCGGGCTCCGGGATACCGGCCTTCGCGCGGCACTGCTTCGCAAAAAACTCCTTGCCGGCCAGGGAGGCCCTACCCGCCGCCTCCTTCCAGTCCTCCGCCGTCAGCAGATCCCGGAAGGCGCGATCGATCCGCAGCAGCAGATGGGCATCGCCGTGTGATACGGCGTAGCGGTGGATTGGTTTGATCCAGGAGGGGTCCGGCCGGTCCGCCCGATCCACGAAGTCCATCGCGTCCTCATATCTCTCGGCCGCGACGCAGGCCTCCACGAAACCGGCGTGGTCGATCTCCGTCCCCGCCTTCGGATAGAGAAGGTCGCGCTTCTCGATGGGACCAGGGACATGGGCGCGGGGCATGGGATCAGGTCTTTCCCTTGGAGGCGGACTTCTTCGCGGTCTTCGCCGGGGCCGGAACGTCCCCGGGCTTCTTCGAGGAGTCGGAGGGAGCAGCCTTGCCGTTCCCGCCGACGCCCTCGGCCCGGGCCTTCTCCTTGTACTCGCTGCTGCGGTAGTCGGTGATGTAGAACCCGGAGCCGCGGAAGAGGAGGGCCCCGCCCGCGCTCATCTGCCGCTTCGCCGACTTCCCGCACTCGGGGCAACGCCTCACCGGCTTGTCGTGCATCGACTGAAACCGCTCGAAGGCGTGGCCTCCGCGGCACAGGTACTCGTACGTGGGCATGGCGGGGTCCCGTTCGCCTGAAACAACTCTGCCCGGAGGAGAGCAATCCTCATGCCCTGCGGGGGGAGCCGCCACGGGGACTCACTCATAACATATCTGATTATGGCTTAAGTACTTGCAACCACTCATGGCCAGGTCTTGTGATGGCGGAGTCTTGGGGGGGAGGCAGGTCTTGCCAGATTGGCAGCGATCTTCCTTCTATGTCCCACGTCTTCAGACAGAGCCAAGTGATCCGCCAACGCGAATCGTGCAGGTGGTTTGCCATTGCTGTTTCCCCCTCCCCGTCCCTCGTTACGCCCGCCTGCGGCGGGCTACTCTGGAGGAGGGGGTAGAGGGAGGAGCACGGCCCTTCCCCGTGTTGGCGCGCGCCCCCCTCCCGACCCTCCCCCCTTCCTCCTGCGCCCTGCGGGCTACGGAGGACAGGTCGGGGGGGGGAACAACAACAAGAAACTCGCCGAACAAACGTTGATGGATCACTAGTCCGGAAGCCCGGCCGCCGTCCCCAGACCGCGCAGCGCATCGAGAAAGAACCCCCGCTCGCCGGTGTAAAAGGCCCCGGGCCCGATGAGAGGCCGGAAGTGATAGGCCATCTGGAGCCCCACGACGAGGAAAAGCAGCACCCAGAGGACGAAGAAGGTCCCGCGGGCCGCGGAGTCCTGGCCGCCCAACCGATCCAGGTATCGCCGGGCCAGATCGAGCAGACGCACCCCGAAACAGAGGCCGATGAAGAACACCCCCAGGTGGAAGAACGACATGAAGACCGGCCCGCCCGCGCTCACCGTGAAGAACCATGAGACCGAGGTGAACCCGATCAGCATGATGGAGATCGCGGTGGTCTGGAGCATGAGCACCATCGTCGTCTGGCCGAAGGTCAGCTTCGATCCGAGAAGCGAGTTGAAGACGTAGAAGGTCGGCAGGCAGAGAAAGGTCGTCCCCAGGAGGATGATCGGCACCTTCACCGCGGCAAACGCCGCCTGCAGCCCCCCCCCGAACATCCCGATCGTCGCGCCGTAGAGCGCCCCGAACGCCACCACGATGAGGAGCAGGCTGACGACGTGATCGTGAATCCGTCCCGGAACGGCCGCCTCCCGGATCACGGCCCCGCGGGCCTTGAGGATCGCCTCGACGATCCGGAACCGGTCCCACAGCCCCTTTCCCGCCCCCCACTCGAAACGGTCCAGTTCGAGCTGGTCCAGGGGATCCGCGAAGTGCGCCGGAAGCACCGGCGCTCCGCCGGTCCCGCCCGCCCCGTCGTTCGTGCCGTTCATGGTCTTCCTCCGTCCGTCAGGGTCAGTCGCCCCAGGTCCGGATCGCGGCGAGCGCCGTGTCCACGATCCCCTCGTAGATGTTGCCGCGCAGGTTCCGTTCGAGCGAGAAGCCTCCGAAGACGTCCCGGTTGTCGCCGACGAAGGGACGCAACAGCCACGCCATCTGTCCGCCGACGAAGTGGTAGACGAGGAGCCAGCAGGCGAGCGTCCGCAGCACCTGCACCCCCTTCCGGGCCGAGGTTCGAAGCCCACGATACAGATATCCCACGCTCACCGCCCCGCCGAGGGCGATGGCGGCCGTCATGAGCAGGACCAGGAGGAGGTAGGTGTTGTAGGAGCCGCGCGGCCCCGAGGCGAAGAAGAGCGCGAGGGCCGGGGCGAGCGCGCCGAGGATCACCCCGGTCACGGCGATCGAGGAGAGGCAGAGCAGGACCGTCTGGTCGAGCGAGAAATCGGTCCGGAACGCGGCCCCCACGACGTGCATCAGCATCAGGCTCACCCCCAGCGTCCCCAGGAAGAGGACCGGCATCTTCACCGCCGCGTGCCACACCTGGCTCCCCCCGACGTAGGAGCCGACCGCCGCGCCGAAGAGCCCGGTCCCGGTCACCCCCACGAGCAGGATACCGAGGGCGCGCGCGGCCCCCATCCTCCGGGCGGCGATTTCGCCCAGCAGGCCCTCGGGGTTCTTGAGGATGGTGTCGACGGCGCCGAGCACGGGCCGGTCCCTCGATCGGAGCGGCGGAAGCGAGACGACCTATGGGAAGGAACGAAGGAGGAGGCGAAATGTTCGGTCGCAGAACAAAGAGAGCGGGGGAAGAGCGGAGGAGGAGAACAGCAGCGGGAGGCGCGCGAAGCAGGGGCTGCGGACCCCTAGTCCCCGCCCCCAGCCGTCAGATCCTCCGCATCCCGCGTGCAGGAGATGAACCCGATGCACATCTCGTCGGTGGTCTGTTCGCCCCAGGTGAGCGGCTGGGGCGGATGGTTCGGGTTGTTCGGGTTGCCCTCGGAGTTGTCGTAGATCGCCGTGAGGGTGAGGCGCGTCCCCTTCGGGAGCGGGATCGGCTCCTTGAAGTGATAGATGTCCTGCCAGTTGAAGTCCCAGTCCCGGATGTCGACGAGCGTCTGCTTCGTCCCGTCCGGAAACCTCGCCGTGACGCGGATCTCGCGGCCGGTCAGGTGCATGTGCGGCATGATCGACCGGGCGTGGAGGTCCCGGTCCACGACCTCCGTAGCGGTCACCCTGAAGCGGTCCTTCCCCGGAGGAATCACGAATCCGAAGTTGATCAGCTCCACCCAGCGCAGACGCTTCTGGACCGGCTTCTTCGCGAAGGTGAGACCGAGGCGCGTGCGGTCCTTCTCCGGCCGGCCGTTCTTGTGATAGTGGACTTCGAGCACGACGCGACCGCCCTTCGGCAGAAGCCGTCCGACCCCGTCTTCCAGCGCGTAGGGCATCGTCCCCGGCGCCCAGCCGCTCATCTCGCCGGCCGGGATGAACCCGGGGCCGGTGCCGTGAGAGAGGTAACCGGGCTTTGGATCGGCCGCGTCCAGTTTCTCCGCCGCGCCCCGTGTGTCCACGTACGCGATGATGTGGTGGACGACGTTGAGATTCCCGGGTCGGAGTTCCACCGCCTGGACCCACCGGTCCTCCGACTCGCTTGTGGGCAGGACGAAGCAGCGGTACTCGTCGTCCCCCTCGGCCGGGACCTCGTATTCCGGCGCCTCGAGGATGAGGTCGGGCTCGCCGAGCATCCATCCCTCGGCGATCTTCGGCGGGACGGGCGCCTGCGCGGGGTCGCCTTCCGGCGCGCCGGCGGCCACCCAGCGGTCGAGGAGGTCGATCTCCTCGGGCGTCATCACGCGTTCGTCCCGGAACGTCCCGTGATTCACCGGCTTCCAGGGCGGCATCGCCCTGGAGCGGGTGATGGCGGCGATGTTGAGCGCCCACTTCTTCGCCTGTTCGTAGGAGTCGAGCGGGAAGGGCGCCACCTGCCCGGGCCGGTGGCACTGGACGCAGTTCCGGTTCAGGAGGCCGGCCACCGGATTCGCGTAGGTCACCTCGGAGTCCCTGGATTCGGCCATCGGGTGCTGGAGGCGGCACCCGACCGGCTCGGTGGAGGCGACGGGCGGCTCCCTCCCGGCGAGGGCGGCCTCGATGGCGTCGGCGAGGTAGTGATTCCGGGCGAGCTGTTCGGTCTTGTTGTCGTCGATCCTCCCCGAGTAGTGGAGGCCGCGCTTCGCGCCGAGGAGGACCGCGCAGGGCTGCACCTCCACCTCGAACCGGTCGGCCACCTCGAGGTCGCGGTCGAGCAGCACCGGGAACTTGAGGCCGGAGGCCTTCGCGTGGGCGGCGACCGACTCGGCGCTCTCGAGCGGATTGGCGTTGATGGCGAGGAATCCGATCCCCTGGTCGTGGTACTTCGCGTAGAGGTCGTTCATCCGCGAGAGATAGCGGGTGGACATCGGGCACTCGACGCCGATGAAGAAGAGAACGGTGGCCTTTCGTCCCTCGAATTCATCGAGCCGGCGCACCTGGCCCGAGGGATCCGGAAGCTGAAAGCCTTTGATTTCCCCGGCCTCCCCGGGCCGGGCGAGGGCGAGCAGCACGAGCAGCGGAACGAGAATCGGGCGGCGCATGGGGGTCCTTCCTCCGCAGGGGGGGGATTCGGTTTGGAATGATTCGTGATACGGAGGAAGGGGAAGGAGTGTTGAAGGAACGGTGTGGGGCAAACGGTCCCGAACAGTCAGGAATCGAGAGGAAACGGGTGAGGAGGAAACGGAATCATCGAGGTCTCTCCATCGCCCGTCGTTGCCGCTCCTCCACATCCCTCCTCACCTGGTCAATCTCTTCGAGTGCCTTCACTGCCTCCGCCCGAACCGAGGCGTCGGGATCGGATTGCGCGATCCTCTCGAGGTCGGGGCGGTAGGTCGGATCCCGCTCCGGCCATCCCCAAAGCACGTCCTGATAGTAATGAACCAGCGCGCTCCGAACCGACGACGATGAGTTTGCAGACAACTCGACCCGCAGCAAATCGAATTCGGACACGTCCTCGTCAGGGTTGAGACTCGCCATCAGGAACGATCCGACTCCGGCGCGCACGGCGTCACTCGGGTCCGAACGGAGAATCTGGAGCAAGACGTCCTTCTCACCGAGATCGAACACCCGAAGCCGGCGGACCGCGGCGCGACGGGCGCTCTCAGGCATATCCACCGACCGGGCGACCTCCACAAAGAAGGAGTTCTCCGCCGGCGGAATGGCGACGGCGAGGGCCGTGAACACCCGCTCGCTGACCCGCCCGGCGTCCGTGCGCGTGTCTACATCGGGATGCGCGCGCCAATAATCCTTGAGCCTGGCTGTGTCATCCCGTGTCAGGGGCTCGCGATCCTGGACCTCGAGCAAGGCGTCGGCGGCATTCTCCGCCCTCCATTTCAGGAACGAGTCGCCGCCATGCGGCAGAAGCGCGTAATCAAGGAGCATCTCCACACGCTCGTGCCCCTTCACATAAAGCAGGAGATCCAGGTGAGCCATCATCGACGTGAACATCCCGATGGCGTTTCGCGAGGGGCGCGCCTGGTCGACGAACTCCCTCAGTCGCGCCGCGTCCTGACCCTCCACGGCGAATACGAGGTCGTTCCGGCGAGCCGCCCAATCCAGACGCCTCAGGAAGTCCATGACCAGGGAGGGCGGGAACTCAGCAGACGCGTTGCTGCCGACAGGAGATGTCAGGAGATCGATGGCGTCACTCGTCTCCATGTTCCAAAGGCGCAGCAGCAGCTTCCAGTCCTCATCCGTCGATCGAGGGGCGCTCGTGCCCAAGGCCGACGCGATGAACGCCGCGTTGGAGTCCCCTTGCGCGAAGTCCACCTGAAGCAGGGCATCCACCAGCATTTCCCTCTCCTCTGGCGGAATCGCGACCATCAACCTCTCCTCGAGTCGATCGAGGGTCTCGTCGTCGCCCTTTCGGCTCGCCGCGATCATCTGATCAACCAGGGCCTGAATGTCCGGAGGAAAAGTCGGAGGGGTCGGAGGAAAGATCCCGACGCTCACAGGATCCCCTCTCGAAGCGGGAGGCATGTCGGAATACACCGGAGCCTTCCTGCTCCCGGCGGTCTCCCGTGTCCATCCTCCGTGTCTCCGAAAGACCCATTCCCCGGGGGGAAGGGACTTCTTCCGGGACTTGATCTCCTTTATCCGTTCGGTCGCCCACCGCATCGCGTCGCCGTCGTAGGTCGACCCTCCGCGCATGGGCTCCACGGGGGGATCTCGCGGGTCCTTCACGGCGGGCCCTACAACAGGGTGGGGGCGCAGTCCGTCGGATGGACGTTCGGCGATGGGAGCATGGACCGATTCCATTTCCGACGACGACCATCGCCATGCAAGCGCGGCCAGAATCGTCAGGACAAACAGGAGACCGGCTGTTTTCCGCGGAGCGCTCATCATGGCTCCTGGGGCCCGATCGGATCGGGAACTTCTGTTTCCCATGGATCGTACAACACGCCTGGAGACACCTTGTCTCCATAAAACTGTGGATTCGGATAGGGAATGACGAGGGGGCCGGTCGCCTTTCCCCACCAATTCTGACGCGCGTCGATCAATGACGTCGGAGGCTGCACGCCGGCGGAGATGTCCACCCACGCTCCATACTGCGAGTGCCCTGCGATGGAACACTTCCGGACCGCAATGCTGGACGCAAACCCGGCGCGGATTCCCACGGGACTCAAGGCGCCGTCGAAGACCGTGCGTTCGAGGGTCGCCTTGCCGTGCGACTGAAAGGAACTCTCCACGAGATTGAACTGAACCGGAGCCTGGGTTCGGAAGAGGCAGTATTGGACGAGCACGTCCGAGGCATGCAGGTACATTCCGGCGGTCGTAACGGCCTTGATTTCGCTGTTCGCCATCTCAAAGGCCGGCTTGAAGCCAAGCACGCCGTGGGCGAACTCCCCGTCGATGTCGAGACGGTCAAAGAGGACATTGCCGCGGTTTCGGGCCTTGTCGATCAGCCAGACCGCGTTTGTGCCCCGGAAATCGCTTCGTTCGAGCTTGTTCGGCCCCGCCAGGGCGCGGGCCAGCTCGCGCCCGGCAAACTGAAATCCTGTGTTTGAAGAGAACTTGACGTTTCTCGCCGCGAGCGCGATCGGAGGGTGCGCGCCATTTGCGAAGACGGCGCTTCCCTCTGCCGTCGAGATGTTCTGATCGAAGAGAATGGTCTTGCCTTCGCCGCCGTCGATATCGAGCGTGCCCAGCATCCAGACGGTGATGCCGCCGCCCCCCTTCGGGGCTTCATTCTTCGTCAGTGAGATCCGATCGCGCAACCTCAGAACAGCACCAAGATCCGAGACGAAGGCTGCTCCTCCTTGGGACGACGTGTTTCGATCAAAGACGATACCGACAGCGCCTCCCCCTCCTCGACAATCAACTCTTGTGAATTCTTGAACGCAGATCCCGCCCCCTAGCCCGCTCAGCGCGATGTTGTGCTCAAACACACTTCCTGCTTCAAGAGTTACAGTCGTTTCCTGAGTCGCCAGTATCCCCCCCCCATGCTTCAATGAGGTATTGTCCTCAAACCGCGTCTTTCCTCGCAGCGTCGACCGTTCCGCGTAGATTCCCCCTCCAGATCCCGTGGCTGAATTCTCCTTCAGGGTCGTTTCATTCAGGAGCGTCACGTTCGCGCATGCGGACAAGAAGAGGGCCCCGCCTCGTCCCCTGGAGCCCTGTCCCGCGCCTTGTGCCGCATTCTTGATGAACTGCACGCCGTCGATTCGGATCAGCGGCGAGATCGCGCTTACCGCGCCTCCGTTCCCCTTGTCTGCGTGATTGTCCTCAAAGGCCCCGCCCGCGGCGAGGAGGGGCGCATTCTGGAGCAGGAGGGCGCCGCCGTCTCCCTTCGCCCGGTTGTGGCGGAAATTCGAACCGTTCAGTTCGAGAATCGAACCGTTTGCCGCGTAGATGGCGCCTCCGCTGCTTCGCGCCTCATTGCGCTCGAAGTCGACCGTCTTGAACTCGGCTACCGAAAAGTCGATGACACACCCCGCGCCTGTACTGCTCTCGATGTGATTGCGCACGAAACCGCCTGTCATGGTGAATTGACTCTGACCCGACACGGCGATGCCGGCTCCGAGATCAGCGATGTTTCCGTCGAACTCACAGCCCTCAGCCTCCACGTTGCTTGCGTCGGCGACCGCCAGCGCCCCTCCCCTTCCCTGCACACTCATGTTCTTGACCTGGAACTTGGACGTCAGAAGACGCGCGGATTGAACGTTCCGCATGCAGACGGCGCCGCCGTCACCATCCGCTCGATTCTCCTCGAAGACGCAGTCGTCGATTGTCATCCGATTCCGCGTGGCGAAGATGCAGCCGCCGTCCCCGCCGAAGGCCTTGTTCAATCTGTTAACGTGATTCGACACGTAGTTGATGTCGCAGTTGTCGAACGCACACGCGCCACCCGCCCCTGCGTCGTTCGAGGAGAATTCGGAGACCTCAATCCTCCCAGTGATGTTCACGGCCCTGATGGCCCCCCCGAGACTTCCCCCGAGGGCGTGGTTCCCGGTGAAGTGACAATTCGTGACCTGAAGTGTGCCGGCACTCTTATGGATCCCGCCGCCTCCCCCGGAGGCGCTCAATCCTTCAAAGCAGCAGCCCGACACGTCCAGGTGGCCGCCCCCGCTGTGGATGCCCGCGCCTGAACCCGATATCGCGTTGCCGGTCAGCGTCAACCCTCTAATCGTGGCGCTTCCCGCGCAGGTGAAAATCGGGCCGGCGCCGGATCCCGTGATCGTCGCGCTGCACGGGAAGTCGAAAAACGTGAACTCGGGCATGCCGAACGGCCCGCCCGGATCGGGGACGACGGCGACAATTCCGCCGCGGACGATGGAACCATCCGGCAGAGTGATCGGGTCTTCAGGATAGGTATTGGCGTTGATCCACAACTCGAAGGGAACGAAGCCCTGGCTCACGGCGTAGTCCACGGCCGACTTGACGGTCTGGTACGCCTCGGGGACGTCCTTGGCGACAACGAAGGTGTACTCGCTCTGCCCCCATGCTCGGTCAAGCGGCGCGAAAAGCACGAACGCGATCCAGAGGATTGCCTTGTGCGCGACGTACCGGCGTCTCGACGCTACTCTGGAAGTCTGCCCGGGTGGCGCTGGGGGGGGGGGGGGTCATACTCGAGATGTCAGAAAGCGACGAGGTGAGCGTCGACGAATCGGCGGCGATCGAGCAGTGCGACATGATGTCCCTCCCGGGGAAGAAACTGTCCAATGCGGCAACCCCGTCAGTCTACATCGAACGCGCCGGATTGCAAGAGGGAATAACGACATGAGAGGCTTCTGGTCGGGCACGCGGTCCAGGTGCGGAGAAGCGCGCGTCCCTGCCCGTCACGGGTGGCATGCAGCCCGGGACGCGGGGGACCGCTACGAATGCCGCCGGCGACTTCGGCGGGCGATCCGCAGGAGGACGTCGACATCGGCCAGGTCTTGCGGACGGCCCACGGCCCGCTTGTTGCGAAGGAGTTCGCGTCGCCCCAGGAACCAGGCCTTCTGGCCGCCGTACCGCCCCACGCTGCGATTCCGCCAGGCGCTTCCAAAGGAGACCGCGCTGATGGAGGTGATGACGTCGATCCGCACGGGAGCGACGCCCAAAATCAGCACCTGTCCCCTCTTCTCGAGAATGGCCTCGTCGACGTCGAGCGTCTTGTACCCGAAATCCCGGATCGCCCGCAGAACGCGGAGGGCGTTCTCCGGTGAAGGCTCCACCCAGAAGTCGATGTCTTTGGTGTATCGCGGCCGCGCGTGGTAGGAGAAGGCGAACGCACCGACGATCAGATACCTAGCCCCGTTCGAGTTGAGCGAGGCGATAAACTCTTCGAAACTTTGCTCGACGCGGGTAATCTTCCGCACCACCATTCCGGAACCCCCTTCCCAATTCGCGACACACCTGCACCAGCGCCACGCGCTCATCCGGCGTCATGGCGGCGTACTCGTCGAGGTCCGCGCGCTCCGCCTCCTCATGGGAGTGAAAAAGACGCATCGTCATCCGGATGGCTCGACGTTTCATGGACGCTCCCCGGCGCCGGTCGGCGAGTGAAGCAGCACGTACATTCTACCCGATTCCCGCGGGACGGGCAAGGCCCCTTCGCGCGAGGACGCCGGTGTCGCCCTCTTTCGGCCGGGCGGGGAACGCGGAGGAGGCATTGCGCCGCCGTGGAGGAAATCCTATCATGGGCCGGCTTGTGGAAGATCCTCGCCCCCGGCCGCACGGGGGGTGCAAAGGAGACCAGCGTGATCCATTCTCGACTCGTCCTTCGCGTGAGCGTCCTCTCCCTCGCGTTCACGTCCGCGGCTCCGCTCCTCGCCCAGGACACCCTCTCCGCCGTGCGGCAACGCGGCGCCCTCCGATGGGGGGCCGATGCCGAGGGCGGAGCCCCCTACGTCTTCAAGGACCCCCGCGATCCCGAGCGTCTCATCGGATTCGAGTGGGACCTGGCCGCCCTGCTCGCCGGCGAACTCGGCGTGAGGCCCGAGATGGTCCAGAACCAGTGGGACAAGCTCCTCGAGGCGATCAAGCGCTCCGACTTCGATCTCGCCATGAATGGCGTCGAGATCACCGACGACCGCCGGCAGGAGGTGGACTTCAGCCGCCCGTACTACGTGGCGAGCGAACAACTCGTCGTCCGGAAGGAGATGAGCCAGGTCACCTGCCTCGCCGACCTCCGCGGCCGCAAGGTGGGCACGCTCAAGGCCTCCCTCGCGGAACGCATCCTGCGCGGCGACGGGCAGATCGAGGTGGTCACGTACGAGGGGCAGGTCGATCCGTACACCGATCTCAAGCTGGGGCGGATCGACGGGGTCCTCATGGACCTCCCCATCGCGCAGTTCTGCGCGCGGCCGGAGAAGGAGCTCATGTTCGCGGGACCTCCCGTCGGCCAGGCCTTCTACGCCATCGCCGTGAAGAAGGGCGACTCCGCCCTG
Source organism: Planctomycetota bacterium (assembly GCA_016192525.1). Classification (GTDB taxonomy): domain Bacteria; phylum Planctomycetota; class MHYJ01; order JACPTZ01; family JACPTZ01; genus JACPTZ01. The sequence goes on from JACPTZ010000168.1 coordinate 37,676, forward strand.
CTCGGCGCCGTGAATGAGGCGCTCGACCGGCTTCAGAAGGACGGGCGGCTGAGGTCGCTCTACGAACGATGGGGCCTGTGGAACGACGCCACGGCGGAGTTCTTCGGCGACCGGCGTCCCCTCGTCGCCCCGGCCCCGGAGTACGAGGCTTTTCTGGAGGCGATCGGCAAGAAGCCGACGATCACGGCGCGCGTCTGGCAGTACGTCACCTTTCTCCCCCCGCTCCTCCGCGGGGCGGGGCTGACGCTCTTCCTGTCGGTCACCTCGATGCTGCTCGCGATTGCGATCGGGCTGTCGCTCGCGGTGACGAGGCTCTACGCGGTCCGGCCGCTGGGTTTTCTCGCCACCGCCTACGTGGAGCTGGTCCGCGGGACCCCGCTCCTCGTCCAGTTGTACATCCTCTACTATGGGCTGCCCTACGCGGGGATCCTCCTGAGCGCGGGGGTGGCGGCGATTCTCGGACTCTCACTGAACTACGCGGCGTACGAGGCGGAGAACTACCGGGCCGGCATCCAGGCGATCCCGAAGGGGCAGATGGAGGCGGCGCTGGCCCTCGGGATGTCGCGCTGGCAGGCGCTCCGGCACGTGATCCTCCCGCAGGCGGTGCGGATCGTGATCCCGCCGGTGACGAACGACTTCATCTCGCTCCTCAAGGACTCGTCGATCGTCTCGGTCATCACGATGGTGGAGCTGACGAAAGAGTACGGGATGCTCGCGGCGGCGCACCAGGACTATCTGGGGGTGGGTCTCCTGGCGGCGACGCTCTACTTCCTGCTCGGGTGGCCCTTCGCGCGGCTCGCGGCGTGGACGGAGAAGAGATTCGCCCCGGACCGGGCGGCGGTGGGGCTGGCGGCGGCATGACGGCGTGTGGACCGCGGAGACGCGGAAGACGCGAAGGAGGCACAGCGTGGAGATGCCGCTCTGGTGGATTCCGTTCATCCTCCCGGCCATCTGGGCATGGGTCGCTCTGATTGTCTCCTTCGTCGGCGGGTGGTGGCGCCTGGGGAGGGAGTACCGAGCCGACAGCGAACCCTCCGGGGACCGTCGCAAGATCCGAAGCGCGACCTTTGAGTGGATGATGAACTACAACAATGTCCTGACGGTCTGGGTTTCGCCGGACGGGATGTATCTCAGGACCATGTTCCTGTTCCGGCTCTTCCATCCGACACTCTTCATTCCGTGGAGGGACATTGGCGACATTCGAGTTGAGAAGGTGCTCCTCTGGAAGTGCTTGCGATGCAGACTTGGAAGGCCCCCGAACGGGGTGCGCGTGCAATTCCCACTCGACCTGCTGGAGGCGATGCGGGAGCACCTGGTCAGAGCGGGTGTCGAGATTGGGGGAGCGAGTGCAGGCTGACCTCCGCGGCCCCGGACCCGATGTAGGGCCGCCCCTTGCGGGCGGCCTCGACTTGGCCGCGCGAACAGGGGCAGGCCGGGGGCAAGCCCCGGCCCTGCAAGGAAAGGACGTCCTCTTATGAGCGAGTCGCCGTCCGCGAACGCGCCCGTCTCCGCGAGCCCCCTCATCGAGGTCGCCCATCTCGCGCGATCGGTGGGGTCGATCGTCATCCTGCGGGACATCTCATTCACGGCCGCGCGATCCACGCTCACGGCGGTCATCGGGCCTTCGGGCTCCGGCAAGTCGACTGTCCTTCGCTGCCTGAACGGTCTCGAAGCGTTCGACGGCGGGTCGATCCGGATCGGACCGGTCACGCTGAACGGTACGGCCACCCCGGCGGAGCGCGAGGCGGCCGTCCGGGAGATCCGGCGCGAGACGGGGATGGTCTTTCAGCAGTTCAACCTGTTTCCTCATCACACGGCGCTCGGCAATGTCGCCCTCGCCCCCCGGGTGGTGAAGGGGGCGGCGCGGGAGGTGACGGAGGCGAAGGCGCGCGAACTCCTCGCCAAGGTGGGGCTCGCCGACCGCGCCGGTCACTATCCGGGTCAGCTCTCCGGCGGCCAGCAGCAGCGGGTGGCGATCGCCCGCGTCCTCGCGATGGAGCCGGAGGTGCTGCTCTACGACGAGCCGACCTCGGCCCTCGATCCCTCGCTCGTCGACGAGGTGCTGAACGTGATGCGCGATCTCCGCCGGAACGGGATGACGCAGATCGTGGTGACCCACGAGATGGGATTCGCGCGCGAGGCCGCCGACCAGGTCCTCTTCCTCGACGGCGGCGGGGTGGCCGAGTCGGGGCCGCCCTCGCAGATCTTCGGAGAGCCGAAGGAAGCGCGGACGCGGGAGTTCCTCAAGCGGTTTCTCAGCAACTGAAGCACCGAAATGCCCGATGCGAGGGAGTCCCTGGTGACAGGTCAACACCAGGCAGCGCGAGGTGATTCTCTGCTACGAGGTTACCGTCGCATTGTCATCCTGAGCCTCGGCCGCCGGCCGAGGCGAAGGACCACCAGCGTGTACGGTTCGCAGACTCCTTCGCTGGTGATCCTTCGCTCAGCCGGCCAAACGCCTGTCCGCCATCTGTGTGGCGGAGCGGCCGGCTGAGCTCAGGATGACAATTCGGCGCACCGCACGTCGGCGCATTCCTTCTCAGGCTCTCACCCTGCCCACTCCCGGGGGGAGAGGGAAAGACCGGGCGGAACCCGCTGGCCCGAAAAAACCGTGCGGCCCCGGGAGCAGGGCGGCATAATCGCGCCCCGACGCGGCGCCCGCCGGAACATCGCCCAGGAACTCACCCCGCATGAGCACCGAGGCGGACCTCCTCATTGGTCGTCACGCCGTCGCCCGCGGATGGGTGAGCGAGGCGCGTCTCGCGGAGGGGATCGCCCAGCAGGAACGCGAGAACGCTGAAGGACGCGCCCCCCGACGGCTCGGAATGATCCTCGTCGAGCGCGGCGACCTCACCCCCGAGCAGCTCGCCGATCTTCTCGACGAACAGGCCCGGGCCATCATCTCCGCCGAGGATCTGGCCCTCGGCGCCACGCTCATCCGGAACGGGATGGCCACCCCGGACGCGGTCGATCGCGCCCTCACGATGCAGCGCACCCTGAGGAACCCCCGCCCGCTCGGCGAGATCCTCGTCGAGCAGGGCCAGATCACCCCGCAGGCCCTCACCGCCACGCTCTCGGCCCAGGCGCGGATGGTTGAAAAGACGAAATCCGCCGGGGGAGGCGTCCGCCGCTTCGGCCGCTACGAGATCCTGACCGAACTCGGCCGCGGCGGAATGGGCGTCGTCTACCGGGCGCGGGACCCGCAACTCAACCGCACCGTCGCCCTCAAGGTGATGATGGGCGGGAACGATCCGTCCGAGATCGAGCGATTCCGGCGCGAAGCGGCGGCGATGGCCCGGCTCCGGCACCCGCACATCATCCCGGTCTTCGACGTCGGCGAGGAAGAGGGCCGGCCCTACTACACCATGGAGATGGTGGAGGGGGAGAGCCTCGCCGACATCCTCGAGCGGATGCGCGTACTTCCGCTCGAAGCGGCCCTCAAGATCGTGCGCGACGTGGCGCTCGCCCTCGGAGAGGCGCACCGGAACGGACTGGTTCATCGGGACGTGAAGCCTGGAAACGTGCTGATTGCGAAGACGCACGAAATGCGGGGGACGACGGACGACGGACGAGGGACGAAGGGCGAAGGGCGAGAGACGAAGAACGAGGAACGGAGAACGAAGGAGGACGAGGCGGAGACAGAGAGAAAAACAGAAACAACAGAAGAGAGCCCGGTACACGACGCCTCGAATGGGGCGGCCCCGCCGCGGCCGCCCTCTTCGCTGCCGCCGCCGCCGAAGACCCGCGTCTCAGGCGACACCTCCCTCATCCTCTCTACCGGCGTCACCGGCGCGTACCGGGTGCTCCTGTCGGACTTCGGTCTCGTCCGCGATCTCGAAAGCGCCCGCCTGACTCGTTCCGGCGACGTCATGGGTACGCCCCTCTACATGTCCCCTGAGCAGGCCAGAGGCGATGCGCGCGCGATGGGCCCCCTCGCCGACGTCTACTCCCTCGGCGCCGTCCTCTATGAACTTGTCTCGGGGCGGCCGCCGTTCGTGGAGCCCGACCTTCCGCGCCTCCTCGCCCAGATCCAGCTCGACGATCCCCCGTCGCTCCGCACCCTCGTCCCCGGCCTGCCGCGCGACGTCGAGACGATCGTGATGAAGACGCTCGCCAAGGACCCCGCGCGGCGCTACCCCTCCGCCGACGACTTCGCGGAGGACATCCACCGGTACCTCGAGGGCGATATCATCCTCGCCCGACCCGCCTCGTTCGCCTACCGTCTAGCCAAACGGATTCAGCGCCACAAGGCCGCCTCCGCCGCGATCGCGGTCGGCTCGGCCTTCGCCCTCACCCTGGGCTGGCGCTTTCTGGGGCCGGCGTATGTCACGCTGCGGGTGACCCCGGAGTCCGCGGCCGTCACCTTCAACGGCCGCCCGGCGGGGGCGCAGCGCGCCTTCACGGTCTGGCCGCCCGGACAGGTCAACATCTCGGCCGAGGTGACCACCCGCTACCCGATCGGCGGCGAGGGCGGACAGGGCGTCGTGATCCGCACCGCCACAAACGGTCGCTCCGTCTCCTCGGGTGAGAACGTCCTCATCGAGATCGCCGTCCCGGCGGGCACCGGGCGTCTGACGGTCCCCGTCTCCCCGGCGAACGCCACGCTTCATCTGACGAAGGGGGACATCCGGCACGCCCTGGTCGGTCCCCAGAGACAGACCGAGATCGAGGAGGGAATCTGGGGCGTGAGCGTGGAGGCGCCCGATCACATCGCCCGTCAGGCGGCGGTGACGGTCAAGCCCGGGAGCGAGACGAGTCTGGCGGAAATCCGGCTTGAACATGAGACCGGTCTCCTCACCGTGGAGGCCACCATCCCGCAGACGCGCCTCCGGGTCTTCCCCGCGACGCGCGAGGAATTCGAGGTCGCGCTCGCGCCGGGCTGGGTCCGGCCGCAGGGCGGGGCCGCCCGGCTCCAGGGAGCGGGTCGTCCCCGCCTCCTCTGGCAGGCGATGAACCGGTTCTTCGACGAACATGGGCCGATGGACCCGGAAGCGGCGGCGGCGCTCCCAGGGGCCGGCAAGATGACTCGACCCCCGGGGCCTTCCCGAGCGTCCACGACCTCGCCGCTCCGACCGATCGCGGACCATGAGTTCCCCTCCACGGTGCCGCTCCTCGATCTGCTCCTGCCGGTGGACCTGTTGAGAATGCAGACCGGCTGCTACCGCCTCCTGTACGTCAATCAGGAATGCACCAACCGGGAACAGTACGTCCGGATTCTGCCGGCCAAAGACGTCGCGGCGCGCTCGGCCGTGCTCGAGACCCTGCGAAACGGCTACTCCGCACGCGGTCTGCGGATCACCCGAAGCGAGGTGGACGGATGGGGTCTCACCTTCCAGGATGAGGCAGAGCATCAATGGACCGTCTTCCCGGAGGTCCCGGGAGAAACCCGATGCAAGGCCGCGCTCTTCCGAAGGGAGCGGTGGACCTTTCAGGCCGCCGCCGCGGTGCGGGCCCCGCCGGCGCTCGCGGACCTCGATGCGGACGGGATTCGGGACGTGGTCGTGGCCGCTGAAGACGGCACCGTCTACGCCCTCTCCGGCGAAAACAGCGCGCTGATCTGGAACTGCGCGACCCGGAGCGAACGGCTCCGGTCCCCCGTCTGCGGCGATCTCAACGCGGACGGAACGGTCGATGTCGTAGTCAGTTCGGAACCGGGCGGGGTGTTCGCCATCTCGGGAAGAGACGGCCACCGTCTCTGGATCTACACCGTCGGCGGAGAATCCCGCGCCACCCCGGTCCTGGGCGACCTCGATCGGGACGGAACGCCCGACGTGGTCATGGGATCGGGCTCCGGCGGGGTCCACGCCATCTCGGGGCGAACGGGGACCCGACTCTGGCTCGCCCAGTTGCCCTCGCGGGTAGCGAACCGACCGGCGCTGGCCGATCTGGATGAGGACGGCACCGTCGACGTCGTCGTGTCGGGGGATTCCGGACAGGTCTTCTGGATCTCCGGGAGAGACGGTTCCGAACTGCGACCCCCTGCGACCATCTACACCCGTGCGAATACGGACGCCCAGGGACGATCCTCGCCCGCGATGGCGGACCTCGACGGCGACGGTTTCCAGGACTGCATCGTGGGTTCCCTCGACAATGAAGTGTTCGCCCTGTCCGGCCGCGCCAGGCCCTCCGGTCGACCGGCGGAAGTCCTCTGGCGCGTACCGACCCCCACCCAGATCTTCTCGACCGCCGCCCTCGGAGACCTGAACGGAGACGGAATCCCGGACGCCCTCGTCGTCCTTCGCGATCGCGACGTCGTTGCACTTTCGGGCCGGGGTGGGGACACGCTCTGGACGGCGCGGACGCGCACGGCCGCGGGGGCCTCGGGTCCGCTCGAAGACGTGGACGGCGATTTGATCCCGGACGCGGTGCTGACCCTGGCCGACGGCTCGCTCAGCGCCCTTTCCGGCCGAAACGGCGACAGGCTCTGGGAGTTCCGCACGGAGGGCCCCGTGACCGCACGGACCCTGGGCGACCTGGACGGAGACGGCTCCCCCGAGTGCGTGATCGGTTCCGAGACCGGTCGGGTGACGGTGCTGTCGACCCGGGAGGGGCGGGTCCGATGGGACTTCGAGGCGAACGGACGGGTGATGGTGCCGCCGACGCTGGCCGATCTGAATGCGGACGGATTTCTCGATGCCGTGGCGGGCTCCATCGACACGCGGATCTACGCCATTTCGGGGAAGGACGGGCAACCCCTCTGGATTCACGATGCGGATGAGTGGATCATTCAGCCGTGCGACCTCGCGGACCTCAACGGGGACGGGACTCTGGACTGCCTCCAGCCGAGGCGCAACGGGAAGATCCTCGCCCTCTCCGGGATCGACGGCTGTCCGCTGTGGGACACCTCCCTGACCTTCTCTCCTTATGTCTGGGCGACGGCGATGGATCGGAACGGCGATCGGACTCCCGATTGCATTGTGGGAGCGGACTCTTCGGGCCTCGTGGCCCTCTCGGGAAAAGACGGGACCCCGCTTTCTCCGCCGGACATGGCTCACGTGACGTGTTCCCTCGCCGCGCTGGGCCGCCTGGACGATGATGACCTGCCGGATGCCGTGGTTCAAGGGGCGGAGGGCCGCCTGATCGCGTTCTCCGGAAGGACCGGGGAACGCCTCTGGGAAAGGCGCTTCGAGGAAGCGACACCATCTCCGGCATCGCTGGCCGATTTCGACGGCGATCGGCGGCTGGATCCGGTGTCCCATGTCGCAGCCGCCGGCCTCCAGTGGTATTTGAGGATAGGGAACGGGCGCGACACGGCGAGTTCACGCGATCTCAACGTCGGAGACGCGCCCTACTTCTGGCAAATCCCCATCCTCGGACGACTGAACGACGACGCCTCGCCGGACGGCGTTCTTTCCTGCGGGAACGGAACGATCATCGGCGTCAGCGGCGCTGACGGACGGGAATGCTGGCGGTACGCGACCCGCCGGACCGGCATGCGGAGCTGGCCGGGCCTGGCGGATCTGGATGGAGACGGCCTGTCGGACGCCGTGACCGGCACCAGTCTCGGAGACGGAGGGGACCGCGTGATCGCGCTCTCGGGGCGCGACGGCCATCTGTTCTGGGAGTTCACGACCGGAGGGGCCGTCTGGGGAGGCCCGGCCCTGGCGGATCTCGACGGGGACGGGATCATCGAGTGCGTGATCGCGGGGGGAGGCAGCGATCGCCGGATCTACGCCTTGCAGGCGAGCGTCTCCGAGGCCAACCCTGAGGGGAAGGCCGAAGCGGCGGGATCCAACCGGGCCACGTCCATGCTGTTGCGGGCCAGGAGACGATACGTCGCCGACTCCTGGACTCTGGCGGAGGCGGACGGCGCCGCCGGGCTGGCGGCGCTGGAGAGACAAACCGCGGGCACGAACCCGGCGACAGGCTCGACGGCCGAACCTGAGACCCTCCTTCTGAGAGGCTCCCTCACGGGACTGCTCGGGATGATCCGACTCTCCATGGGTCGACGGGAGGAGGCCCGGAAGGACCTCGAAGCGGCCTCACGTGACCTGCCCTCCGACCCGGACATCCGTCTGGGGCTCGCCCTGACGACTGAGGATCCCGAAGGGGCATCCCGGCACGCCGTCAGTGCGTTCCTCTCGGCGCCGATCGAAATGTGGGACCGGCTCACCACGGGCCACGGACTTCCGGCTCCCTACTCTCCCGAGCCGACCACGCTTCTGGCGGCCGAGGTACCTTCTCCCGCGGAGGCGTTCAGCCGTTCTCGGCACCTCGCCCGTCTCGCTCGAGGGTCGGCCGAAAGGCTTCGCGATGGGGGAGCCGACTCCGGCGGCGGAAGGACATCGGACGTCCGCTTCGCGCGCGCCCTCGCCCTTCTCGCCGCGGGACGGCCCCGCGACGCGCTCGATCTCCTCGACCTCCTCGTTCGCGACGAACCGCGCTCGCTGGATGCGCTTCGTTTCCGGGGCCGGGCCCGCCTCGATGCCGGAGACCCCGCGGGCGCGATCGTGGACGGGCGGGAGACGCTGGCCTTCAGCGGGCTTTTTCCCGAACGCGAATCCTGGCTCAGCGAGGCGGAGATGCGGCTGCGCGCTCAAGAGGCGGAGGAGAGGGGCGACTGGAAGACGGCCTATGAAGCCTACGATTCGGCGTTGAACGTGAGACCGATGAGCGCCGTGTACCGTCTGGGGTACCTGGGGGCGGCCGATCGACACGCGCGGGCCCTGGTCGATTCGGCCGCAACGAAGCCCGGAGAGGCCCCCAACTCCATCGCCAGCCGGGCCGCGGTAGCGGTGGCCCTCGCGGAGCGACAACTGGGATACGCGCGCGCCTTCGCCGCCCAGGCGGAGGGGGCCGGAGATGGGGCCTCGGCCGAGGACGTTCCACCGCTTCCCTCCTGGGCCGCCTCGGCGGGGTACACCTGGCCCCAGACTCTGGCGAAGTCGCTTGAAACCCTGGCGCTCGCGTACCTCGCCCGCGGAGGGACCGCCGACACCGCCGAGGCGATCGCCGCGCTGGAGGAGGCGCTCCGGATCGGTCCGGCAGAAGGGGACCGCGGGGAGATGATAAGGAAACTGATTGGAATGAAGGGGAGTACGAAGGGCCACTGAGGCGCATCAACGAAGTTCGGGGCCGGGCGCCGATGAATCGGCCCGTCCGCCCGGAGCGAGGGGACACCGCCAGACAAGGAGATGATCATGGTTTCGAAGCGGCTCATCGACATCGTCGTCGTCGCGGCCCTTGTCTCGTGGGCCGGCGGCTGCGCCCCCACTCCCCCGCCCCCGCCGGACGGGATCGTCATCGAAGAGGCCGCCATCCACCTCGGGGACGACGAGGTGAAACGGTTCGCCTCCCCCGCTCCGGGCGGCGCCCTTCTCGCCCGGAAGTTCGCCTTCTCCGGCGATCCCGCCGGCCCGTGGGGGCTCCGCCTCACCGTCCGGGACGTGAGCAGCCCCTACTCCCGGGACTTTGAGAAGGGAATGTACCGCGACGAAGTGAAGCTCAACGGGCACGGGCTGGCCTTCCTGAACGAGTACGTCGACGACGAGAACGGCGCCAAGGTTGACGTCGTGATCCCGGTCCCGCCCACCTTCCTGAAGGCCGGGGAGAACTCGCTGGAGATCGGCGCCGGCGGCAACAAGAACGCGCAGAAGCCGAATCTCGACGATTTCGAGGTCTCGGGGATCGCCCTGGTCCCGCTCTGCCGGCTGCGGGTCCGCGTGAAGGAGGAGGGAAGCGGCCGGGCCCTCCCGGCCAAGGTGAGCGCGCGCGGGATCGGCGGGACACCGGACCCCCGCTTTGGCCCGTACTATCTCGCGGCCCGGGCCGGCTACACGGTCTTCACGGCGAAGGGGGAGGCAATCCTGAACTTCCCCCGCGGCGGGTCGTACCGCCTCACCGTCTCGCGCGGATTCGAGTACACCGTCGCCGAATTCGACTTCCCGGCCACCGGGGGGGACGCCGTCCAGGAAGTCGAGCTCAGGCGTTGCCTCGACACCTCCGGATACGTCGCCTGCGACTTTCACCTCCACTCCGATCCGAGCGGCGACAGCCGGGTGCCGATCGAGGACCGGGTGACCTGCTGCGCCGCCGAGGGGCTCGAGTTCATCGTGGCCACCGATCACAACATCCAGACCGACTACGCCCCGGCGATCCAGGCCGTCGGCCTCGGGTCCTGGCTGAAGAGCGCCGTCGGAAACGAGATCACCACCCATGGCCCGGCCATCGGCCACTTCAACGCCTTCCCGCTCAAGTACGATCCGGCCCGACCGGGAAACGGCGCCCTGGACGCCGGCGGTCTCACTCCGCGGAGCCTGCTCGATCGTGTCGATTCGGCGGCCGCGATCCGGGACCGCGTCCTTCAGATCAACCACCCGCGCAGCGCGGGCAACGGTTACTTCGAGATCTTCGGAATGCACCCGGAAACCCTGTCCGCGAAGGACCCGAACTTCCATCTGGATTTTCAGTCCATCGAGGTCTTCAACGGAATCACGGATCCCGGACAGCTCGACCGGGTCCTGAAAGACTGGTTCAGCCTCCTGAACCACTCGCGCCCGCTCTGTGCGACGGGGAACTCCGATTCCCACAAGTGCGTGATGCAGGATGCCGGCTACGCCCGGACCTTCGTGCGGGTCCCGGAGGACTCCGACCCGGCCAGGGTCCGGGTCGAGGAGATCGTTGACTCCGTGCGGGCCGGCCGCGCCGTCGTCTCCTCGGGACCCTTCATTCGGGCGACGATGGCGGGCCGGGAGGCGGTGGGAGAGATGTTCGCGGGGAAAGAGGGCGCCCTCTCCCTGAACGTCGAGGTCCAGGCCGCTCCGTGGGTCGCGCTGAAGTCTCTGGAGCTCATCGAGAACGGAGCGCCGGTTCAGCGGATCGGGTTCCCCCCGTCTTCCGGAGAGATCCTCCGGATGAAACAGGCCTTCCCTCTGAACCCTGCGAAGGACGCGTGGTATGTGGTGATCGTGGAGGGAGAATCCTACAGGGCGGGGGCGGTCACGAGCGCCCGCATGCGCCCGGTCGCCTTCACCAATCCGATCCGGATCGACGCGGACGGAAACGGGAGATTCGAACCGGCGCCGGCGAAGTAGGAGCGTCTCTCCGGATCGTGCTGGACGTGGAGCGAGGAAGCGTTATACTCTCCGCGCGAGACTCCCATGCCCTCTCCGCGTCGTCGTGACATGCTGGCGAAAAGCCCGGTGCTCCGGCGCCTCAAGCGGAACATTCACCGGATGAAGCACGCGCTCGACGACCTCGTGGCCGAGAGCCGGCGCAAGGACAGTCGGCGAAAGCGGAGCCGGCGGAGAAAGTCCCATTGATCTCCCCCCACCCCGCCCTGTAGAATCCCTGCTTCTTCGCCCAGGGAACGGGGGTTCCTGCGCCGGGCGATCCGCGCACGATGGCAGGCGCGCGGGGACGCGAGACGGGCAGGAACCGGAGTCGGCGTTCACCCGACTTTCTGGAGGACCCGTTCCATGACGGCCTGCCGCCCCCTTCTCGCTTCATTGATCCTCGGTCTCCTCGCCCTCGCCGCTCCCGTCTTCGCCGGGGACGATGTGCCCTGGGACACCCCCACGCTCCACGATCTCGGACTCCACGCGGGCTCGGCCGAGTCCGGAGTCGAGGTGCAGGCGAGCGGGCAGATCGACATCGAGTACCTGGGGATCCGCGGCCAGGGGGCGGGACTCCTCCAGGGGGAAAAACACGACCTCACCAACGGCCGCGCGCGGCTCTTCATCGACACCTTCATCGGCGACCACCTGTACTCCCTCGTCGAACTCCGCGGCGACCGGGACGAACCGCCGGACGACGGCCGCCTGAGCGGCCGCGTGGAACAGGCCTTTCTCCGCTACACCCCGTGGACGGAGCACGATTTCAGCATCCAGGCCGGGAAGTTCGTCTCGCCGTTCGGGTCGTACCCGACGCGGCATCAGACCGCGCAGGACCCGCTCATCTTCAAGCCGCTTCCGTACTCGTTCCAGACGACCGTCTGCGACGGCCTCCTGCCGGGAGGGAACGACGGCTGGATCCGCTGGAAGGACATCCCCTTCTTCCGCCGCGGCATGCCTCCGATCTGGGACGTGCCGTACCAGCTCGGAGTCATGGTCTTCGGCTCCGGAGCGAAGGGAAAGGTGGACTACCGCCTCGCCGTGATGACCAGCGGGGTCTCGTCGCGACCGGACGAGTGGGACACGCAGCCCGGCACCCACTCCGTCCCCGCCTTCGTGGCGCACGGGGGGATACGTCTGTCCCCCGCCCTCAAGTTCGGGGTCAACTACCAGGATGGACCGTATCTCCTGGAGCAGGTGGAGCCCAGGCTTCCCGCCCGCTCCGAGATCGACGACTACCGCCAGCGGATCCTCGGACTCGAGGCGGAATTCGCCTGGGGACATCTGGAACTCCGCGGGGAGATCTTCTTCGATCGCTGGGAGGTTCCCCGGGTACGGGACGAGGCCGAGGACGTATCGTGGTACATCGAGGGCAAGTACGGCCTCCACCCCCGCCTCTTCGCCGCGTCGCGTTTCGGGATGATCTCGTTCAACAAGGTGTTGCAATCCAACGGCACGGCCGTCCGGTGGGACTACCCCGCGCGACAGTGGGACATCGGACTCGGGGCGCGACTGACGGAGCATGTCCTGCTCCGAGTCGGATATCAGTGGAACGACGTCTCCAGGGGGACCGCTCCCACCGACGACATGTGGGCGATCCGGTTGAGCATTACGTTTTGACAACTGTGTCATTCCGAGCCCGGCCGCAAGGCCGGGCTAGGAATCTGGCCGTTCACGCGGCTTATCGAGCACGTGGGATCGGCCGGATTCCTCGCGTCGCGCCAAACGGAGGCGCGACGCTCGGAATGACATGAAAAAGGGAGACCCTCATGGCCGATCCCACCATCGCCGCGAAGTTCCCGGCCGTCGTGGAACTCGATCCCGGCGCCTACTTCTGGTGCCGTTGCGGCCACTCGAAGAAGCAGCCCTTCTGCGACGGTTCGCACGCGGGCACGGAGTTCACCCCGCTCAAGTTCGACGTGGCCCAGAAGACGCGGATGGTCCTCTGCCAGTGCAAGCACACGGGCCATTCCCCGGCGTGCGACGGCAGCCACAAGACCCTCGTCTGACCGATGCCCCGGATCGCCGCCGTCGCCACCGCCCTCCCGCCCCACTCCTTCGCCCAGAGTGAGATCCGGGCGGCCTGCGAACGCGTCTGGTCGGAGCAGGAGGACCTCCGGCGTCTCTGCGCCGTATTCGACCGTTCCGGCGTCGAACGCCGCCACTTCGCCTTCCCGCTCGACTACTACCTCGCGGGTCCCCCCTTCGACGTCCGAAACGCCGACTTCATCCGCGAAGGAACCGCCCTAGCGGCGAAGGCAGCACGGGCGTGTCTGGCGCGGGCCGGGGTCCCGGCCGATCGCGTGGATCACCTCTTCCTGGTCACCACGACCGGCCTCGCCACGCCGAGCCTGGACGCCCGGCTCGTCGAGACCCTCGGGTTGCGCCGCGATGTGCGCCGCTGGCCGCTCTTCGGCCTCGGCTGCGCCGGAGGGGCGGGGGGGCTCGCGCGGGCGGAGGCCGTCCTGCGCGACCGCCCCTCGGAACGGGCCCTGGTCGTCTCGGTGGAACTCTGCGGACAGATCTTCTCCCCCCGCGCTCAAACTCCGGTCGATGTGATCGGAGCGGCCCTCTTCGGCGACGGCGCCGCGGCCGCGCTCGTCGAGGGCGCCGACCCCGGAGCGGGCGCGCGGATCCGCGCCAGCCATGCGGTCCTCTTCGAGAACACCCGCGAGGTGATGGGCTGGAACTTCACCTCCGACGGCATGAGGCTCGTGCTGTCCCGGGAGGTGCCGCAAGTGGTGCTCGGTCCGGTGCGGGAAGCAGTGTTTGACTTCCTGCATCGCCTGGAGGTCCCGCCGACCGAAGTGAAATACTGGATCCTCCATCCGGGCGGCCGACGCGTGATCGACACCTACCTCCGGGCCTTCGGACTGAGCGAGCCCGACGTGGAGTGGACCCGCCGGTCCATCGCGCGGGTCGGGAATCTGTCGAGCGCCTCGGTCCTCTTCATCCTCGCGGACGTGATGGCGGGCGGCGCTCCCCGCCCCGGTGAGAAGGGGCTCCTGTGCGCCCTCGGCCCCGGATTCGGGGCGGAGATGCTGCTGATCGAGGGGTGACATGCCCTGCGATGCCGTGATCGTCGGCGGAAGCGTGGCCGGCTCGATCACCGCCATCGAGCTGGCCCGGCGCGGATTCCGGGTGGCCCTGTTTGAGAAGTGCCGGTTCCCCCGCCCCAAGGCCTGCGGGGAGGGGCTCCTCCCGCACGGGGTCGCCGCGCTGGCCGAACTTGGCATCGACTGCCCCGCCCCTCGCGTCCGCGGCCTCCGCTACGTATCTCCCGGCGGACGCGTGGCCGAGGCCGACTTTCCGTTCGGCTACGGACTCGTCGTTCGGCGCGAGCGTTTCGACGAGGTCCTGTTCCGAAAGGCCGCGTCGACCCCCGGAGTCGAGGCGTTCGAGGGGACCGCCTGGGATCCGGATCGCACGAAGGCGCGCTGGATCGTCGGGGCGGACGGTCTCCACTCCCGCTTTCATCGCGGAGGCAATTTCACCGCCCGGTCACCGGCCGGGATCCGGATCGGACTGAGCACTCACGTCCGCGGACTGCGGATCGACCGCGAGCGGGTGGAGGTGATCCTCCATCCGGGGGGGGAGGTCTACCTGGCGCCGTCGGATGGAGACGAGACGCTGGTGGCCTGTCTTTGCCGCAAGGAGTCGATCCCGGCGGCGGAGAGCAACGAGGCGCGGGTGAAGGCCATCCTTCGATCCCTCCCCTCGCTGGTGGGCCGGCTGGGGGAGATCCGGTTCACCACGCCGGCCCTGGCCGTGGCCCCGCTGGGGCTGGCGGTGACGCCGGTGGCGTCGGGGAACATCATGCTGGTGGGGGACGCCGCGGGCGCCCCCGATCCGGTGACGGGGGAGGGAATGTCGCTGGCGATTCTGTCGGCGCGGGCCGCGGCGCGGGCGATGGCGGAGGGGCGGCCGGAGGAGTACGCGAGGGAGCGGGAGCGTCTGGCGGCCGGATCGCTCTGGCTCGGCTCGTGGATCCTCCGGGCCTCGAGGCTCCCCGCCATCGCGGACCGGGTAGTGCGGTCGCTGGCGGGGCGGCCGGACCTCTTCCGCAAGCTGCTGGATGTGGCGGTGGGACGGGAGAGGAACCTGTCACTGCCAGAGCTGGCGCGACTGGTCATCTAGCCGGCCCGCCCCACGAATCCCTTGCAACATTGCGCCCGCCCCGTAAAATGCGCGGTTTCGCGGGGAGCAGCCCGCGACCGCCATGGAGTAAACCAATGCCCAAGGTGAAATTCGTCCAGGAGAAGAAGGAGATCGAGGTCGCCCCGGGCGCCAACCTCCGGACCGAGGCGATGAAGGCCGGGATCGAACTCTACGAAGGGCCCGACCGGCTCCTCAACTGCCGCGGATTCGGAATGTGCGCCACCTGCACGGTGTGGCTCAAGAACGACACCGCGAAGAACGCCGGCCCCATGGGAATCCACGAACGGATCCGGCGCGCCCTCGGCTTCTGGGCGCTCGGTCACGAGGAGGAATGCCGGCTCGCCTGCCAGACGAAGGTGATGGGCGATCTGGAAGTCTGGACCCGGCCCGGTTACAACTGGTTCGGCGAGACGGCCGCCGCGCCCGCCGCAAAACCCTCCGCACCAGCGCCCGTGGCGAAGCCGGCGGTCGCCGCTTCCGCGGCACCCTCCAGTGCCGCTTCCGCGGCGCCCTCCAGTGCGACGGCGGCGCCCAAGGCATAGCCCATGGCCATCGAACGGATCCTCGTCATCGGCGCGGGTACGATGGGCCACGGCATCGGCCATGCCGCGGCCGTCGGCGGATACACCGTCACGATCCAGGACGTCTCCCCGGCCTCGCTCGACAAGGCCCGGGCCGCCGTCGAGAAGATCGTCCAGAAGGGGGTGGAACTCGGGAAGACGAAGCCGGACGAGGCCCAGAAGATCATCGGCCGCCTCTCCTTCACCCCGGACCGCGAGGCCGCCGCTCGACAGGCTGACCTCATCATCGAGGCCGCCCCGGAGCAGATCGCGATCAAGATGGAGATCTTCGCCGGACTCGACCGGATGGCCCCCGAGTCCGCGATCTTCGCTTCAAACACCTCGGCCCTCAGCATTACGGAGATGGCGGGCGCGCTCTCGCGACCGGCCCGCCTCGTGGGCATGCACTTCTTCAATCCCGTGCACAAGATGAAGCTCGTGGAGGTCATCCGGGCGCTGGAATCGAGCCCGGCGGCGATCGAGGCGGTGACCGAAGTGGCCCGTCGAATGGGGAAGGAGACCGTTCTCGTCCGCGAGTCGCCCGGTTTCGTCACCAGCCGGGTGAACGCGATGATCGGAAACGAGGCCTTCTGCATGCTGCAGGAAGGGGTCGCCTCGGCGCCGGACATCGACAAGGCGCTGAAGCTCGGACTCAACCACCCGATGGGACCGTTCGAGCTGGTCGACCTCGTCGGGCTTGACACGCGACTGAGCGTGCTCGAGTTCCTCCACAAGACCCTCGGCGAGAAGTACCGCCCCTGCCCGCTCCTCGTCCAGTACGTGAAGGCGGGACGGCTGGGCCGAAAGGTGGGGAAGGGCGTCTTCGAGTACCCGGAGAAATGAACATGCCCCCCGCCTTCCAGAACCTGAAACTGGACCTCGCCGGCGGCATCGCCACGCTCACGGTCAACCGCCCGGATGTCCGGAACGCCCTCGACCTCGCGACGGTGAAGGAGTTTCACGAAGCCCTGCGCGTCCTGGCGGAGGAGGAGTCGCTCGGGGTCCTGATCCTCACCGGCGCGGGCGACACCACCTTCGTCGCCGGGGCCGACATCCGGGAGATCCGGGCCCGCAACGTGAAGGACGCCCTCGCGGGAATCAACACCCACCTTTTCGCGGCCGTGGAGCGGTTCCCGCGCCCGACGATCGCCGCCGTGAATGGTTACGCCCTCGGCGGCGGCTGCGAGCTGGCGCTGGCCTGCGACATCCGGATCGCCTCCGAGAAGGCGAAGTTCGGGCTCCCCGAGCTCGGGCTCGGGATCATCCCGGGGGCGGGCGGCACGCAGCGCCTCCCGCGGATCGTCGGCTGGGGACGGGCCAAGCATCTCATCTTCACGGGGGAAGTCCTGGACGCGGCGAAGGCGGAGCAGTTCGGGCTGGTCTCGAGGGTCGTCCCTCCCGACCGGCTGCTGGAGGCCGCGCGCGAGATCGCCTCGAAGATCCTGACCCGCGGTCCCCTCGCGGCTCGACTGGCGAAACTCTCGCTGAATGCGGCGGCGCGGGTCGATCTCGACTCCGGCCTCCTCGTGGAGATGCTCGCCCAGTCGGTCTGTTTCGGCTCCGAGGACAAGGTGGAGGGGACGACCGCCTTCCTGGAGAAACGTCCGGCGAAGTTCACGGGGAAGTGAGCAGGTGCATCCCGACGAGGCCCTACGCGCCGCCTTCGGGGCTGCGGCGCCCGAGCACTTCCAGTGGCAGACCGCGCACTCGTACGTCTCCGCCCGCGAACAGGCGCTCATCCAAGCCGCCTTCAGCCCGTCCGGCGCGCGCCTCCTCGACCTCGGATGCGGCGAGGGGGCCACGCTGCATCATCTCGGCGACCCGCCGGGCGCCGTGGGCGTGGATCTCTTCCCTGCGAAGGCGGCGTTTGCCCGCGGACGTCTCCGGCGGGGCCGGTTCGCCGCCGCCTCGGCCCTGCAGCTCCCCTTCCGCGAGGGAGTGTTCGATCAGGTGCTGGTGCGCGACCTCGTCCACCACATTCCCGACCCGCGCCGGCTTGTCGATGAATGCGCGCGCGTCCTCCGGCCCGGGGGGGTCCTCGACCTCCTCGAACCGTGCGGACGGAATCCGCTCATCGCCCTGCACGCCCTTTCGAAGGTGGAGGAGCGGGGCGAGTGGCGATCCACGGTTCCCTTCCTGCATCGACTCTTCTCGATCCGATTCGAGATCGTGCGAACGATGCGGTTTCAACCGCTCCCGATCCACCGGATCGTGTTCCATCCGGAGATGGGCTTCCCCCGCGCGGCGACGATTCCCGCGATGGCGGGTGCGGTGGATGGCGTGGAGCGCGCCGCCGCGGGACTCCTGCCGAAGGCGATCTGGGCGTACATCCACCTGAGGGGAGTCCGGCGATGAACCCCGGGCGCCCGGAATGATCCTCCATGCTGGCCCTGATCTCCCGTCTCTGCCAGTTCGCCGGCCTCGTGTGTCTCCCCGCGGCGCTCTACATCGGAATGGTAAAGGGCGACTCCCGAACGGAGCTGCTCCTCCTGGTCTTCGGCACGGCGATCTTTCTGATCGGCCGAATGATGGGGCGCGGCGGGAAGGGGGAAGCGCCGTAGGGCCGGCCCTACGGCGCGATGCGCCGCGGATGGGTGTACACGTTCATCGACTCCCCCCTCAGAAATCCCACCAGCGTCACACCGAAGGCCCGGGCCGTCTGGACCGCGAGGCTCGACGGGGCCGACACGGCGCACACGACCGGGAGGCGCGCCATGACCGCCTTCTGCAGAATCTCAAACGAGGCCCGGCCGCTCACCAGAAGAAGTCGGCGATCGAGGGGGAGTTCTCCCTTGAGGAGCAGCGCCCCGATCGCCTTGTCGACGGCGTTGTGACGCCCAACATCCTCCCGCAAGAGGACGAGTCTCCCGTCCGGCTCGAAGATGGCCGCCGCGTGCAATCCTCCGGTCCGGGCAAAAATTCCCTGGGCGCGACGCATCGTCTCTCCCAGCCGGGAGAGCGTCGCGGAAGTCACCTGAAGCCGGGAACGGACCGGCCGCGCCAGGGTCCGGATCTGGTCGATGGAGGCCTTCCCGCACATCCCGCACGAACTGGTGGCGTAGAAGTGGCGCTTGAGACGTGAGAGATCGGGCGAGTGCCCTTCGGCAAAGATGATGTTGACGACGTTCCTTCTTCGCGGATGGGACGGGTCGCGCGGCTGGCGGAAGCGTCCGAGGTCCGCGGCCGAGCGAACGATCCCCTCTCCGTAGAGAAATCCGGTGGCGAGTTCCGGGTCTTCCCCCGGGGTTCGGAGCGTGATCGCCATCGGAGCGCCGTGGATCCGGATCTCGAGCGGCTCCTCGACGGCGAGGGTGTCGCGAACAGGCCCCGGGCGCGATGGCGCCCGTCCGACCGCAACGCGACAGGTTCGAGTGGACATCGTGCGCGCATTGGGCATAGGCCGCGTTTTCATCCGGCGTGAGGCCGGCGCCCCCTCGAAGACTCAAGAGTGACAGGGCACATGGCGGTGTCCCGGACTCCCCCCGGGCCTCCTTCTACGACTCTCTCACCTCCACGAACACGTTGTAATCCGGCTCGCGGGAGATCGGGTCGCACCGGCGCGGGACCAGCACGTTCGCCTCCGGCCAGTGCGCCTGAAGCGTGCGACGCCGCACCGGAGCGAACCGCACCCGCGCGGCGTATTCGCCGGTCTCGGAGACGAGCCGGACGCGGTCCCCCTCGCCCACGCCGATCTCCCCGGCGTCCGCCGCGTTCATCAGCACGGCGTCCCGCGCGGCCCCGGTGAGCGGGTCGCGCTCCTTCTGGATCATCGAGTTGAACTGTTTCCCGCGCCGGGTCGTGAGATGGAACTTCCCGGGCGGGATCGTCACCTGCGGGATGTCCTGCGGCCGGAGCCGGAGCCGGCCGCCCGGCATCTTCGCGAAGTCCGCCCCCTCGAACAGCCGCTCCCCCCCCCACTGCACGAAGTCCCCCTCCTTCGTGAGCCCGGCGATTCCCCGGTAGATCGGCACCATCCGCTCGATCTCCTCACGGATCTGCTGCGGATGCCACCACGGCAGCGCCTTCGCGTGCTTCGGATCGACGCGGCGGGCCAGCAGCACCGGAATCTCCCACTCCGGCCTCGCCTCCGGGATCCGCGGACCCGGGATCTCCGGGCTGAACCTGATCCGGCGCTCGGTCGAGGTCGAGGTGCATCCGCCCGGCATCTCGTACCGCGTCATCGAGGGGAGCAGGACCACGAGGTCGCCGTCGAGCAGCATCGACGTATTCACCACGATGTCCTGGTGCACGCGGACCCCGATCCGGTTCAGGGCCTCGATGACGAACGGCCGGTCCGGCATCGTTTCGAGCAGGTTTCCGCCGAGCGAGTAGAGGAAGTCGATCTTTCCCCCGTGCGCCGCCTCCATCATCTCCGGCGTGGCCAGCCCCGGCGTACCGGGGACCGGCGCCCCCCACGTCTCCCCGATGCTCCGCGCGTTCTCCTCGTTCACCGCCAGGCCGCCCGGGAACCGGTCCGGGATGAGTCCCACCTCGGCCCCGCCCTGCACGCCGCTGTGACCGCGGATCGCCATCACCCCGCACTTCTCGCGACCCACCATCCCCCGCACCGCCGCCAGCGTGGCGATCGACCGCACATTCTCCACCCCGAACACCTGCTGCGTGAGCCCCATCGAATAGACGAAGACCGCCGTCCGCGCCTCCTTGTAGATCGCCGCGAACTTTTCCATCTCCGCCCGCGGCAGTCCGCCGGCCTCCTCGAGTTCCTCCCACGTCCACGCGTCGCACTTGCGTTCGAGTTCCTCGAGCCCGCCCGCGTGCTGCGCCAGGAAGGGCCGGTCGAATCCCCCGTTCGACTTCAGCGCCTTCAGGATGCCGTTCATGAAGGCGATGTCGCCGCCGATCCGCACCGGGTAGAAGTCGTCCATGAGGCGCGTTCCGAAGAGGGCGCTCGACGGCACCGAGGGCACCCAGTAGCGCTCCAGACCCGGCTCGCGGTACGGATTCACGACGGCGATCCGGGTCCCTTCGGCCTTCGCGTAGTGCATGTACTTGGTGGAGACCGGCTGGTTGTTGGCCAGGTTGGTCCCCCAGAGGACGAGGAGGTCGGTCCCGATCATGTCCCGGAGCGAGCAGTTGGGGGCGCCGACGCCGAAGACGTCGGCCAGGCCGTAGGTCGACGGGGCGTGGCAGAGCCGGGCGCAGTAGTCGATGTGCGGACTGCCGAGGATGCGGGCCGCCTTCTGGAAGGCGTAGTATCCCTCGTTGGTGACCCCGCGCGAGGTGGCGAACCAGCCCATCCGCAGGGGGTCGATCCGGCGCATCCGGTCGGCGAGGAGATCGAGCGCGGAGTCCCACGGGACGCGGGTGAAGCCGGGCTCCCCCCGCCGGCGCACGAAGGGGGACGGGAGACGTCCGAGGGCCTGCAGTTCTTCATTGCGCCTCGAGCGGAGGGCGCCGACATCCGCGAGGGCGGAGGGCGCGAAGGCCGGCATCGTATTCAGGCGGAGGAGCCGGAGCCGGGTGGTGCAGAGGTGGGTCCCCTCGATGACGTGGTCCCGGAGGCCGTACGGGCCGAGCGAGCAGCCGTCGCACACGCCGTGGTTGAGGATGCGCCAGGCGTAGTCCAGCGCGTCGCGATTCTCCCAGGCGATCTCGATCATCTCCTGGAAATGGCGGGGCTTGTCGGGGACGGCGACGCCGAAGGGGACGAGTTCGCGGATCGATTCCCAGAGGGAGCGCGGGAGCGGTTCGGGAGGAGGGCCGATGCGGGGGGGCATGGGAAACCGACTCACCCCCCCCCGTTCAAAAGCTTCAGCAGCTCCTTCACAAACGCCGGCAGATCGTCCGGCTTCCGCGCGGTGATCAGGTTCTTGTCGACCACCACCTCGCGGTCGATGTAGCGGGCGCCCGCGTTGACCACGTCGTCCTTCACCGCGAAGAAGCAGGTGCAGGTTCGACCGCGGAGGATCCCGGCGGAGGCGCAGACCCAGAGGCCGTGACAGATCGAGGCCACCGGCTTCCCGGCCCTGAAGAGGTCGGCGACGAACCGGTTCACCTCGTCGTATCGACGGAGGATGTCCGGGGCGTAGCCGCCCGGGATGACGACGGCGTCGTACTCCTTCGCCTTCGCCTCATGG
This sequence comes from Planctomycetota bacterium, assembly GCA_016192525.1. Taxonomy (GTDB): domain Bacteria; phylum Planctomycetota; class MHYJ01; order JACPTZ01; family JACPTZ01; genus JACPTZ01. The sequence continues at coordinate 59,543 of JACPTZ010000168.1, forward strand.
ATGTCGGCCTCGGCGGTCACGGGATAGCCGAGTTTGCTCCTGTACTCCGGCTTTCCGGTGCCGACGAACACCGTCCGGATCCCCGCCTCCCGAAGCCGGTAGGCGGGATACCAGACCTCCATCTCCTGGTACAGGTCCTCCACCAGGATCGCGACGGTCTTTCCGTTCTTCATGGCGACGGCTCCCCATCGGGTGTGCGGAAACCATGATTCTAGGGAGCCACGCCGAAGACTGTCAACGGGTATCTGAAACCCGCAAGATTCCTGAAACCCGCGGGGAATCCCGCCGGTACTGTGTGAGAAAGGAGACCGCCATGCTCATGTCCGACGTCTTCGCGATCGTCTTCACGATCCTCGGCTTCCTGCTGGCTTTCCCCGCCCTGTGGCTCACCCTGAACGCGCTCTTTCCGAACGCGGCGCGGCGATCGGAGGAACAGGTCCGCGAGGCCCCGATCCGGTCTTTCCTGGTCGGCGCCGTCTCCCTGACCGCGATCGTCTTCCTCGTCGTCCTGCTCGCCGCGACGCAGGCAAACTTCCTCAAGTTCATCGCGCTCCTGACGGGCGGGGGCGGGGCGATCCTCGCGCATCTCGGCGTGGCCGGGCTGGTTCGCCACATCGGTTCGCGCATGCCTTCTTCCATCGACGGTGCGAGCCCGTGGAGGGCGGCCCTTCGGGGCGCGATCGCACTCGAGCTCTCGTATCTGCTCCCCATCGCGGGATGGTTTCTGATCCTGCCGGTTTCGTGGCTGGTGGGACTCGGGGCGGCGACCACGGCGATCCTGCGTCCGGCGCCGGCGCTGAAGGCCGCACCCGTGTCGGCGCCGGATTCGGCAGCGGCGATGCCGGTGGGGAGCGCGGGCTAAGCTGGGTCGGGAAAGTACCCAGCCACCCGCCCGTCCTGAGCGAGCCCCGCAGCACGTGCGGCGGTGCGAGTCGAAGGGTGGGTGGGCCGCGGCCGCCGACTCGTCCTTCGACTCGGGCGCGGCGACGGAGCCGCGCCCTCGCTCAGGACGGACGGGTTTGCCCGCGGGTTCAGCCGTGACGGATCACCAGTCCCTCCCCGCACGGGAGGGGCACGCCCCCTGACGGCGCCGACGCGGACCGTGGTGTCACCCATCATGCCCCTCTCCCGACGCGATTTTCTCCAGACCGGCGCCTTCGCGGGGGGCGCCCTCGCCCTCGCGGGCTGCGACGGCGTTTACCGCCAGGCCGCACAGCAGCTGGGCCAGACGATCCCCCGCTCCGTCACCCCCCCCTCCGGGGTCGGCCTCGACCCGTTCCACCACCTCCTGTCGCGGGCCGGGTTCGGCCCCTGGCCCGGAGACGTGGAGCGCGCCCGTTCGATGGGCGCCGAGGCGTGGATCGACGAACAGCTCGCGCCGGAATCGATCGACGATCGCGCCTGCGACCTGCGCGCGAACCGCTTCGAGACCGTCTTCTGCCCCGGCGGCGAGGCGTACGAGTACCGCCGCCCCGTGGTCCACGAGGAACTCGCCCGGTTCACCCTCCTCCGCGCCCTCTACAGCCGGCGCCAATTGCACGAGGTGATGGTCGAGTTCTGGTCCGACCACTTCAACATGGACATCGGGAAGGCGGAATGCGCCTGGCTCAAGTCCTCGCACGACCGCGAGGTGCTCCGCGCGCACGCCCTGGGCCGCTTCCGCGACCTCGTGCGGGGGACCGCGCTCAGCCCGGCGATGCTCGTCTACCTCGACGGCCGGGCGAACAAGCGGGCCCGGAACGAGGACCGGCCGAACGAGAACTTCGCGCGCGAACTGCTCGAACTCCACACGCTCGGCGTCCACGGGGGATACACGCAGCGGGACGTGATGGAGGCGGCCCGGGCCCTCACGGGATGGACCGTCCGCAAGGGGTGGCGGAAGGGGTCGGTGGAGTTCCGCGCGGCCGACCACGACGACGGCCCGAAGGAGGTCCTCGGCGTGACGATCCCGGCCGGTCACGGGGAGCGCGACCTCGACCTCCTCCTCGACATCGTCCTGCGGCATCCATCCACCTCCCGCCACCTGGCCGTGAAACTCTGCCGTCGGTTCGTCTCGGAGCAGCCTCCCGAATCTCTGGTGGAGAGGGTGGCGGAGGCGTATCGCTCGACGAACGGCGAGATCAGGCCCATGGTGCGCGCGATCCTCACCTCGGAGGAGTTTCGCCGTTCGGCCGCCCTGAAGGTGAAGCGGCCCTTCCGGTATGTCGTCTCGGCGCTCCGGTCGCTGGGGGCGGACACGTTCGCCCACCGCCCGCTCCTCGAGTACCTGTCGAGGATGGGCCAGCCGCTCTTCTCGTATCCCACGCCCGACGGCTACCCCGACGAGAACGCCCCCTGGCTCGGGGCCTTCTTCTGGAGATGGAACTTCGCCGTGGCGCTCGTCACGAACCGGATCGGAAAGACGTCGGTGGATCTCCGGGCGCTGAATGACGCGATCGCCCCGCCCGGCGCGGCGGCCCACTCCGCGCGCTGGCTGAGGCACCTGCTGGGGCGGGACGGCACGCCGGCCGAGCAGGCCGCGATCGACCGGTTCCTCGGCGGCTCCGGAGGTACGCCGGCTCAGCGCCAGGCGGAGGCCGTGGGCTTGATCCTCGCGTCCCCGGGGTTTCAGTGGTTTTAGGAGCGCCTATGAGAATGAACTTGTCATCCTGAGCCCTGCCCGCCTCCGTGCGGCGGGCAGGGCGAAGGATCACCAGTACTGGAGCGTACCTGGCGTGTAAGCTGGCGATCCTTCGCGTCGGGCTGCGCCCCGCAGCACGTGCTGCGGGGCTGCGCCCGACGCTCAGGATGACAATGCGGTGACGTCGTACCCTTGGTTTATCCGACGGGTATTGGTTTCTGCGGGTAGAGGCGTACAACGGAGACGCGAGAAAGCCATGACCGACTCCTGCCCCTCCCGTCGCGCCCTCCTCCGCTCGCTCTTCTTCGGCCTCCAGCCGGTGAAGCCGGGTCGAACGCTGGTCTGCGTCTTCCTTCGCGGCGGGGCGGACGGTCTGAACATGATCGTCCCGCACGGCGACGATCGCTACTACACCCTGCGCCCCACCCTGGGCGTCCCGCGGCCGGACGACCGCACGGCCGACGACGGACGCGCGATCGACCTCGACCGCTTCTACGGCCTGCATCCCGCGCTCGCGCCCCTCCGTCCGATCTACTCCGCCGGGCGGCTTGCCATCGTTCACGCCGCCGGAAGCGACGACCAGACCCGGTCCCACTTCGAGGCGCAGGACCAGATGGAGCACGGGGTGCGGATGAACCAGATCGCCTCGGGCGGGTGGCTCGGGCGGCACCTGCGAGCCCGGAATGCCGCGGAGGAACGCGCGATGCCGCCGGTGGCGCTCGGAACGTCGATCCCGGAGTCGCTCCGCGGGGCGCCGGCGGCCGCGACCCTCACCTCCCTCGACGACTTCTCGATCAACACGGCCACCGGAGACCTCCGGGGGCTTGCCGAGGCGCTGGAGGCGCTCTACTCCGCCGACTCCACCGCGGCCGCCGCCTGCGGCCGGGAGACGCTCGAAGTGATGCGCCGCGTGGAGCGCCTGAAGCACGGGGCCGACGCCCCGGCGCACAGCGCCTCGTATCCGGATCACGAATTCGCCCGCGGGCTCCGCCTCGTGGCCCGGCTCATCCAGGCGGGGGTGGGGCCGGAGGCGGCCTGTCTCGACCTCGGCGGCTGGGACACCCACTTCACGCAGGGGGCGGTGAGCGGGCTTCTGCCGGGGTTGATGCGCACCCTCGCCGAAAGCCTCGCGGCGTTCGACGCCGATCTCGGGGACTCCGGCGAGCGGGTGGTCACCGTCGTGATGACGGAGTTCGGCCGCCGGGCGTACGAGAACGTCTCGTTCGGCACCGATCACGGCCGGGCGGGGGTGATGTTCCTGATGGGAGGGTCGGTGGCCGGCGGGAAGGTGTACGGCGCCTGGCCGGGGCTGGGCGAAGACCGGATGGACGGTCCGGGCGATCTGGCCGTCACGACCGACTACCGGGACGTGCTGGCCGAGGTTGTCGCCCGGGGGTTCGGACAGTCCCGCCTGGGCGACGTGTTCCCCGGGCACACGCCGTCGTTCCGCGGGGTGATGCGATGAGACGGACGGCGGTCTCTCCCGTGAGTTCCCCGTCGATGATCCTCCACGCCTCCGCCGCCGCCGTGTGACGCCGCCGGCGGTTCTCCTCGATGATGCCGGTCATGTGCTCGATGTCGAAGAGCCGGACGCCGGGGAGGAGTCCGATCTCCGGATCGAGGATGCGCGGGACGGCCGCGTCGATCAGCACACAGGTGGCGCGGGCGTCCCCGCCCGCGCCGCGCCGGGCCTGCTCGAAGGCCTGGCGTGTCACGAGAAACTCCGGCGCATGGGCCGCGCCCAGGACGAGGTCGGCCTTGGAGAGGAGTCCGGGGAGCGTCTCGAGCCCGGCCGCCTCGGCGCCGAGTTCGCCGCCCGCCTCCATCGCCCGGTCGAGCGTCCGGTTCACGATCACCAGCCGCGCCGGTCTTCGCGACGCCAGTTCCCGGACGGCGATCCGGCCGATCTTCCCCGCCCCGATCACGAGGCAGACCTTTCCCGCGAGGCTTCCCAGTTCCTGCTCGGCCTGGAGGACCGCCGCGCGGCCGACGTCGAGGGTTCCGAGGTTCAGGCTCGTCCCGGTCCGCACCCGCTTGCTGACCCGGTTGGCGGTCTGGACCAGCCGGTGGAGATCGGCCCCCGCGGTCCCGGCCTCCCGGCTCGCCTCGTAGGCCACCCGGACCTGCTGCTTGATCTGAGTCTCTCCGAGGATGAGCGAGTCGAGACCCGAGACCACGGCGAGGAGGTGGCGCACCGCCTCACGGCCATGCGCCTCCCTGATGGCGAGGCCGCCGTCCGTTCCGCCGGGGCGTGCACCGTTGGAGCGCGCCGCGCCAGCGGCGCCGGGGGGCGCACCATTGGAGTGCGCCGCGCCAGCGGCGCCCGGGGACGCACCATTGGAGTGCGCCGCGGAAGCGGCGCCTGTGTGGCCCGTCTCGCCGAGTCCCCCCCTCCGGTCCAGCGACCGAAAGGCCCGGCGCAAGGCCGCCGCGAACTCCGGTCCCTCCCCGAACGCGTACAGCTCCGTCCGATTGCAGGTGGAGAGGAGGAGGATCTGGTCGGACAGCCCGCCCCGCGCGAACCGCCGCAGGACCTCGATCAGACGGGCGGGCTCGACGGCGAAGCGCTCCCGCACTTCGACCCCCGCCGTGGCGTGGCTGATGCCGCAGAGATGGAGTTGCAACGCCTTCATCCGGCTACTTCCAAAGGGACGGGTGCTCTGATGCTGCATCCCTCCCCCCGTGGGGGAGAGGGGTGGCACGGGC
>JACPTZ010000012.1 GCA_016192525.1 Planctomycetota bacterium
TAATCCGGGCTGGGCGTCGATGGATCACCAGCCGCCCGTGCCATCCCGGCGCTACCGCCCCGCGCTCGCCCGGGGATGGGCCTTGGCGTAGACCTCGCGCAGGCGGCTTGTGGTGACGTGGGTGTAGATCTGAGTGGTGGTGATGTGCTCGTGGCCGAGAAGCTCCTGGACCGACCGGAGATCGGCGCCGCGGTCGAGGAGGTGCGTCGCAAAGGTGTGGCGCAGGACGTGCGGCGAGACATGCTTCTCGATCCCGCACTGGCGGGCATAGAGGAGGAGCCGACGCCGGATGCTTCGGGCGGTCAGGCGCGTCCCGCCCTTGTTGAGGAAGAGCGGGGAGTCCTCGCCGACGGCCCCCGGCTCCGCCGTGTTCCGGACCAGCACGTAGTCGCGGATCGCGTCCACGGCCGGCTTCCCAAGCGGCGCCATCCGCTCCTTCCGTCCCTTCCCGCGGACCCGCGCCACCTCGCCGAGAAGATCGACGTCCCTCACGTTGAGTCCCACCAGTTCGCTGACGCGCATCCCGGTGCTGTAGAGACATTCCAGGATGGCCCGATCGCGCCTTCCCCCGAAGGAACCGGCGTCGGGGGTGGTCAGGAGTTTCTGGATCTCGCCCTCGTCGAGGAAGGTCGGGAGGCGGCGGCTTCCGCGGGTGAGGCGGAGCTGGGCGGCCGGGTTCTTATCGAGATGCCCCTGCCGGCAGAGGTACTTGAAGAACGAACGCATCGAGGCCACCCGGCGGGCGATCGTCGTCCGCGAGTACTCCTGCTCCTTCAGCGTGGCAAGGTACTTCCGGAGGATGAGCGGGTCGATGGCCGCCGGGACGATTTCGTCCTCCGGGCCCAGGAACTCCGAGAACTGGCGGAGGTCGGTCGCGTACGCGCGCAGCGTCTCGGGGGAGACGTTGCGTTCGACGCGCAGATGTTCCAGAAACTCGTCAATCAGCCTGGCCATGGGGCGCACTCGGGGTGACGACGGTCGGACGGAGCGTATCGCGGACCTCCCGCACGAACACCATTACATCGTCAAAAGTCAGGTTGAACCGGGGGTCCATCGCATAGTCGATCAGCAGGCAGACGAGCGACACCTCGCACCCGCGCTCCACCCGGAAAAAGTACCGGTGCTCGCCCTTCGTGAGGACGAGGCAGGGGGTCGACGGGTTCTCGCTTCTCTTCCTCTTCACGCTGGGTCTCCCCGACTGAAGACCGGTTGAGCCGCCGGCCAGACGGGCGGGGGCGAGCCCCGCCCCTGCACTTCACCAGCCGTACGAGGATACCGCCTCTGGATTTGTCATCCTGAGCGAAGCCCCGCCATCCGTTTGGCGGGGCGAAGCGAAGGATCGCCAGCCTTGACCCGAAACAAGCGCCTTCCGGGTGCAGGCCTGGCGATCCTTCGCGTCCGCCTGCGGCGGACGGTCAGGATGACAACGTCAGGGGCGGGAGCCCCGCATCACCAGCCGAGACAGCTCTCTATCTCCTCGCCGGCTTCTCCTTCGGCTTCTGCTCGGGGCGAATCGACTGACCCCGGCGCTTGAAGAACTCCCGAATCATCTGATTCGAGCAGAAGCGCACAAAGTTCTCGCTCACCCGCAGGACCGACTCCTCGTCGCGAAAGGAGCGGTCCGTGCCCTCGCGCGCGAGGGCGTACCCCTTGATCTCGGTGCGCAGCATCGACTGGTTCGAGTCATAGACCCGCTCGAACGCGTCGAGCACATTTCCCGCGCTGCTGGTCGTGAGCGGGAGCGGCTTGCCGCTCTGGATCAGCCGGTCGATGTCCTCCGCCCGCAGGGTGTAGGTCTTCGTGCAGAACACCTGGATCGCCAGGCCGAGCACCGGCGGGAAGTACGGATTGGATTCCGTGACGGTTCCGACGATCACCGCGTCGGCCCGAAGCGCCTTCGCCACGCGCACGGCGTCGGCCGGTTCGCTGATGAGGTCCTGGATGCGGACGTTGGCGGGTGCGGACGTCGCCTCCGGATACTTGAGCCGGTAGGCCGCCTCGAGGACGGCCCGGGGGCGCTCCACCTTCACCACCCCGCACTGGACCAGTTCGGAGGCGAAGAGGTCGGCGGTGCGCTCCGCGTCGACGGTCGCGGACGTCGCATTGAAGAAGGGGGCCACCGCGATCGTCTTGAGGTCGGGATCGGGATTTTCCGGATGGGTGTAGAACTTCACCTTGGCGAAGTGAGCGCATCCCCCGCCCGCGGAGAGCGCGGCGGCGAGGGCGAGGGCGGCGAGGATGGACCGGCGGACGGGCACAGGGAATCCGATCGCTCACTTGCCGGTCAGGGCCGTGGGCATGACGCTCCAGATGTTCTGATGCCCCTTGCGGCGGGAGACGAAGTAGACGCGGCCGTCGCGCCCCCAGCACGGACCCCACTCGGGGGTCTCGTCGAAGGTGAGCTGCATGAGGCCGGAGCCGTCGGCGCTGACCACGTAGATGTCGTCGGCCTCCATCGTCCGGTTCGCCGCCTGCGCGGCGGGACTCTTGTACACGGAGGCGAAGACGAGGCGCTTGCCGTCCGGCGACCAGGCCGGGTTGATCGCCGCCCACTTGTCGTTCGGGACGATTTCGGTGAGGGTGTTGCCGTCGATGTCGATGGTCCAGATGCCGTACCAGTGATCGCCCCGCGAGCGCGCCCGCTGGAAGGCGATGCGGTCGGAAGGAGGCCGGGGCCAAGGTTCGTGAGCGAACGCGTGGCCAGTTCCACCACCCAGAGTTCCCAGTCCTCCCCCTCGGTCTTCGAGCAGTAGGCGAGCCGCTTCCCGTCCGGCGACCAGGAGGGGTGGATGTCGTCGTTCAGGGAGGTCGTGACCTGCCACGTGGTGCCGGGGGTGGCGACCTCGATGATGTGAATGTCCCAGTTGCCGCTCCGGTTCGAACAGAAGGCGACGCGCCTGCCGTCCGGCGAGAACTCCGGGAAGGCGTCGCAGGACGGGGCGGTGGTGAGCTGGGTGAGGGCGGAGCCGTGGGTCGGCTTGACGTAGACGTCGGGCTCCTGGCTGTTCCGGGTGGAGGTGTAGACGAGCGAGCGGCCGTCGAAGGCGATGCAGGGCGAATTGTCTTCGCCCTCGACGGTGAAGGTGTGCTGGGTGAGACCCTGATAGGGGACCCCGCTGTAGACCGGCTTCAGTTCGAGTCCCGCCGCATCCGGTGGCGCCCCGCCCGGATGGGGGTGGCCCTTCTTCGGCTCGGCGCACGACCGGCCGGCCGGGGAGAGGCAGCCGACGCACAGTCCGAGGAGGAGCGCCGGCCCGAGGAGCCGGAAGATGGATAGGCGCACGAGGGGCATTTCGTTTCTCCTTGCGACGAACGAGGATGAACGGGCGGGCAGAAACAGGTTCGATATCCACGTTATCGGACACGTACGGGGGGGACTTGAGAAGGGGAAGCGGAGTAAGGGAGTAGGCGAGTCGTGAGGAACCGCGGAGTGTACGGTGGATGACGGGCCACGCGCGAAGGGGCAAAGGGAATGTTTTGTTTTCCTTCCCCCCCCGAGTTACATTCCCCGCATGCCCGTCTCCCTCCTCCCTCCTCCCCACTCCGTGCTGTTCGCGCTGGGGGAGCGCGCCCTCCTCCTCGCGCTCCTCGCCGTCGCCGTGCTGATGACCGTCTCGCTGGGGAGGCTCGCGCTCGACCTCGCCGGTCTCGAGTCGGACGATCGAACGGAGCGCGACTTGTTCGGGGGGGCCGTGGGGGGGCTCCTGATCGGTCTCGGCGTTTTCGTGGCGGGGAGTCTGGGGCTGATGAACCCGCCGGTCATCCGCGCGGGCGCCGTCACCCTGCTGATTCTCCTGATGCCGCGGATGCGGCGCCTGGCGGGGGAGTGGCGCGCGGCCGGCCGGGCGTCGGGGGCGCTCCGGTGGACGGTCGATCTTCCGCTGACGGCGCTGCTCCTCCTCGTCGTCGCCTTCACCCTGCTTTTCGGGTTCGCGCCGCCGCTGGACTACGACGTCCTCGAGTATCACGCCGCGGCGCCGGCGCACTATCTGGCCGAGGGGAGGATCGCGTTCTGGTCGTCGAACGTCTACGCCGCGTTCCCGGAACTCTACGAGATGGGGATGCTCGCGGCGATGGCCCTGACCGGCTCGAAGCTCCTCGGCGCCCAGTTCGGGGTCCTGGTGAACGCCGTGCTCCTCTTCGCCACGTTCCTCGCCTGCGTGGCCGCGGGACGCCGCGCCTTCGCCCCGAGGGTCGGCTTCCTCGCGGGAGTGTTCTATGTGGCGTGCCCGGCGACGCTCGACACGGCGGTGGTCCAGTATGTCGAACCGGCCCAGTCCTTTTTCGCCCTGCTCGCGGTGCTGGCGATGCTCCGTCCCCGAGGCGCCCCGGGTCCGGTGGGCGCCGCCGTGCTGGCGGGCCTGATGGCGGCGGGATCGGCGGGATGCAAGTACCCGGCGCTGCTCTTCTGCGTGGTTCCGATCGGGGCCTGGCTGGCGATCCGGGCGATCGCGGGCGGGACGGAGCGGGGGCGGGCGGGTCTCGCCCTTCTCGCGTTCACGGCGGCGTTCGCGATCGCGTGGAGTCCGTGGCCGCTCCGGAATCTCGCGGCCACGGGGAACCCGCTTTACCCGCTCGCCTACGCGACGTTCGGAGGCGGGGAGTGGGATGCCGACCGCGAGGCCCGGTTTGCGCAGGCGCACCGCTCCCCTCCGAACGCCGCGCAGACGATCGGGGACCGCGCGGTCCGCTGGTTCACCGGCACGGAGGGGGAGGGGACTCCCGGCCAGGAGGGCTTCGCGCCTCCGGAACTTCCGACGTTTCACCCGCTCGTCCTGCTCTTCTGGCCGCTCGCTTTCTTTGCGGCCGCGCCTCGCCGGGCGGTGTTCGCACTCACCCTTCTCGCGCTGGCGCAGGTCCTGTGCTGGTACGGGTTCACGCACCAGGTCCCGCGGTTCCTCGTCCCGGTTCTGCCGGTCACCTGCCTCCTCTCCGCGCAGGGGATCGTGCAGGTCTGGAAGGGCTATCTGGCGCCGGTCCTGACGCTGGCGGTCTGGGTGTTTCTGGCGCTCTATGCCGGATTCCGACTGGTGATGGGGTTCGCCTTCATCGGTCCGGTGGCCGCCGGGGTGGAATCGCCCGAGGCGTTTCACAGCGAACTGGACGCCCGCCATGACGCGGTGCGTTACATCCGCGAGCGTCTGCCGGCGGACGTCCGCCTCTGCCTCATCGGAGAGGCGCAGACGTTCTTCTTCGACCGTCCCGTCCTCTTCGCCACCGTTTTCAACGCGCACCCGCTGGCGGCCGCGCTGGAGGCGCAGGGCCGGGAACAGGCCGCCCTCTTCGACCTGCAAGACTCGGACCCCGACGCGTTCGACCGGCGCACGCGCGAACTCGACGCCTCGCTCCTCTCCACCCTCCACGCCCTCGGCGTCACGCATGTGTACATCGACTGGCCCGAACTCGAGCGATTGAACCGCACCTACGCCTGCACGCGGGACGGCGTCCCGATTCCCGGGGTGATGAGCACCGCCGCCTACTGGCGGCTCCTGCTCTTCAAGCAGCGCGCCCTGCTCTGCGTGGCGCGATTCGGACGGAGCGGCGAGAACGGGACGTATCCGGTGGATCTCTTCGAGGTGCCGGACTACCGGTAGGGACGAGCCGGCAGATCGTTGACTTTGGCGCGGGAAAGGAGTAAAAGGTAAAACGTAAAACGTAAAACGTAAGAAGAGAAACGTCAAACGTAAGAAGAAACGGAGGGCGGAGGGCCGGGGGTGTGTGTTTGACGCTTCGAACGGGTGGTGCGCCGCTGCCGGTACGTTTCACGTTTTACGTCTTACGCCTCGCGTTTCAAAGCCCTCGCGTGGCCGAAACCCAGAGACCCAGGATCGACTCGGAGCGTCAGCCCCATGGCACACAAAAAAGGCGGCGGGACTTCACGTAACGGACGGGACAGCAACGGTCAGCGTCGCGGCGTGAAGGCTTATGCGGGAGAAGTGGTCACGGCGGGATCGATCCTGGTCCGGCAATGCGGGTCGGTGTTCAAGCCGGGCCTGAACGTGGGGCTGGGCCGCGATTTCTCGCTCTTCGCCCTGAAGCCGGGGATTGTCAAGTTCGTGGGCGCCCGGCGCATCTCGGTGCTCCCCGTGGTGAAGCCGGCCGCTAAGGGGTAGAGGGTGACATCAGCGGATCTGCCTGGACCCGCCCCCGCCCGTACGAGGTTACCGCATTGTCATCCTGAGCGTCCGCCGCAGGCGGACGCGAAGGATCACCAGCTTAGAGCGCCTATCAGAATGACCGCCGTAGCATGTCATCCTGAGGCCGCCCCGCAGCACGTGCTGCGGGGCCGAAGGATCACCAGTCTGGAACCGGCTGAGCACTGAGCTGGTGATCCTTCGCTCCGCCCGCCAAACGGAGGCGGGCAAAGCTCAGGATGACAACGTCAGGGGCGGCAACCCCATACCCCCGCCCTATCCTTTCGCCGTCCTCCCCTCCAGACTCTTCAACCTCGAATAGAGCCGCCGGCGGGTGATGCCGAGCGCCTTCGCGGCCATCGACTTGTTCCCTCCCGCCCGGCGGATCGCCTCCCGGATCATCTCGAGCTCGCGTTCGTCCATCGATCCCGACGGGGTCGGCGCGGAGGGGGTCTCCGGAGCCGGTACCGCCGCAGGCGGCGGCGGTGAGGCCGTGACCGGCACCGCCGGTCCGGCCCGAACCTCAGGCGGAAAGGCCGCGGGGGTGATCGGACGCCCCGCCGCCACGATCACCGCCCGTTCGATCGCGTTCTCCAGCTCGCGCACGTTTCCCGGCCAGTCGTAGACCCCGAGCATGTCGGCGACCTCCGGGGCGACGCTTTCCATCGAAAGGCCGTGCCGCTGGAGGAAGTGCAGCATCAGTTCGGGGATGTCCTCCTTGTGCCGGCGGAGCGGCGGGAGGACGATCGGGAAGACGTTCAGACGGTAGAACAGGTCGTCCCTGAACTTCGTCTCCCGGATCGCCGCCTCGAGGTCGCGGTTGGTCGCGGCGATGACCCGGGTGTCGACCCGGACC
>JACPTZ010000124.1 GCA_016192525.1 Planctomycetota bacterium
AGGTGCCAGGTTCGTGGCGCGGGCGTCCTCGCCCGCGCTGGGGCAGGCGGGGACGCCTGCCCCACCCGTGGCGCGGGCGTCCCCGCCCGCGCCCCCGGGGGCAGGCGGGAACACCTGACCCACGGGAACAGTACAGGCCTCGGATTGTCCGGCCGTCGTGGGAAAGGACTGCACGGCATTGACGAGCAGGTTCAGGAGCACATGTTGAACCACCTCGGTGTTCGCAGTGACAATGATCGCGGTCGATCCCGTCTCGGAGCGGATCGTCACGCCCGCCTGGCGGGCCGTCGGACCGACCACCGGAAGGATTCCCAGGATGACTTCCCGGAGGTCGACCGGTTCCGTCGATGGCGGAATTCCGCGCGCAAATCGCAGGAATTGCTCGGTGATCTTCCGGCATCGGAGAACTTCGCGACGGATGGTCTCGGCGTATTCCTTCGTCTCGGCCAGAGGGGCAGGCGGGGGCGCCAGCCCCACTTCCGTGGCGCGGGCATTCTCGCCCGCGCCGGGGCAGGTGGGGACGCCTGTCCCACTTGTGGCGCGGGCGTCCCCGCCCGCGCCGGGCGGCACGGGCTGGAGAGCCTGTGCCGCCGAATCGGCGGATCGCATTTCCTCGACCCGTCCCAGGATCGCCTCCGCACAGGTCAGCGTGGAGGCGAGCGGGGTGTTCATCTCGTGCGAGAACCCGGAGGCGAGAACCCCGAGCGTCTCCAGACGCTCAAACTCCGCCAGCCGCGTCTCCTCCTCCACCCGCTCCGTGATGTCCCGCCAGACCTCGACGACCTGCACGACCTGTCCGGCATCGTCGTAGACCGGCGAGGCATGGACCTCCTCCACGCGCCCCGGGCTGCCGTTCAGCGCCGGGAAGTGAAAGGTGGCGCGCTGCGTCTCCCCCTTCGACAGGCACTCCGCCGTGGTGCAGGGACCGCCGGTCGTCCGGCAGGGATGCGCGGATCCGATCGCCTCCTTGCACTTGAGTCCGCGGATGGCCTCCGGGTGGAGGCCCACCTTCCGGCAGAAGGCGCGGTTGGAGGCCACGATCCGCAAATCACGATCGAGGACAACCAGACCGTCGTCTACGCTGTTCATCACGTTGGAGAGCTGAGCCTCGTGCGTCCGCACCTCGGTCAGGAGCCTCACGGCGGCGTCGGCCATGCGATTCAGGTCGCGGGCAAGCCCGGTGATGGTGTCGTCGCCCTCGACGGCGGCGCGTTCTTTCAGATTGCCGGCGGCGAACGAGCAGGCGGCATCTCCCAGACGCGCGAGGCGAATGAGGATCATCCTCCGGACGAGGAAACCGATGCTCGCGAGAAGGAGCAGACCGAGGGCGGCGGTGGCGGCGACCATCCAGAGGGCGTCGCGGCGGAGGCGATTGTCGAGCGCCGCGAGGGAGACATCGAGGATCAGCATTCCGTTCATCCGCTGGGCGGGGTCGTGGCACCGGTGGCATTCGGCCCGGTTCTCGATCGGCTGGACGCTCCGGAGGACGCGCCCCTCGGGCGAATCGTAAACCGTCCAGAGCTGTCGTTCGGCGGCCTCCTTGGAGTGGCAGACCATGCAGGTCGGGGAACTCCGGGATTCGCGTTGCCCGACCCTTCCTTCGGAGCCGGAGAAGTGAACGACGCCGTCGTGATCGACGATCATGGCGTTGCGCACGTCCTCCTTCGAGGAGATCTCCCGCAGAACGTCGGCGATGAGGGTGGGGTCCCGGTTGAGCATCTGGTGTCGGAGCGCCGTCTCGAGCAGCCGGTTTTGGAGTTCCACCGCCTCGCGGCGGGCGGCGAGGGTCCGCTCGAAGTACCCTGTGGAAACGACGTAGAGCCCCGCCGCGAGCAGGATCACGACAAGGGTCGTGATCCCCAGGGCGAGCCGCAAGGTCAGACGATCGATGCCGCCGAAGCGAACCAAGATGGAGTTTGCCCCACGGGTGTCGGGAACGCTCTCCACGCGATCCGTCTGCATGCTCAGGTGCGCCGCCCAAGGTGGTGGTAGGCCAAAGACCGAACTGGCTGAAAAAAATCGCAATCGGTGTGCCGGGTGCGGCGTCGGCGCGGCAGGGCGGGCACAAGATCAAGGGGCGTGGCGGCTTCGGAGATCGCGGGTCTCGCACCCCGGGCGCACCGGAAGCCTCATTGGGGAGGAACGACACCCTCATCCGGGTGAAATGCCGCAGGGGGTGTGGAGAATGGGGGGGGCTAGGTCAGCGTCAGCAGGTCATTGTCGATCGCGAACCGCACCAGTTCCGCCCGCGACTTGAGATCGAGCTTCTCCATGATGTTCGCCCGGTGCGACTCCACCGTCCGCTCGGAGATGGAGAGCCGCCCGGCGATCTCGCCGTTCGTGAGACCGTGGGCGAGGAGCGAGCAGACCTCCTGCTCGCGCGGGCTGAGGCGATCGGCGGCCGGAGCGCGCGCCGGGGGAGAACCGTTCGGCACGTCCCCCCCGATGATCCCGCCCGCGAAGCACGGATCGACGTACTTCTCGCCGCGGTGCACGGCCCGGATGGCCTGACAGAGATCGATCCCGCTCGACTTCTTGAGCACGAACGCCTTCGCCCCGAGCCGGAACATCTGCCGGAGATAGCAGGCATCCTCGTGCATGGTCAGAACGACGATCTGCGTCTGCGGATACTTTTCGCGGACGACCTCCGCCACATTGGAGCCGCGCAGACCGGGCATGCTCAGGTCCAGGATGAGGATGTCCGGTTTGATCCGTTCCACCTCCCCGATCGCGCCCGGTCCGTCCGCCGCCTCCCCGACCACGCAGAAGTCGGACTCGCGTTCGAGGAGCGTCTTGAGCCCCGAGCGAAAGAGGGTGTGGTCGTCGGCGATCAGGATTCGGATGGACATGGCTCCCGCCTGGCGCCCAAGGGCACGCGCACCCGGATGACCGTTCCCTTTCCGGGGGCGGATTCGACCGCGCACCTCCCTCCGAGCAGCGCCGCGCGTTCGCGCATACCGGAGAGTCCCAGCCGGCGCCGACCGTTGCTCCCGGCCGCGCGGACATCGAATCCACAGCCGTCGTCCTCCACCACCAGCGTGGCGACCTCCGGCTCACAGAGTACCACCACACTCGCGTTCTTCGCTCGCGAGTGGCGCTGGATGTTCGTGAGGGCCTCCTGGGCGACCCGATACAGCGTGATCTCGACCTCGTCCGGCATCCGACCCTGGGCGGGAGCGGCGGTGTACTGGTAGTCGATGTGCAGGCCCGACTGTTTCGCCACATCCTCCACGTGGCGCCCCAGGGCCGAGTCGAGGCCGTAGTCGTCGAGGATCGACGGCCGCATCCGCCACGCCAGAGATCGTACCTCATCGATGATTCCGGAGACGCGCGCCTCGAGGTAGGGCGTGGCGCCGGGCGGTCCATCCTGCTGGATCTTCAGCTTCAGGGCCAGAAGGGATTGCCCCAGCTGGTCGTGGAGTTCCCTCGAGATGACGCCCCTTTCCTCCTCCTGGGCGTGGATGATCTTGTGGATCAGCGACCGCTGTTCCTTCTCGTGCTCCAGGACCTCCTTCCGGTATTCCTCGAGCCGCACAGCCATCCGGTTGAAGGCCTCTGCGAGGTGGCCGATCTCGTCGCCGCTCTCCACCCCCGCGCGAACCCCATAGTTTCCCTCTCCGAGGACATCCGCGGCCGTCGCCAGACGACGAATAGGGCGGACCAGCCGGTGCGCCAGAAATGCGGCCAGCCCGGTTCCCACGACCATGGCGAGGGCCAGCGCCCAGAGAACCGACCGGGTGATGGCGGTCTGCGCGGCCACGACCTCGCGATCGGACAACCCCAGATCGACCGTCCCGCCATGCCCCTTCAGAATCGGGCTGGAGACGTGGAAGATCAGTCCCTCGGCGGAGTCGAGGACGGTGACGCCGTCGGCGTGTTTGGGCAGCGCAGGACGCGCCTGGGCCAGATCGGGAGGAACACCCTGGGGGAAGGTGTGTGATAACACCCGCCCCGACGAGTCCCGAACGATGATGTACCGGATGTGGGGGTGGGTGGCCTGCTTGCGGCGCAGCGCTTCCCGAACCGCCAAATGGTCGCCTACGGCCACCGGGTGCTCCAGGGCCGAGGCCATGGAACGCACGCTGGTCAGGGCCCGCTCCTCCAGCATCGGGTGCAGGATGCGCGAGAGGCCGCCGCGGATCTGAAGGAGGAGGATGATCCCGAACCAGACGGCCACCGTGGCGCCGACCCCGAGAATCTTGAACAGGATCGGCACCGAAACCAGTCGCCGCCGGACGCCCGTGGGCGAGACAGGGGGGGAGCCGACGAGCGTCATTGCCGGGCCTCCCAGGAGTCCACGAGACGGCGCACCGAGTCGTAGTTCGAGGCCTTGGGCACGATGAACCGGTCGATGCCGATCTTCGAGAGAATCTCCAGACCGGCAGGGTCCTCGTGCATCGAAAGCAGAACCCGGAGAACCCGGGCGCGAAGGTCCGGGTCCATCTCGGGATGTACGACGAGGGGCGGGGCGCCGAAGGGAGGGGATTTCAGAATCACCTTCACCTTCCCGGCGAGCGAGGGATCGTCGGCCACCATGCGCTCGTAGACCCGGCTGACAACGGCCGCCCCGTCCACGTAGCCGGTGGCCACCGCCTCGAGCGAACGGTCGTGACTGTCCGTCAGGAGATGCTCGCTGAAGAAGTGTTCCGGATCTTCGGAGTGGTCCAGCAACCACGTGGCGGGGTAGACCCAGCCGCTCGTGGAAAAGGATGTCGACGAGGCGAATCGCCGGCCGCGCAGGTCCAGCAGTGAAGCCGCCGTGCTGGAGGAATGCACGACCACCAGGGAGTGGTAGGAATCGGACCCGTTCCGGATCGGGGATACGAGGACCTGCATCCCGAAGGTGCGTTCGCCGCGAACGAACGGGTACGTGCAGACGAAGGCAAGATCGCAGGAGCGCGATCGCACCAGGTCGTTGACTTGCGAGTAGGTCGGTCGACAGACGAGCGAAGGGGTGCGGCCCGTTCTTGCGCCGAGGTACTTCGCGAAGTCGTCGTACATCTGGATCGATCGTTCGGGAGACATGACCGGCGCGACGGCCAGGGTCAAAGTGCTTGTGGAAGAGACCGCCGGATCGGGAGCCGGCGGCGGGGGGAGCCCGGGATCGAGCAGGTCGATGGACCGGGTGGGGATGAACCGGGGATCGGGCCGGATCGTCTCAACCAGCAACCAGATCCGCCAGGCCGCGAACCCCGCCAGAACAGCCAGCGCTGCAATCGTCAGGGGACGACACCATGAGGCGCCGCCCGCCGACTCAGCAGGTGCGGAGGACGTCGAAGGCGGGGTTGGCTCGATGTCAGACGGCATGGCGGATTCACCGGGGCTGGGCATGCACGTCCCTCCCCAAGTGAGAGAGGGTCATGCCTGTCACGCCCGCAAATTCCGAACCGTCTGTCGCACGCTCAAAGCTCGTGGTGCAACGACCTAAGGACTGAATCTGTTCCACCCGGGCGGATTTCTCCCGCATGACGCGGACTTTTGCTCGGGCCTGGTGTGCTATCTGTTCTTGTGCTTCAACTCCACGCTGTTCTCGGCCCCGTCGCCGTGGCAGGCACCGCAGGCCTCATTCCCTCCGGACGTGTTCAGATCCATGTGGGCCGAGGCGTCCGTCGAGTCGTGGCACGAGATGCACACGCCCCGCCACTTGCGGAGCGGAACGGTCTGCTGCGTCGGGTGATTGCGGCTCGCGGGCTCCTTCCATGAGGTGCTTCCGGAACCGTGGCACTTGTCGCAGTGCTTCGGTCCGCCGGGAAGCGGCGGAAACTCGATCTCGGCCACCCCGAGCGGGTACGGCGTCCCGAGGAACACCCCGTTCGCGACGTAGGTGGAGGCGTTTGTGAGTTCCCGACCCATGTGGATCTTGTGGATCAGCCCGCGGAAGTCCACCGTGACCCCGTCGGTGACCCCGATGTACCACGAATTGTAGGCGTACTTGGCGGCATCCTCGGCGCCGGACTGGGTGTGGCAGAGGAGACAGGTGTCCAGTCCGCGCCTCCCGAAGCCGTGGAACATCAAATCGCCGTGACAGTCGTTGCAGTTCTCGTTCGAGGAGATGATCGAGCGGGAGGTCAGCGTCGTGGCCGCCCCATAGAGGAACTGTTTGGTGGCCGGAAGCGCCATCATGCGGTAGGTCGTGTTCTCCGAAGTGAAGTTGTTCCAACCCTCGGTCGTCGTGAGGGCCATGGCCGGCGTCACCGTGTAGTCCTTGTTGGCCCAGAACCCCACGGTGTACGTGCCGTCGGCGATCGCCAGATTCCTCCAGGAACCCCACGTCAGATCGAAGTCGCCCGATTCGAAGAAGGCGGCCTGATAGGTGGTCTGGGTGGCGTCCCCGGGCCCTCGCTTCCAGCCGAACCGCCCGTAGGTGCGATAGCTGACGAGGACCGGGTTCGTCGCGGTGAACTGTCCGGCTACCAGGGTGATCTGGCCGTTGGCGGCGTCGGTCACCGTGTACTGCGTCCCCTCGCGCCGGGAGGAGAGAGTCACCTCCTGAATCTTCGCCCCAACGAGATGACTGAATCGGAGAGCCGTGGAGAACCACAGTTGATCGTTCGCGCCCAGGTCGGCGCCCGTGCTGTCGTCGGTGGTCTGGATGCGGCCAACGACAAGATACTCCTCGCTGGCTGTACCGGCGTCGATCACAACTTTGTCGCCGACGATAATGGCGTCGGTGGCCAGATCGGCGCTGTCGGCCACCACATACCGGTCTTGCGTCGCGGAGACGGCATTGAGATCGGCGACCGTCCAGGCGGTGATCGCCGTTCGCTCATACACGACCTGCCGCCCCCAGTAGAGCGGGAGGTTGGCAACCGTAAAGACGTCGGCGCCCCCGGTGGCCGCGCCGACGCGCTCGTACGTGATGTCGAAGGGGACGTACTCGGTGTACGCCACCGCCTTCGGGACGATCTCCATGTACCAGCGGTCATGGGCGACGAAGTTGGTCCCGCCGTCGGTGATCTTGAACGTGACGCCCGCGTAAGTGAGATTGCCCGTGTTTCCGCCGCCGTCGGGAACGACGAGCCCGCTGGCCAGGGTCCCGCTGACGGAGCCAATGACATCGAAGGTGTTCGCCGCGGTGAAGACGATCGCGAAGACCTGCTTGACCGCCGTCGCGTCGTCGATGGTCGGGGTGTTGATGGAGCCGGTCCCGGTGAACGGAGTCGCCTTGCGGAAGGCAAAGTCGTACGTGTTCACGTTGGGGAGGATGAATTGCGTGTTCGACGTGGGGCCGGTGACGATCATCTGGAGACGGGTCAACTGGTGGATCTGGATGTCTGTGCCGGCTGTGTTCTTCACGCTGAAGGTCGGCTGGATCGGATCGCCGGCCTGGTGCTTGCCGCCGGCACCGGTGCCGCCGCCCACGGCGCCCACCGAGACGCTGACCCCGGTGTTGAAGGTCGTGTTGTTGAAGGGATGCGTGTGCGTCTCCACCACCGGCAGGTTCGTCGTCGACCACGCCGTGGAATTGGACGCGGGATGGCAGGTGGCACAGGTGGCGTCGGCCTGACCGGCGGGCATCGTCAGAGTGTTCGAGGTGTACGGTCGGCTCCAGACGACATCGTCGTGGCAGGACCCGCAGGCGCGACGGCTCGGAATGCGGCTGAGCGATTCCTGGGCGGGGGCCGTGAGCGATCCGGCCCCGTCCGGATCTCCGTGGCACTTGTCGCAGGCCACCATTCCGCTCCGAATGCGGTCCTCCTGGAGCTTCTGCGGGGATGTCAACAGGGAGAACCCGGTATCCTTGGGCATGACGCCGATCCCGCCGACGCCCGAGTAGGTTGTGCCTGCCGAGTCGTAGAGGTGGGCGATGTAGGCGCTCGGCATGATCGGGAAGCTCGCCTCGGAGAAATCGTGGGCCGTGTTTACGCCGTTCACTGACCCCACGAGTTTGTAGGGCGCGGCTGTGGCGGCGTAGTCCCGGGTCCCGGCGAGGGCCGTGCTCACCCCCAAGACACTCGGAAGATGACCGCCGTTGTGGAGCTTGTGGATCATGACCCGGAAGTCGGCGGAAACGCCGGGGGTGCCGCCCTCGACCGTGGCGTCGTTGGCGTCCTCGGCGCCGGAGACGTGGCAAAGCACGCAGAGTTTGACGTCCCGGCGGAAGTTGTCATGCACCTGCAGGGTCACATGGCAGCGGTTGCAGTTGTCGCTCTTCACGACTTCACGGGCGGTCCCGGCGGCGCCGATGACGATGTTCGTGGTGACGTTGACAACGTCCCTCACGGTCTCGGTGCCCACAGTGTAGTTCTTGTACGCGGCGATCCCGATCGTGTAGGTCCCGTTCTCGATTGCCTGCCCCTGCTTCTCGCCGTCCGTCGTCCCGAACGAGGCGGAATCATTCGGGGGGGCCAGGTAGGTCGCCGGGATCGCGGGCAGGGTGTAGGTGTAGGTGCCGTCCGCGTTCCGCACCGAGGCCGTCAGGAAGTTCCCCGGGTTCGCGATCACCCGCTGGTAGTTCGAGGTCGGGCCGGAGAGATAGATCTCCGCGTAGGTGAGATCGCTGATGGCGATGGATGACTTCTCCGGCATGCCGGAGCCGGGGACGATCGCCTTGTTGATCGTG
>JACPTZ010000013.1 GCA_016192525.1 Planctomycetota bacterium
CGCGAGGCGGTCCGCCGCGCGATCGCGCGTCTCGAAGGGAGTTTCGCCGTCGCCGTCCTGTTTCAGAAGCACACCGACCGCGTTTACGGGGCGCGTCGAAACTCGCCGCTCGTCGTGGGTCTGGCCAACGACTCCACGTTCATCGCCTCCGACGTCCCGGCCATTCTCTCGCATACCCGTCGAGTGATCTACCTCGAGGAGGGCGAGATCGTCCGGATCGGCCGGGACGGCGCCGCCCTCACCACCCTCGCCGGAAGACCGGTGCGTCGCGCCCCGAGCGAGGTCTCCTGGACGCTGGAGGGCGCGCAAAAAGAGGGATACGCGCACTTCATGCTCAAGGAGATTCACGAGCAACCGAAGTCGCTGCACTCGGCCCTCACCGGCCGGATCTCGGCGGACCGCCGCCGCGTCAAACTCGGCACGCTGGGGATGACCGACGTGCAGGTGCGTCGGATCCGCCGCGTCGTTTTCGTCGCCTGCGGAACGGCGTGGCACGCGGGCCTGACGGCGAAGTACGCCGTGGAAGAGCTGGCGGGGCTCCCGGTGGACGTGGCCCTGTCGAGCGAGTTCCGTTACGGCAACCCGGTCATCGATCGATCCACCCTGGTCGTGGCCATCAGCCAGTCGGGCGAGACGGCGGACACGCTCGCCGCCATCCGGCTGGCCCGCGAGAAGGGGGCGCGGGTCCTCTGCGTGTGCAACGTCATCGGTGCGTCGATCCCGCGGGCCTGCCACGGCACGATCTACACCCAGGCGGGGCCGGAGATCGGCGTCGCCTCGACCAAGGCCTACGTCACCCAGATCGCCTGTCTCGATCTCCTCGCGATCCATCTCGCCTGCGTCCGCGGTCGGCTCAAGCCGGCCGCCGCGAAGGTGCTTCTCACCGAGCTGAGCCGAATTCCGGGCAAGGTGGAGCGGATGCTCGCGGATGATTCCGCCATCCGGGCCTGCGCCGCCCGATACAGGGATGTGCCGAGCTTCATGTACATCGGGCGCCGCTACAACTTCCCGAACGCCTACGAGGGCGCGCTGAAACTCAAGGAGATCTCCTACGTCCATGCCGAGGGATACTGTGCGGGCGAGATGAAACACGGCCCGCTCGCGCTCGTGACGCCGGCCCTCCCGACCGTCGCGATCTGCGTCGAGAGCGTGATTCACGAGAAGATGCTCTCGAACATCCAGGAGATCAAGGCGCGCGGCGGAATCCTGATCGCGGTGGCGAACGACGGCGACGAGAAGGTCCGGGGGCTTTCGGACGTGGTCCTGACGGTGCCGAAAACCCTGGAGATCTTCTCGCCGATCGTGACCGTCGTGCCGCTCCAGCTTCTCGCCTACCACGTGGCGGTGGCGAGGGGATGCGACGTCGACCAGCCGCGAAACCTGGCGAAGAGTGTGACGGTGGAGTGATCGTATGGGTATCCATGGCCGGGAAGGGCTTCCGGAGTCGCCTCGGTGCGCCCTCTCTCTCCGACGCGCCCCGCCCCACGTTCCGCGGGGCTCGCCCGGGACGGACGGAACGGCCCCGGGGAGGCGTGTCATCACCTTTCTGGCGCTCCTGTTCGCGTTCGGGGCCGTCCCCGGCCCGGCCCAGGACGCCGGCCCCTACACGGTGCCCGAGGGCATGGAGGGAGCCGGATCGCCGCCGGTCCCCGCGGTGGCGCTCACCCCCGAGGAGGCCGCCTCGATCGAGCACCTCCTGGAGGAGTGCGAGTCGCGCAATGAGCGGATCCGCCGGAATGCTGTAGACGCCCTCCTCGAGAAGGGTGCCGTCGTGGCGCCGCTGCTGCGTCGGCGCCTCATCGACCGCCAGGCGGCCTCGCTGGCGGACCTCCTCGTCGCGCTGGCCGCCGGTTCTTCGCCTCTGTCGCCGCACTCCTCTCCGGCGGACCCGGCGGGCTCCCGCCGGAGCGCCCCGCCTCCGGAGGCGCGCCTCAATGCCGATCAGTTCAAGGCCCTCCTGGCCGCCGTCCCCGTCCCCGCCTCCGCCACGGCGGAGCAGTACCTCTACACGAAATTCCTCCAGGCGGCGGAGCTGTACCAGAAGGGCCGCTACGACCAGTGCCAGTCCCTCTGTGAGGCGATCATCGTCCTGGAAACGGGCCTCCCCTTCATGGATCGCGTGAAGCAGCTCAAGGTGGTCTGCGAAGAACGCGAGATCGAGCGCCATCTCGTCCGGGCCCGCGTGACCACCGGTCGTCCCGTCTATGAAATCGGCGATCCCATCGACTGCACCCTCACCGTGACCAATGTGTCCGCCCATTCCCTGAAGCTGGTCTTCGCGGAGCCGCCGGCGGACGCGTCCTCCCCGGCCCAGCGCGTCGGGTATGCGCGCGCCTCGGTGCAGGTGGCCGAATACGACCCGTACGGCGGGGCGGACGTCCTCTCGCGCGACATCGAGCTGGCGCTCCCCGACGAGATCACGATCGACCCCGGCCGGGACTGGTCCTCCCCGTTCACCATCGACTCCTCCATGGACGCCCCGGTCAGCCGGCGGTTCCGCACCTACCGGGTCTCCATTGAATTCCGAAGCCCCACGATCACGCGGGCGGACATGAACACGATGCGCCGGCTCGTCTCGGAGACGCTCGAGATCCGGGTCTTCCCTCCGGATGTGGATCCCGTCCTCAAGAGCCCGATGGAGTTTTTCGCCCGGGCCATGGACTCCGGGGCGGCGAACGACATCTTTCTGTGCGCCCTCCTCGTGCCCGAGCACGATCAGAAGAAGGCGGTGGCGCTCTGCATGACCGCCCTGCCGCGCGCGACCGAGGACGGCCAGCGCTGCCTGATGACCTGCCTGAAGTGGCTCACGCACCTCCCGTTCGAATACGACGCGGCCGCCTGGACGAAGTGGTGGGAAGGTCAGGACGACGGGGAGGGGGAGAATTAAGTCAGACTTGCTTCTGTTCCACGCGAACTGAGCGCGAACGAGAAAGTTACGGATCGACGAGTACGCGTACGAGTACGAGCACGAACCCATTGAAATCATTGGGTTGCGGGCGAGCGACCTGTCCTCCGAAGCCTCAGCGAAGGACCACCAGTACTGGAGCGAATTTGGCGTATGCGCTGGTGATCCTTCGTGTCCGCCTGCGGCGGACGCTCAGGATGACAAGATCGCAGCGTTTCCCATCCTGGGGCATTCCTTCTCAGGCTCTGAGCGCGCGACGCGCGGAATGACGGATCGAGTCCGAGCCAGCGGATGGACTTCATGACTTCCGACCCCATCACGGCCCTCGCCACGCTCCGCCGCGGCGCCGTGAACATCTACTCCGACGAAGACCTCCAGAAGAAGCTGGAGTCCTCCTCCCGGTCGGGGCGGCCGCTGAGGGTCAAGCTGGGGCTGGACCCCAGCGCGCCGGACGTCCATCTCGGCCATACCGTCGTCCTCCGCAAGCTCCGCCAGTTCCAGGATGCCGGGCACCAGGCGGTGCTCATCATCGGCGATTTCACGGCGCTGATCGGCGATCCCTCGGGGAAGTCGAAAACGCGCCCGGTCCTCTCTCCGGAGGAGGTCGATGCGCACGCGCGCACCTATCTCGACCAGGTGGGAGCCGTGCTGGATGTCCCCCGTCTCGAGATCCACAAGAACAGCGAGTGGCTCTCCCCCTTCACCTTCAAGGACGTGCTGCGGCTCGCCGGCAAGATGACCGTGGCGCGGATGCTGGAACGGGACGACTTCTCCGAGCGATACAAGGGCGGGACGCCGATCGGCGTCCATGAGTTCATGTACCCGCTGATGCAGGCGTACGACTCCGTCGCGATCCGGGCGGACGTGGAACTCGGGGGAACCGACCAGACCTTCAATCTCCTCGCGGGTCGCGACCTGATGCGCGACGACGGGCTCGAGGCGCAGGTGGCTCTTACGATGCCGATCCTGGTGGGGCTCGACGGGAAGATGAAGATGTCGAAGTCGCTCGGGAACACGATCGGCGTGCGGGAGGCGCCCGCGGAGATGTTCGCCAGGGTGATGTCCCTTCCCGACGCGCTCATGAAGGAGTGGTTCGTGCTGATGACGTCGATGCCGGAAACGGAGGTCATCGCGCTGCTGGGCCCGGACCGGAACCCCCGCGACGCCAAGATGCGGCTGGGGCGCGAAATCGTCTCCGTGTTCCACGGGGAGGCCGCCGCGAAAGCGGCCGTCGACGCCTGGGAGGCCAAGTTCCAGCGGGGCGAGACGCCCGCCGAGGTCCCCGCCCTCCCGCTCCCCGGTTCGCTGCTCAAGGAGGGCCGGATCTGGATCGTGCGGCTTCTCGTGCACGGCGGGTTCGCCGCCTCCAACGCCGAGGCGCGGCGGCTCGTGGAGCAGGGAGGGGTGACGGTCGATGCCGACCGCGTCACCGATCCGGCCCGCGATCTCGAGGTCCGGAATGGCATGGTCCTCACCGTCGGCAAGAAGAAGCGAATGGCCCGGATCGAGATTGTCGGGTAGGGGTTCGTGCCACCCGCACTCTCCATGAGAACATGCCCCCCCTTCATCTCCCCCCTCCCTCACTCCGCTTCACCTGCCGGTCCTGCGGCCTCTGTTGCCGGACCATGGATGTGATCCTCTTCCCGGAGGAGCATGTCCGGCTCTCCGCCATCGACTGGGGATCGCTCGACCCCGCACTGAAGGGGGAAAGCCTCTTCGGCAAACTCCGTGCGCCCGACGGCTCGCCGCTCCATCGCCTGCGGAGACAGGAGTCCGGCGCCTGCGTCTTCCTCGATGAGAACAACCTCTGCCGCATTCACGCCCTCCGCGGCGCCGATACGAAGCCGCTCGCCTGCCGCCTCTTTCCCTTCCACTTCGTCTGGACCCCGGCGGGGGTCCATGTGACCACCCGTTTCAACTGCCCGACCGTCGCCTCGAACGGCGGCGATCCGGTCGAGACGCAGAAGCGCGATCTCGACGCCCTCTTCGAGCTGGGTCGCCGGGCCGGCCACTTCGTCGAGCGGAGCGGGCCGGTGGACTTCGACCGCCGGCACCGGGTGGAGTGGGACGATCTGCTGAAGATCGAGTCGCTCATCCTCGCTCTCCTCACCCGGTCGGAGTTTCCGCTGGTTCTGAGGCTGCGTCTCATCGACTCCTTTCTGACGCTGATCTCGAACTCGAACCTGGAGAATCGCGCCGCGAAGCGCCGGGAGGAATTCTGGGACGGCCTCGCCCGCGGACTGGAGAACGGGGCCCGGACCGGGACGACGGCCACGCCGGGGAAAGTGGGTTTTCTGGAGCGGGCCTTCTTCTCGCAACTGCTCGGGCATTTCGCCCGCTGGACGCCTCCGCAGTATCTGCACTGGGGGACGGGACGGAGACTCGCGCACCGGTGGGACGGGCTGCTCCACAGCCTCGCCTTCACGATGGGGCTGGGACGCCTGCCGGTGCTGCGCGGTCGCGAGCCGGGCGAATCGGGTCCCACTCATGTCTCGACCCCGGGGGCGCGCCTCGGGGCGGTCCGCCGTTTTCCGGCGGGTCCGCTCGGCGCGGAGCCATCGGCTGCGATCGAGCGGTACCTGACCGCCAAGATCGCCGGGCAGTCCTTCTTCGGGCCCGAGTGCTACGGATTCACGTTCGTCGACGGGCTTCGGATTCTGCTGCTTCTCTACCCGGTTGTGGTATCCTTTGCCCGAAGCGCGGCGATCGTGAGGGGGGCGGGCGAATTGTCGACGGAGGATGTGGCCTCCGCCCTCTTCCATGTCGATCATACCTATGGGTTGTCGCCCCTCTTCCGGGGCCCGGCCGGAGGGTTCCTGGCCCGCTACCTCATCGGCTGGGAGGTGCCCGTCCGGGCCGCCCATGAACTGACTCCAGCGAAGGCGCCTGAGTGACCGACGCGGCCGACACCTCCGATCTGATCCGGTTCCTCTCGAAGGAGGGGGCGCTTGAACTGCTGGCGCGCCTTCCTTCGGGACCTTCGCGCGTGGAGATGCACCGGGCGCTGATCGACCGGGCCGTCGCAGCGACGGCCGGCGACTGGGAGGTGGTGACCGCCGCCTGGCCGGAGTCGCTCCGCGCGGCGGCGCGTCAGGCGCTGAGCGGACCGGATCCGCTCCTCCCCGCCGTCCTGCCGGTTCCCGCCGATCTGCCGCCGCGGCCCACGCAGCGACTGTGGGCGGTTTCCGGACGGAGCGTCTGGCATTGCGACGCCCGGGCCTCCTCCGGCTCCTGGGAGCGGATCGACTTTCCCGGCGCCCTCCGCACCGCGCGGTTCTTCACCCTCGACGGCCACGCCTGGTGTTTCGCGGGCGGGAAGAAGGCGGTCTGGGCCTGCCGCCTCGATTCGCCGAAGAGCCTCATCGAGTACGTGCAACCGCTCACCCGCGAACCGCGCGGGGGCGTAAACGCCATCGCCCTCTCGGGACGCCGACTCTGGGCCACGCACTCCGAGCTGGGGCTGACGCGATGGACGATCGGCGCGGGCGCCGCCGGGGAGACCGTCCACCCGGAACTCACGCACATTCACCGCACCACGCGGGGCGTCACGGCCCTCGACGACTCGACGATCTGGTTCGCCACCGGCCGCTCGGCCTACCGGATGCCCTGCGAACCGAAGCGGGAGCGACCTGCCGCCTACCTTCCGGAGTTCCCGCACAGTATCAGCGCCGTGGCGGTGGCGGGCGGGATCTGCGCCGCGGCCTGTGCGACCGGTCGATCCGGCGAGTGCTGGGCCTGGCCGCGGGGCGAGCACGAGCAGCCGGTGGCGATCCGCCGGAACTGCGGGCCGGTGGGGACGGTCACGTTCGTCCCGCTCGCCGGCGTGCCCCACCTCCTCCTCGGCACGGACGAGCACACGGTCACCGCCCTCGTACCGGACCTGCAGTCGGAGATCGCCTACGACGCCGGCCCCCGGCGCATCGCCTACGCCGCGGGCGCCGCCGACCGGATCATCGGAATGGACCTCGACGGAAAGGTGCTGGTGTTGTGGGATGTGTCCCGTCCCGCCGCCCCCCTTCGTGAAATCGACGTCCGGGACCTCTTCGGCGGTCCGATCATCGACTGCGGGGTGTGGACGGGGGGATAGCTCCTGACAGGGATTCCCGGATCGGGCGACAGGCAGGGTCTGTCATCGGACCGAGGACACTTCTCCGTTTTCCCCCAGGGTGATGAACACCCACTCGCACCCGAAAGGTGCGGTGGGGCTCAGGAAGCGGATGGAGAGAATTCTGTATCGGGAGAACTCGGTGGACCGCGCCCTCACGGCGCTGACCAGTTCCTCCCAGTCTTCGTACCTCTCGGGATCCCCGTATCGATTCTGGACCTTCTTCTGAAGCTCGTACCCCCCCGTGTGGCTGGGGGCGATCTCCATCGACTCCCGCGTGGCGGGAGTCGGGGAGTCCAGAGTATCCGAGCGGGCCCCCAGAATCAGCGGGGGATCGCAAACGGTCAACACCTCCCCTAGTTGCATCCCGAGCTTGATGCGGGAGCGCGCATGGGAGGCGCGCAGGCGTGTGTGCCCGCCAAGATAGTACCACCCGCAGGGCCCGACACAGATCCCGAGCACTGCAAAGAAGAGAATCAGCTTCCGGCGACCCGATGCGGCTGTCTCTGGTGGGTTCGCCACGGAGGTCTCGTGGAGGGACTCGGCGGGTTCGGCGGCCTGCCTTGGACGATCAGCGCACCTGAACTCCGGGACCATTCGCCGGCGGGCAGGCATCCGTCCGATGGGCCGGGGGAAGCGGCGGGGGTTGGGGGTGGCGCCGGGCCTGCGCGTTCATCCGGTCCCGCCACTGGATCCAGTTGACGCCCCGCCGCTGCGGCGTGTCCCCGAGCACCGAGATCCCCGCGTACGACTCCAGGGCGAGGTCCGCCTCCGCCAGTTCCGCGTCCGTCATGGCGGCGTCGAAGTAGACCGGCTTCGGGCCCAGGGTGATATCGCAGGAGGGGAGTCGGTGCGAGGCCAGACGGTCGACGATGGCATGGATCGCGCGGCGACGCTCGGGCTCCAGATACACCCGGCGCGCGACGGATAGCGGCTCGCGCGCCCGCGTGAACTCCCGGCCATACTCGGCGGCCCCGGCGGGCCACATGAGGGGGGACACGACCGCCCGCTCGGCGCTCCCCAGGTCCTTGCACATCTCGAGCCGGCGGTGATCCGCCTGGAGCACGCAGCCGGAGAGAAGGAGCGACAGAAGCGACAGGATGCTCACGGGTCGAAACATGGAGGCCTCCTTTGCCCTGAAGGCCCCTACCCCTACGCGCCCCGAGGCGGGGGCAAGCCCCGCCCCTACACTTCGACCACCGACATCGGCTCCTGCCGCGCCGCGCCTCAGGGGATGAACCTAGCAATTCACCCGGGGGGGACTCAAGCCCTTTTTGGATTCATCCGGCTGAGGGGTACTTTTCCGGTGCGTCCGGAAGGGCAACCACGAGCCTCACGAATTCCACGAATGTCGGGGACTTTCCTCGAAGCGGCGCACGGCCGAGAACAACGGAAAGCGGGGAACTCGTGAAATTCGCGGTTCGTTCCGGGTTCGCGTCAGGACGAGCATGCTTCAACCGGATGAGCCTTTTCTCTTCCGGGGCGGGCCGCGACGCTTGAAGTGAAGGCGGATGGGGATCTCCGGAAAGGGGAGATTCTCCCGGAACCGGTTGGACAGGAAGCGGCGGTAATCCGCGCCGAAAAGGGACGGATCATTCACCATGAGGACGATCGTCGGGGGACGGACGTCGATCTGCGTGGCAAAGTAGATCTTCGGCCGCCGGCCGCCGCGGGCGGGCGGGGACTGAAGTTCCTTGGCATACTCCAGGACCCCGTTCAGGCGGGCCGTCGGGATCCGGGTCCCGGACTGGACGTAGACCTGGTAGGCCACGTCGATCATCTCCTCCACGTTGAAGCCGGTCTTCGCCGAGATCATCGTCAGCGGGGCGAAGGCGATTCCCGGCAGCCGCTCATTCACGTACTCGACGTACGCCTCCGGCTGCAACCCCTTCTCCTCCGCCCGGTCCCATTTGTTCAGGACCAGAACGCAGGGGCGGCCCTCGTCCGCCACAAACTCCCCCAGCCGCTTTTCGAGGATGGAGATTTCGACCCCCGCGTCGAGGAGGAACAGCACAACGTCGGCGTGACGGATCGCCTGCTCGGTCCGGATCTGCGAGTAGTGATCGACGGCGTCGTCCATCTTCCCCCTCCGCCGCAGCCCTGCGGTGTCCACGGCGACGTAGACCTTTCCGTCCTTCTCGAACCGGACGTCGATAGCGTCCCGGGTGGTCCCGGGGATTTCGCTGACCAGGACGCGGTCCTCTCCGGCGAGCCGGTTGACGAGCGTGGACTTCCCGGCATTTCGCCGCCCCACGATCGCCAGGCGCATCTCCGGCGCCCGGAGCGCCTCCCGTCCCCCGCCCCCGGGAAGCCCTTCGACGATGCGGTCGAGCAGCCCCCGGATTCCGATCCGACACAGGGCGGAGACCGGGAGCGGCGGACCGAGGCCGAGCCGGGCGAACTCCTTCGCGGCCGGCTCGAAGGCGGGCGTGTCCACCTTGTTCGCCACGAGCACGAACGGCTTCCCCACGGTTCGGAGCCGGCGGACGATCTCCTGATCCGCAGGGTGACAGCCGGCGCGGACGTCGGTGACGAGGCAAAGGAGGTCGGCCGCCTCCACGGCGTACTCGATCTGCCGCTGCATCCCCTCGGCGAGCGCGGTGCCGCGCTCGCCCGTGATCCCCCCTGTATCGATCAGGGCGAAATGGTGGTCGCGGTGGGCGACGTAGGCCACGACGCGGTCGCGGGTCGTCCCGGGCCGGGCGTCGACGACCGAGAGCCGCCGTCCCACGATGGCGTTCAGGAGCGACGACTTGCCGACGTTGGGTCGACCGAGGAGGGTGACGTGGGGAGGAAGAGGGTCCATTACCGGGGAAAGGGGATGTCCTTCAGTTCAAAGTTGAACCCGTCGTAGAAATACCCGACGGTGCAGGTGACGATCACCGGGCCGGGCTGAAAATCCTCCCCCACTCCGAACTCGATCTCCACGTGACGGTAGCGGGTCGCACCCTCCCCGCTGCACCCGGAACCGGCGGAACGGACGGTATTCAAGGTCCTGCCGCCGATCGCCGTGATCCGAACATCCTCCCTGCCGAACAGGTCGGCCACCCGCATGGGGCCGCTGAATTTCGGCCAGTCCGCGGGGGGGTCCTCAAGCACCGGGGTTCCCTCGGCATTGACCTTGACGAAAAGGGCCCCGTGCGCCACCCGGTACTCCTTCAGGACAATCCGGACCCCCCGAACCTCGCGCACCTCTCCCACGCACCGGTCGGGGGGGTCAAACGAGATTGTCTCGAACGACATGGGGAAGCGAAGCAGGACGTGCCCTTTCAGGGAAGCGATACAACTCACGTCCCCGTCGGGCAACTTCAACCCGAACCGGGCGGTCGCGGGATCCGAGCGCCAGGCGCCGGAACGACCCACAGAGTAGCTGCTGCCGCCCGAGAGCAGATCCCTCCCCTTCTCGTCGACAGCCGAGTCGGCGCGGAACTCCGCGATCTCCCGGGGGCGCACGCCTCGTTCTCGATGCTCCCCTCGAACGGACGCTCAACCTGCAGTTTCGTGGGATCGCCGGCTTCCGGACTGAAGAACCCCATGTGAATGCGCCACGAAGCGCCGACCGATCGGCAAAGGGCATCCAACGCCTCGAAAGGGGTGACGGCCTTGCAGTGGATCGTTGTCGCGGCGGTCGGAAGGTTTTCGTGGTCGAACGGGAACCCGCCGGCGGCCTCGAGCCTGCTCAGGGCATCCGGAAACGGGAGACCGTCGAAGTCGAGTGAGACCTCCGGAAGCGGCGGAAGCAGCGCCCGACGGACCCGACTCGCGCGCACCATCCTCAGAATGTACGTGCAGCGGGTCTTTGTCTCCGGATCTTCCGACTGCCGGAGCCGCGCCTCCACCGCCCCTTCGGCGGCCTCCCCGAGGGCGATCAGCCCGTCCGTCGCCTCCGTGCGGGCCCGGTACATCTCGGAGGAGAGCTGTTCGAGGAGTTCCCCCACCTCTGAGGCCGTCTCCTGGCCCCGCAGAGCGACCGGCGCCAGCAGGCACAGCAGGAAAGAAATGCCCTTTCTCATGGGATCCTCCGTCGGGATTATCCCGCATGCCGGCGGCCGGCGCCAGTCAATTAGGCTCAGTGTCTGAATCGGAGCTTCCTATTGCAGGAATCGTCCGTTCACCCTATACTCTCCCCCCATGAAACGCCACAAGCAGGAGTTCGACCTCTGGCAGACCCGGGTGTTCGCGAAAGTGGCCGAAACCGGCTCCTTCTCGAAGGCCGCGGAGTCCCTGCTGCTGTCCCAGCCCACGGTCAGCGAGCACATCGCCGCCCTCGAGACGACGCTCGGGGCGCGCCTGCTCGATCGCCGGCGCGACCGGGTCCGCCTGACCCCCATCGGCACGGTGTTCCTGCCGCTCGCCCAGCGGATGCTCCGCCTGCGAGAGGAGGCCCGGGCCGTCGTGCAATCGCATCTCGGGGTCCTCAAGGGGCATCTGACCATCGGGGGAAGCACCATCCCGGGGACGTACGTCCTGCCGGAGATCATCGGCCGATTCGCCCGGAAGTATCCCGGGATCACCGTTACGCTCCGCAGCGGGGATTCGCGCGAAATCCTCCATCAGGTCCAGGAGGGCTCGCTCGAAATAGGCATGGTGGGGTCCTGCCCCCGCAGCCACGATGTCCAGTGCCATCCCTACGGCCACGACGTCCTGCAACTGGTCATGCCGCGACGGCATCCGCTGGCGAGGCACCGGACGGTGCCGGTCGAGGCGCTGGCCGGGTTCCCCTTTCTGCAACGCGAGCCGGGGTCCGGTTCGAGGGAACTTCTCGACCGTGAGCTGAGGAAGCGGGGACACGATCCCGCCCGGGTGCTGCGCATCGTCTGCGAACTGGGGAGCACGGAAGCGGTCAAGGAGGCCATCAAATCGGGCTTGGGGGTCTCCGTCCTCTCCCGGCGCGCCACCACCACCGAGTCGGCCTGCGGGCTCTTCGCCGGCCGGCCGATCGAGGGACTGAAGCTCGAACGCCCGTTCTACGTCGTCACCCCCCGCAGCCACTCCCCTTCCCCCGCCGGGGTCCGGTTCCTGCAGATCCTGGGGGTTGGAACCGTAACGGCCTAGTGATCCGTCACGGCCAAACCCGCGGGTAGAACCGTCCGTCCTGAGCGAGGGCGCGGCTCCGTCGCCGCGCCCGAGTCGAAGGACGAGTCGAAGGCCGCGGCCCACCCACCCTTCGACTCGCCCGCCAGACGGA
The DNA here is from genome assembly GCA_016192525.1 of Planctomycetota bacterium. Taxonomy (GTDB): domain Bacteria; phylum Planctomycetota; class MHYJ01; order JACPTZ01; family JACPTZ01; genus JACPTZ01. Next base: position 12,199 of record JACPTZ010000013.1, read on the forward strand.
GGCGGGCTCGCTCAGGGTGGGC
>JACPTZ010000169.1 GCA_016192525.1 Planctomycetota bacterium
CCGCAGCACGTGCTGCGGGGGCGGCCTACTCGGCGACTCGGAGGGCCGGCGGCAAGGCGGGGGCGTAACGAGGGGCGGCCTTTGCGGCGCCGCGGCCGGTTCCGGGATAGTTTTCTAACCCCGCGGCGACACCGTCGTGATGATGGTGGTGCTCCCGCCGGAACCGGGCCGGAGCGCGGTCGGAACGATCGAGCGGACTTCATAGGTCGGCACCGGCTGGTCGAAGCCCTTGAGCGAGACGCTCCCCCGGAACTCGTCGACGATCAGGCCCTTCAGCCGGGAGTGGACTTCCTGGCTGACGTGCACGGCGCCGGGCGTGCAGGAGCTCTCCAGCCGCGAGGCGAGGTTTACATTGGCGCCGATGACGGTGTAATCCAGCCGCGTCTCCTTCCCGATGTTCCCGGAAATCACCGGCCCGCAGTTGATGCCGATCCGGATCTGCAGCTCGGGGATCCCCCGAGACACGAAGAGCCGGTTGAGCGACTTGAGCGTGTCCTGCATCTTCAGCGCGGAAGCGACGGCCCGCAGGGTGGGGTTGTCCTTCTCCGAATCGGCGACATACACCGCCATCACCCCGTCCCCGATGAACTTGTCGAGGATTCCGCCGTGGTCTTCGATCACCCCGACGATCGCGTTGAGATACTCGTTCAGGAAGGAGACCACCTGCTCCGGAGGCAGGTGCTGGGTGCGGGTGGTGTAGCCGACGATGTCCGCGAACAGGATGGTGCCGTCGATGATCCGGCCGCCCATGGCGAGGGCCTTTTCCCGGTTCCGGTGGATGTCGTCGATGACGTTCTTCGGGACATACTTCCCCATCTTGTCCCGCTCAATCGCAAGCCACCGTTCGCGTTCGAGGGCCTCCTTGAGGTCGGTGTAAAGTCGAGCATTCTCGATCGCGATCGAGGCCTGGCTGGCGAACGAGGTGAAAGTCTTGAGATCCTCGTTCGTGAACAGAGAGCCGTCCCGCTTGTTGATGACCTGCACGATGCCGATCACGCGGTCGCGCGACTTGAGCGGGACGCAGCAGAGGGCCCTTGTACGAAAGCCGGTCTTGCGGTCGTAGTCGGGGGAGAATCGCTTGTCGGCGTAAGCGTCGTTCACGATGAGCGGCTGGCCGGTCTCCGCGACCGTGCCGGCGATCCCCTGACCCAGTTTCACCCGCATCTTCTTGACCTTCTCGCCCGCGGCGCCGCGCGCCACCTCAAAGTAGAGCTCCCGCTTCTCCCCATCGAGGAGCATCAGCGACGAGGCCTCGGCCTTCATCAGGTCCTTGCTCGTCTCCATGATGAGCGTGAGGAGCCCGTTCACCTCCATGAGGGCGCTGATTCCCTGCCCGATGTCGTGCAGCGCCTCCACCTCGCGCATCTTCGTCGCGAGGAGCCGGTTCACGTGGTGCAGTTCCTGATAGACGATGCGGTGCTTCTCGTCGAGGCGGTGGAGAATGCGGGACTTGTCCGTTGCGCGCCGCGACTGCTTCCGGGCGTAGCGGAACAGGTCGGCGTACGGGTCGGCGAGACCCGCCCGGTAGCAGACGGCGCTATGGAGCGCGCTGCGGAGCGAGTCGGCGGCGCCCTCCCCCTTATGCACCACCTCGAAGGCCCCCGCGGCCCGGAGTTCGTCGGTGCGGATATTGTCCTCGGGCGCCACGAGCAGGATGATGGGCAGGCAGTCAGGGGGGAGCGGGAGATCGGACTTGCGCGCCGGCGAGGCCCCGGCGCAGGCCTTGCAGAGGTCGCGCAGGGGGCCGAGGGGACCGTCGCCGTCGCAGACGACGATCTCGGCGTCGTCCTCCGTGAGTTTGATGCGGCCGCCGACCGGCACCTCTCCGTCGAGAACGGCGAGCGACACCTCGCTCGGGACATCGCCGCAGACGAGCTTGAGGGATCGGTCAATCCCGAGGCACAGCACTTTCACGGCGGTGCTCCGTCTGTCCCTACCGCCCGTTTCCCGCCACGTGTCGCTCGAAGAACTGCGCCAGACGGCTGTAGGCCACGATCCGGTTCTTGCGCTTGGCGAGACCGTGCCCCTCGTCGGGGAAACTTTGGAACTCCACCACCCTCCCCCGGCGCTCGAGTTCCCGGACGATCTGCTCCGCCTCCCAGAGCGGCACACGGGGGTCGTTCGCCCCGTGGATCACCATGAGCGGGGCGCGGATCCGGTCGACCCGGTGGATGGGCGAGATCGAATCCAGGAACTCACCATCGGCCTCCAGCGATCCATATTCCGACTCACGATGCTTGCGGCGATGCGGACTGGTCCGTTCCAGAAACGTGCGGAAGTTCGCGATCCCCACGATGTCGCATCCGGCCGACCAGAGGTCCGGATACAGCGTGAGGGCCGCGAGCACCATGTAGCCGCCGTACGAGCCGCCGACGATGCCGACCCGCCGTCCGTCCAGCTCCGCCTGCGCGCGGATCCACGCGACCGCCGACTCGAGGTCCCTCACCGAGTCTTCCCGCTTGCGCACATCGTCCAGATGCGTGTACGCCCGGCCGTAGCCCGTGCTCCCCCGGACGTTGGGCGCCAGGACGGCGTAGCCGCAACCAACGCAGAACTGGATGATCGGGTCGAACCCGACCCGTTCCTGCGCCTCGGGGCCGCCGTGTACGTACACCACCACGGGCGCCGGATGATCCGGCGAAGCGCCCGGCGGCTCGTAGAGGAAGGCCGGAATGAAGAGCCCGTCGAACGCGGGATAACGGATCAACCGCGGTTCGACGAAGTCTCCGGCCTCCAGCCCCGCCGCCAGCGCCCCCTTCACGACGCACCGCGTCTTCTCCTTCGCCAGATCGTGGACCCAGATCGAGGCCGGCTGGGCGGGGGCGGTCAGCGTGAACGCCAGCCGCCGACCGTCCTCCGAGACGGTGAGATGGGTCACCTCTCCCAGCGGCAGCCGTGGCCGGGAACGAAGCACTCCCGACGGGAGGTTGCGAACCTCCACCTCCGACCACCCGTCGCGATTCACCCCGAAGGCCACCCAGGCGCCATCCGGGGCCAGGACCAGTTCGTCCTCCTCCAGGTCCCAGCCCTCCCGGCGGATCCAGGTGAGTTCCCGCGACTCGATGTCCAGCCGCGCGAGCCAGAGGAACTCCCCTCCGCGGTCGGACAGAAGATACAGCCCGCGGCCGTCCCGGGACCACCGCGCCGCCTCATAGCGGACCAGCCCCTCGTGCGGGGTGAGATGGAGAGGCTTCTCGCGGCCCTCGATGTCCACCCGGTACAGATCGTTGTCGAACGAACCCAGCAGACGGCCGACGATGGCGAACCGGCCGTCCGGGGACCATTCCCCGGCATAGCAGTATCCGTCCCCCTCGTAGACCGTCCGACTGGTCCCGGTGGCGAAGTCCATCACATGAACGTCGAAGTACCGCTCATTCCGGGCATTGGAGGCATACAGGATCCGCCCGCCGTCGGGCGACCAGTCGCCGAACTGGTGAAACACCTTCGGGGCGCGCGTGAGTTCCCGCAGCCCGGAACCGTCGGGCCGGATGAGACACAACTGGGCCCGCTCGTTACCGCCGGCATCGCGCAGCAGGAGAAGGGTCTCCGGGTCCTTCGGCGACCACTGCACCGCCATCACGCGATCCGGAAAGTCGGTGATCTGCTGCGGCGCTCCGCCGGTCGACGGGACGACGAAGACCTGTGCCGTTCCCGGCGCGTTCGAGAGATAGGCGATGCGGCTGCCGTCCGGACTGAAGGTGGGACCGGCGGCGCTCTCGATGTTCATGTACGGCTCGATGGGGACGAGGGGCATGTGGAGAATACTATCAGATGGGCGAGTGGCGGGTCAAAGATGGGATGCGGGGGTCCAGGACAAGCCGTGCGCCACGTTGGGGGGACGAGGTTGCCGTCCCAATGTCATCCTGAGCCTCGGCCGCAGGCCGAGGCGAAGGATCACCAACGTGTACGGTTCGCAGGCTCCCAGGCTGGTGATCCCTCGCTCAGCCGGCCAAACGCCTGTCCGCCATCTCCGCCACACGCCTGTCCGCCATCCGTGTGGCGGAGATGGCGGACAGGCGTGTGGCGGAGCGGCGGCTGAACTCAGGATGACAATGCGGTAACCTCGTGCCGTTGGGGATGTGCGGTGTGCGGAACCGTCGTGCCCGACTCCCCTCCCGGCTTCGCCGGCTGCAACACGTGGGCTTGCCGCCCAGGGCCTTCCAGCGTATGCTGGAGGGCACGTTCCGAATTCCTGAAACCTCTTTCGCCCTTCCCCGGTATCTGTCTGAGAGGCGCAAGGATGGCGGCATTGGAGGGCCCGGCGAAGGAGGTGTTGCTCCGGGCGCGGGCGGGCGACCGCGACGCGTTCGGCCGGATCGTGGACGCCTGGCAGGTGCGGATCTTCAATCTCGCGTACCGGATGACCTTCGATCGCGAAACCGCGTGCGATCTGACCCAGGAAGTCTTCCTCCACCTCTTCCGCCAGCTGGACAGGTACGACCCGGAGCGCCCGTTTGCGCCGTGGTTTCTGAGAGTGGCGACGAATCTCTGCATCAACCGGACGCAGAAGGCGGAACTGCCGACGATATCGCTTGAGGCGCTCGGTTCGGGGCGCGACGAGGAATCGGGGTTCGATCCCGGAACGGACGACGATCCCGTGACCGTCCACCTCGGACATCAGTCCCGGAGAGAGGCGGTCCAGGCCGCGATCCGGAAGCTCCCGGCGGAGTACCGTGCGATCCTGACCCTGCACTATCTGGAGCAGATGCCGTACGAGGAGTTGTGCGCGACGCTCGATCTCCCGCTCGGAACCGTAAAGAACCGGCTTCACCGGGCGAGAACCGTGCTGAAGCGACTCCTCGAACCTCTGCTGACGAGTCTCTGAGTGGCTGCTTCAGAACCGCCCGGCCGTAGGGGCGGGGCTTGCCCCCGCCCGCCTGTCGGGTGGTCTTTCGAGCGGCCCGGCGCCAAGAGATTGAGGCATCTCCCACAGGGGGGCGACCGCCCTTCGCCCTTCGGGCTTCTGCGGACAGGCAGGGCAGGCAAGGGTCGCCCCTGGGGGGGGTGGAATCCCGTCAGCTATCTCGTTGCGGTTCCCAGAGGAGTCGAAGACCGTGAACTGCCCTGACTGCATCGACCGCCTGCACGAACTGATGGACAGGCGCCGCGTTCCGGATGACGACTCCTTCTGCGCCGAGCACCTGGACATCTGCGCGGCGTGCGCCACCGAGGCGCGTCTTCTCCTCGAAACGGAGCGGATCCTGGCCGCCGAGCCGAAGATCTTTCCTCCCGCGGACCTGAAGACACGGATCATGGACCGCCTGTCCGAGGCGCCCCGCCCGAGAGAGGCCCCCCGGGTCGAGTGGCTGCGCGTGGCCGCCGCCCTGCTCCTCTGCGCGCTCGGACTCTATGGCGTCGGTCTCTCGGCCGGTTTCGGCGCCGAGCGCCTCTTCGATCCGTCTCTGTACATGACCGTCGCGGAGACGCTCCGTTCGGCCGTCTCGGAGGAACTGACGGTCCGCGCGGGCGATCTCGAGACCGCGGTCCGCGCGTGGCCCTCGGCCCTGCCCTCCGATCCCGGTTCGCTGCTCCCGGACTTCCTCTCCACGCAGGCCGCCCTGCTCGCGCTGTGCGTGCTGGGGACGGCCGCGCTCGGTCTCAATACTCTCGCCACGTCCCGGGCCGGGATGCGGCCGCCGCCGTCACGGAGGAACCGACCTTGAAGCGAATCTTCAGCACCCTCTGTCTGGCGCTCATCCTCGCGAGCGGGTCCGTCCGGGCGGCGGATCCGGATGTGCCCGCAACGCCCCGGCAACCGGCCTCACTCGACGGGGCCCCGGCGATGGGACGGCCCTCGCTGACGCTGCTCGCCGTGGCGCCGGAAGAGGCATCGGAGGAGGCCCCGGATTCGGAGACGGAGGGCCGGCGGAAGATTCTCTCTCATGTCGCGGCGTTCCGCAGGGCCACCGAGCAGCTCCTGGTGGTCTTTGGATCCGCTCTCTGGCTCGCCCTGCTCCCTCTCATCGGGATCAGCATCCAGATTCTCGTCATCCTCTCGGCGCCGGTCCTCACGCAATCGACGGTGGCGATCCTCCGCGAATCGCGGCCGCGCTCGCTGTTCCTCGGAATCATCAACCTGGCGTTCCTGCTGTTCGCTTCCGCCGTGGTGGCCCATGCGCTCGGACCTGTGGGGCATCTGCTGGCCTTCCTCATGCTGGTCGGAGGCGCGCTGGCGGCGCTCCTGGGGGCGACAGCGGTGAGCGAAGACCTGGGCCACCGCGCCCTTCTGCTCGCCGGTCGCGAGGGAACGCGCGCGGGCCGCATCCTGGTCGGCGTGCCGCTGGCCATCTATGCGTCCTGCTTCCCGGTGCTGGGGTGTGTCCCCTCCCCCGGCGGCGGCCCCCTCTCCGGCGTCGCCCGCCCCGCCTCCCGCGGGGCCCCCGTCCGGAGGCTCTCTTTCCTGAGGAGGCGTGTCATGTCGAGAAAGTGGAAGGTGGTGTCGGTCGCGGCTTTGGTGGTGGTCAGCCCCCTCCTGGTGGCCGCGGCGGTGAAAGGCAAGGACAGCCACGACCGCCGGCAGATGAAGGAGATGATCGAGATCGTGAAGCACGTCTACGAGGCGTGCGACAACCCGCATGCCGCCGTGATCATCGCGGAGATGGGGCTCTCGCACCTCGGGAAGGAGGGCAAGGTCGATTCGGTGAAGGAGCTCGAGAAGATTCTGGATGGCACGAAAAAGCAGCAGATGCGAAACTTCACGCGGCTGGCCCTCGCCCACGCCCTCGGGGAGAAGGGGGACCATGAAGCGGCCGCGGAACAGCTCCGCCAGCTGGCGCAGGAAAACACGGAGAAGTAGACGGGCACGGGGGGGCACGGGCCGCCCACGGCCCGTGCCCCCCCTGTCAGTCGCGGCGCTTCGGTATCACCTCGTAGATGGGTCCCTCCGGACGGAACTCGTACTCCCCCTCCAGCCAGTCGATGCCGTACGCCTGGCGCTCGTCGATGGCGGCGAGGAAGACGCGCCGACCCGACCATCTTCCCTTCAAATCCTCCAGCATCCGCTGAGGAACCGGTGACTCCAGCGTCACTCCGGGGAGGCACCCCTCCACCCTCTGGGCATACTCGAGCGGGGCGAGAAGAGTGAAGTCCGCCAGGAGCACGCCGTCGGGGCCGGCCGCGAACAGCGCCTCGCGCGCGAACCGGTGCGCCCCATCGGTGCCGTTCTTCCAGGGGACAAGAAAGAACCGGGCGTTGTCGCGGTACGGCGCGGACCGCGCCGAGAAGAGCCGCACCCCGAGTCTCTCCGTAATCACCGGGATCGTCCCGTAGGCCGCCGGGGGAACGAACAGGGCCAGACCCGCCAGCAGAAGGCCGGCCTGCTCCGCCC
>JACPTZ010000170.1 GCA_016192525.1 Planctomycetota bacterium
GGGCCTGGTCCGGGACCGGAACGTCATCCTGGGCGCCCGCACCGGTCGCCCCATCCGGGACCACTCCCTCCGCGTCGGGCGCAACGCCCGCGTTCGCAGCGGCACGGTCATCTACGGCGGGACGTCGATCGGCGACGATCTGCAGACGGGTCACAACGTCGTCATCCGCGAGGAGAACCGGATCGGCGACGCCCTCAAGATCTGGAACAACTCGTGCATCGACTATGGGTGCACGATCGGAAACAACGTGCGGATCCACAACAATGTCTACGTGTGCCAGTACACCGAGATCGGCGACGACGTCTTTCTGGCTCCCGGCGTGATGCTGGCGAACGACAAGTACCCGGTCCGGTTCGAGGGGCTGAAGGGGCCGACGATCGGCCGCGGGGCGATCGTCGGGATGAACGCCACGCTGATGCCCGAGGTGAAGATCGGGGACGAGGCGGTGATCGGCGCCGGCAGCGTGGTGACGAAGGACGTCCCGGCCCGACGGATGGCCTTCGGCAATCCGGCGCGCGTCGTCGGGACGGTGGACGCCTTTCAACGCGCCCGGGCGGGGTCGCCGGCGAAGTCGAGGAGGAAGAAATGAACCGAGCCTGCACCGCCTGCCGTTCCGCCCGACTGGAGGAGGCCTTTCCTCCCTGGGGCCCGATGGGGGCGATTCTGTTCCCCTCGGAAACCGGATGGGCGCGTGTCATTCCCTGCAAGGCGAGTTTCTCCTCGAAGTTCGGATCCGGTTCCACCCCGCCGCTCACCACCACGGTCTGCCTGGATTGCGGGCATCTCGACCACTGGACCGACCCGGAGCGGTTCCGTCGGGTCCCGCGATCGAAGTGAGCTCGCGTTGACACCCCGCGCCGACTCCGGTAGACTCTTCGCGCTTCCCTCCCGACGAGGTATCGCCGTCGCATGAGCGCACCGACCTCCTCCACGCCGTCTCCGGCCGCCACGACGCCCTTGGCCCGGCCTTCTCATGCCCCGGTTCCCTTTGTCGATCTCAAGGCTCAGTACGCGTCGATCAAGCCGGAGGTCGATGCGGCGATGGCCGATGTCCTCACGCGGACGAACTTCATCCTCGGCGACGTCGTGGGGACATTCGAGCAGGAGTTCGCCCGGTTCGTCGGGGCGAAGCACNNNCGCCCACTGCGTGGGGGTGGCCAACGGGACCGACGCCCTGCATCTGGCGCTTCGGGCCGCCGGGATCGGGCCCGGGGACGAGGTCCTCGTTCCGGCCAACACCTACATCGCCAGCGCGCTCGGGGTCTGGATGTGCGGGGGAAGGCCCGTCCTGGTTGATTGCGACCCGGTCACGTACAACATCGACGTTCGCGCCCTCGAGGCCCGCCTCACCCGCCGCACGCGGGCGATCCTGCCGGTCCACCTCTACGGACAGCCGGCCGACATGGACGAACTGATGGCCTTTGCGGCCGCGCGCCGGCTGACGGTCGTCGAAGACGCCTGCCAGTCGCACGGGGCCAGGTACAAGGGCCGGGTGAGCGGGAACATCGGCGCCGCCGGCTGCTACTCGTTCTATCCCGGCAAGAACCTCGGCGCCTACGGCGACGGCGGGATGGTGACCACGAACGACGACGCCCTCGCGGAACGGCTCCGCCTCCTGCGCGATTACGGCCAGCGGGTCAAGTACCATCACGATCTGAAGGGGTTCAACAGCCGTCTCGACACGCTTCAGGCCGCCATCCTCCGGGTCAAGTTGCGACGGCTGACCGACTGGAACGCCGCGCGCCGCCGGGCGGCGGGCCGGTACGACGAACTGCTCCGCGGGCTGCCGGTGGTCACCCCGGCGGTGGCGTCGGATCGGGACCACATCTTCCATCTGTACGTCATTCGCACCCGGCACCGCGACGCCCTCCGTGACTGGCTCGGCGCCCGCGGCATCGGCGTCGGCATCCACTATCCGATCCCGATTCACCGGCAGAAGTGCTTCAGCGAGATGAACTGGGGCGGGGCGGTCTACCCGGTGACGGACGGCTACGCCGACCAGCTCCTGAGCCTGCCGATCTTCCCGGAAATCACCGAGGAGCAGCAGCGCGCGGTGGCCGACGCGGTCCGGGAGTTCTGTCAGGACGGGCCCGGGAGGGGGGCCGCGGTCCCGGTCCTCCCGTCCGTGCCTTCCGCCCCGCCGGCTTCGCCGGCCTTGGGGGAGGATCGTCTGCCCAATCTCTCCATTGTGATCCCGGCGCTGAACGAGGAGGGGAGCCTGGAGGGGGTTGTCCGCCGGGCCCTCCGGGTGGCCCGTGAGATCGCTCTCGAGAGCGAGGTGCTGATCGTCGATGACGGGAGCCGCGACCGCACGGCCGAGATCGCCGATCGTCTGGCGATCGAGGACCCCTCGATCCGCGTGATCCATCACCCGTTCAACATCGGCTACGGCGGGGGGCAGCGCTCCGGCTTCACCCACTCCCGCTTCGATTATCTCACGTTCGTCCCGGCCGACAACCAGTTCGATGTCGAGGACCTCAGGAAGTTCCTGCCGCACATGCACCACGCCGATGCCGTGATCGGCATCCGCGTCCACCGGCAGGATTCCGCCTATCGCCGCGTGAAGACCCGCGTCTTCCGCTGGGTGATGCGGATCCTGTTCGGGATCACCCTGCACGACATCAACTGGGTGAAGCTCTTCCGAAAAAGCGCGCTGGGCGACTTCGACGTGGAGCACCGCGGGATCGGGATCGATGCCGAGGTGGTGGTGATGGCGAAGCACCGCGGCTGCCGGTTCGCCGAGGTGGAGGTCGGTTATCACCCGCGCACGAGCGGTATCGCCAAGGGCGACCAGCCGATCAACGTGCTGATCACGATCCTGGAGTTGCTCTCCCTGTGGTGGAGGCTGAAGAAGAAGTAGTGTCCGGTTTCGTCTGCGGGGGAGGACATCTTGACGCGGACGCGGACAGCGTATATACTGTTCATGTACACTCGTGGGGGGCTCCACTCCGGGAGACTGCTCCGTGCCGATCCTCGGCGACTTTGCAGGATTCGAGTGGGACCAGGGCAATGATGCGAAGAACTGGAGGAAGCACAGGGTCACCCGTGAGGAATGTGAGCAGGTTCTCCTCAATGCGCCTTTGCTCGTCGGATACGACCGTCGCCACTCGAGGTGGGAGGACCGGTACTATGCCTTGGGAAGAACCGATAGGAACCGGTTGCTCTTCCTTGTCTTCTGCGCCAGAAAGGATCGGGTTAGAGTAATCTCGGCCCGTGACATGTCGCGCCGTGAACGGAGGCGTTATCATGCCCTCTAGGCTGAAGAGACTGCCGAAGTTTCCGTCAGAGGAGGCGGAGCGGGCTTTCTGGGAAGGTCACGATTCGGCGGACTACTTCGATTTGTCAGGGATGAAGCAGGCGGTCCTTCCGAACCTGAAGCCGACCAGCCGCTCCATTTCCGTCCGAATTCCGGAGTCCCTGTTGTGCGAGCTCAAGGCGCTCGCCGGTAAGAAGGGGGTACCCTACCAGTCTCTGATGAAGATTCTCCTGCTTGACGGCGTCAAGAGGGAGCGCCGGCGCGCCTGATGTCCCCCGCACTCTCCGGCCCGCCGGTGCTGGCCACCGTCGAACTGGCGGATGAAATCAGGCCGCGCTGGTGGACGGCCGGGCCCTGCCGCTTTCCCTTCCCCTTTCCGCGGCTCGCCCGGGGGCTGACGCTTCCCGGCGAACCGCTCGCGTGGATCGACGCGGACGCCGGGCCGCGGCCCCTCATCACACGCGCCTCAGGCCGCCTCCACCTCGCCTTCGATCCGGCCGAGACCTTCAGCCATCTCACGGAAGAGCGCTACACGAACGTGCCGGCTCCCGTCACGAGCCGCCTTCCGTTCCACTACCATCGGATTCCGCACGCGCTCCGGCTGCTCCTGGGACGGATGACCGAACGGTGGAGGTCGCGGAAGCGCACCTCCCCCTTCCCGCAGTGGCCGATCGAGCCGGGGTGGACGATCCTGTCGGGGCTCCTCGGTCCCGGAACGCCCGGTGCCCCGCCCGTCTGGCCCGACGGGGCCCGCGTGGCCTTTGCCCTCTGTCACGACGTGGACGACGCCGAGGGGGTTCGCCACATCCGAACCCTGCGCGCCATCGACGAAGAACACGGCTTCCGGGCCTGCTGGTACGTGGTGGGGAGGCACTACGGTCACGACGAGGCGCTCTACGACTCTCTTCTCTCCTCCGGCCACGAGATCGGATTACACGACTACAATCACGACAACCGGCTGGCATCGCTCCCGCCGCGCGAGATCAGGCGACGTCTCGAGGCCTGCCGGCCGCTCATCGAACGATTCCGGATCGCCGGCTTCCGCTCCGCCTCGCTCGTCCGGTCCGGGCCGATGTTCGACATCCTCCCGAAGCATGTCCGGTACGACTCCACGATTCCGGACACCGACAGCGGCGCCGGCGGGGGAGTGGTGGCGCCCTTCCGGCATCACGGTCTGGTCGAGCTTCCGCTCACCCTGCCGCTCGACTCCACCCTGATTCTGGCGGGACTTTCTCCGCGTGAGGTGCTGGCGATCTGGCGGATGAAGTGGGAGTGGCTGCGGGAGGTGGGGGGGCTGGCCGTTCTCACGGCGCATCCGGAGCCGCACTTCAGCGCGAATCCGAAATACCTGCGGGTCTACGCGCAGTTCCTCTCGGAGGTGGCGGAGTCGCAAGGGGTCTGGCGGGCGACCCCGCGCGGGATCGCGGAGTTCTGGGAGCGCTCTTCAGCAGCGCCAGTTTCCGGGCGCGGGACCAGCGCTTGAGCCGCCACTCGCGTCGAAGGGCCTCGGACAGCGACTTTGCCCGGGCGCACCAGACGAGCGCCACGGGTCGGCGGCTCCGCGTGTATTTTGCTCCCCGGCCGGCGTTGTGAGCGGCGACGCGCGCGTCGAGGTCGGCCGAGACGCCGGTGTAGAGCGACCCGTCGCGGCAGCGGACCATGTAGACCCAGGCGGGCATTTTGCTTGACCGCGTCGTGGTGGACGAAGATACTTGAGTTTCACGTGCGGAAGTGGCGGAACTGGCAGACGCGCTAGGTTCAGGACCTAGTGGGCTCACGCTCATGGGGGTTCAACTCCCCCCTTCCGCACCAACAGCAGGGGACTGGGGACAGGGGATAGGGGGCAGGGGTTAGGGGGCAGGGGTTAGGGGATGGGGCTTGGGAGCAGTCGAATAATCCCTCGCCCGCCG
>JACPTZ010000171.1 GCA_016192525.1 Planctomycetota bacterium
CCGTTCGATCCGTTCGTCCGGCCAGACAAGGGATGTCCCCTCCAGCCTCGGGAAGTTCATGCCCCCCTTCTCGCGGAACTCTGCCTGCCACTGCTTGAGGAGTCCAGCCGGGAGGAGGATGAGGGCTCGCTTCACTCCGCGCCCCGCCATCAGCCGCCGGAGGACAAGGATCGCCTCTATGGTCTTGCCCATGCCGACTTCGTCGCAGAGAAGTCGCCCCTCCGGCCACGCCGCGGCGGTGGTCTCGACTACATGACGTTGGTGCGGCCAGAGGTCGACTATGGCCGTCGCGTCGCAGGCAGCCACCCCGTTGGTCAGGTAGGGGGCTTCCACGGCGAAACGCAGCAGCATCGCCGCCTTCTGCCGGGCCAGCGCATTCGATGGCTCCGTGAGCGGCGGTTCCGGCGGGGCGAACTTTACCAACTGGAGGCGGAGGGCCTCGGGAAGTGAGACCGTGTGGACGTCGGGGTGCTCGTCCTTCCAGAGCGCCTCGAACTGTCGCGTGAAATGGCCGTGACGGTCAGCATCTCCCCACGACGTGGATATCTCCAGCTGCTCGTAGTTGGCTCGAAGTCCCTGCTCGGACTCGTTCCCGCTTCCGCTGAACACCACCGCGTCGCCGGCCGGGTCCGTCGCAATCCCGTACTTCGCGTGGACGATGCCTCCGCCGCTACGCATCACGCCGACGCGGACCGCCAGCAGGCCCTTCTTGACCAGCCAGCCCAACATCGCCAGGCGCTGTTTTTCGAGGATTTCCTTGGGTGTCTTGAAGCGACGCTTCAGTTGTTCCTCAATCCCGGCGAGATCGCCTGTCTCGACCATCGCCCGGACGTCCTCTTCCAGCAGTTGTTCGTTGACGACGAGCCGTACGGCAGGCTTGGGCGCAGCCTCTCCCATCGCCTCCAGCCGTTCGATGAGTCGCCCGAACCCTCGTGCGGCGGCGGCTAATACAGAGCTGGAGAAGTAGGCGCAACAGCGGTCGTACCGGAGCGCCTCGCCCAAGGCGGGAACGTAGAGCGACTCCACGAGTTCCTGATCCGGCCCGTTGAGGAACCGCTTCCAGGCGACCTTACCCCTCTCCGTTGTCGGCTTCATCGGACTCCTCCGAGTCCTCCTCGCTCCCAGTCGCTTCGGCGAAGCCAGCAAGCGTGCGCTGTGGGGACTTCTTCTCCGTCCAGTCCGGGGGCTTCGCGCCGAAGAGCGGTTCGAGCAGGGCGTGCCATGCTCGGAACTCCGGGAACTGAGCGGCGGTGGATGTCTTGCCCTTTTCGTGTCGCAGGGCTTCCGGGGCGGCGCGGACGAGAGCCTCCATCAACCGGGCCACGGGAGAGTCCTTCGTCCACTGTTGCTGACGGGCGAGGGCCTTTGCGGAACCGATCCCGCCCGCCTTGCCGTCGGCTTCCAGGAAGCGCAGGGCCAGCGCGTGACAGGCGTCCAGCGTCGTGCGGAATTTCGGATCGTTCGGGTGGACCTTCAGGGCCTCCTTCTTCGTCCGCTTCTTCGGAACAGCGACCGGCCCGAACAACGTGTCCATCACCTCCTCGTGCTCCAACGCCCGGCTGCGCCGCCGGTCCTTCGCGGACAGCATCTTGATCTTCTCGCCGGACTTCTCGACGAGCCCGGCCGCGACGAGGCGATCGACGTCCATGCCGACGGCGTTGCCGAGCAGTTTCGCCTCGTTGAACCGGAACTCCGCGGCGCCGAGGACATCCCAGCAAAGAAGGGCGAAGCGTCCCTCGGGCTCGACACCTTCGAGACCGCGAGTGGCGAGCTGTTCTTCGCGCCACACGCTCACTGCCCGGGACGCCTCGTCGATGGCGCGTTCCACACCGACAGGCTCGCCAGTGTCCGTCTTCACCTCGTCGTAGCGGCTGTAGGCCTCGATGGCGGGGCCGAAGGACCCGACGAGTTGGTCCACGGCGTTGAGCCCCTCGCGCTGGAGCCGCCCGGCGGAGGTACGGGCCTTGTCGCGGATTTCCCTCTGCATGGCGCTGTCGAAGTAGCCGACGCCCGCGCCGGGGGGCCGCTTCCGCGCCACGAGGATCACCGTGCTCTGTGCCGCATTCTTCTTCGCTTGGTGGAGGCTGTGCTCGCTCTCGGTCTTGACCGGCCACGTGGCGGTGATGGTGAACCCGGCACGGATCAGGGACTCAAACAGCGCCTTCCACGCTTCCTGCTTCTTGTGGGTGAACATGACCGTCAGGACGCCGTCCTCGCGCAGGATGCGGCGGCACTCCCGGAAAATGTCGGTCATCATTGCCTGATAGAACGCCTGTGCCTTGCCTTTGGGCAGTCCTGCCGCACCTCCCTTGCCGCCTCTCGTCTTGCCGTCACGAAAGCGTGCAATGTTGACGACGGCTTCGTGGTCGCGCTCGCAGAGGTGAGTTGCAAACCACTCCGGGTGACGGTGTCCCTGAGTGGGCTTCAGCCAAACATAGAAGAAGTCAGCCAGCTCTGAGTAGAGGACATTGCCGGCATAGGGTGGATCGACGACGACGGCTGCGACTGTGCCGTCGGCAAGCTGTGGTAGGGTGGTCGCTGATCCTTGTGAGATTTCAGGCGATTTGGCTTCACTCCACCTTGGCAACTGCGAGAGATTGTCGTATGCCGTAAGGACGTTGTCGATTGCCCAATCCAAGCCGGACCCGGCATTGCACAAGGCCATCTCGCCCGGGACCGCACGAAACGCGAAGTCATGTCGCTCGAATGCGTTTGTTAGTTTCGTAGCTCCCGGGTCCCAGCGGCTTTGTCTCGAATTGTGGGACAGAAGCTTGTCGATGACGAAGGCAAGCAAGTGAACAATTGCACCGGCCATTTCGGCCCCTTCTGCCGCAAGTACCTCAGACTGCATGCGTCTCGACTCCTCGACCAACACGCCCATGCAAAGAATCTGACGCGGCGAGAACAAGTCGGCAAAATGGGTCGCGCCATATTGCGCAGATGTGTTGCCATGAGTCCAAGACTCGGTATCCATCGGGAGCGCTTCCGTCGGTATGAGATTCGCCTTCTCCCACCCCAGCCGTAGGCGCTTGAGTTCCCTCTCCGCCTCCGCGAGTGCATTCAGATCCTCCTGCTCCGGCGGCTGGAATCTGATGCCCTGCGGGGTCTTGAAGGCGACGGCGTAAAGGGCGCTTTTCATCTGGCCCGCCCGCGCCTTGGTCTTGATGTAATCGGTCGGAATCTGGTGGCCGGTGAAGAGCGAGATTCCCTTGGCGTCACCAAACGTGGGCGGCGAGACCTCGCGTAATTGCCCGGCACGGGCACCGATTTCTCGGATCGCCACCGTCCATGTGCCTTCCTTCCTGTCCACAATGGGCAAGGCGGCGACGCACAACCCGGTTTTTGGTTTGAGGAGGTGCCAGTCGGGGACGAGCGGTGTGTAGAACTGCGTGTCCGGGCAGGGAACGGTGCGGGCGAAGACATAGCAGTGCGGCGGCAATTGCCCTGTCTTCGGGTAGAAGTGCTCCATGCGCCTATTGAACCGACGACGAAGTTCGGCGCCCCATTGTCGGGCTTTTCGACCGAGTTCCTCGCCAAAGCGAAGCGGATAGTCCACGGTCGCTTCCAGAATGGAACACGCGACCGGATTGTACTCGTTCGCCAGCGTGTGGAAGCCGAGTCGGGCGGATTCTAGAGGGATCGAGCCGCCGCCTGCCATCGGGTCGATCACAGTGATGTCTTTCCCCCACACCCTCTCCGCGGCGACATGAGCTCTTTCGAGATCGCTCTCACGCAGGCCGCCCTTGAACGCCCGCCCTCCGTGGGGATTGTCCACCCGCTCTCCCGATGTGCGCGCCCAGTCGAGTATTTTTTGCGCGTCTACAATCTGCTTCGAGGTCCCCCAAAATCCTAGCAACCGCTCGAACACCTCGCGTGGAAAGTCGGCCGGGAGGAGCGAGCCGAGGACGGCGGCGCGGGAGACCGTGAGCGGGCGGCGAGCCCACCAGACGTGAAGCCGCTTGTCGGGCGGCTGTTGCCCCGTAGACCGCTCCCGCATGCACTCCACCCCGATCGCCGCGGCGGGGAGCCAGTCCTCGATCAGGAGGCGGGGAGGCGGGCGACTCATTTCACAGCTTCCACGAGGATGCGGAGGGCGCGCACGGCACGCTTCCCGCCGGGGCGGGTCATGAGGCCAAGCCACCACGCGGCCTCGGTGCCGTCGGCGTGCTGGAGGTGGGACACCGCCCGGTGGAGGCGTTCCGGATTCCGGAGCCCCGACGCGACGATGGCGTAGCAGGCGACACGGGCGCCCCAGTCCGCGTCCAACGGGTGGAACGGCCCGGTCGTCAGTCTGGCGCCGGGTCCTGCGACGGCGGCGACGGCAGCGCGAAGGAGAGGCGCGGCGGCCGAGAAGGCCAGTGGGGAGATCGACGCGACGCGGTCGAGGCGCTCGTCGCCCCGGATTGTCAGGCGGCGACGGTAGAGCACGGCAGCGTCACCCGCTCTGCGCCGGACGACGCGAAGCGCAAAGGAGGCGTTTCGCACTTTCAGGGATGTCCGGGGCACAGCCACGGCTGTATCGGGCATGGCAAGTCCTACCGACCGCGATGGGGTTGCGGTGCTCCTGAAGGCTTCTCAAAGTGAGCCTCGGGCGAGATCGCATCCGGCGCACTCTCGGAAAGAGCGCGTAAGGGGGACTCCATGCCGGTCCGCCCTGCAGAACCGAACCGCAAGCTGAGTACGGCCTCGTAATGGGCGGAGACTTCGACCGCATTGAAGAGTGTTTGGGCGATGGCGAGAGGTTTCGTAGGGTGCGTGGGTTTCACATCGAGGGCGGCGAAATTGACGGAGCCGCCGTCCTTCATGAGGCCGTTCAGGCTGACGTTCAAAGTGAGCGAGTCCGCGCCCAGCGGCTGGGCCAATGCAGCTAGTGAAGCCGCACCGGCGGGCGTCGTAGCGCGAAGATCGAGTCGGGTCAGCGGACGATCCTGGGAGTACTCAATGGCCTTGTCCCATGTCGTCGCCGTCACTTGGGCGGGCGGGGGAGGGGGCGGGGGAACACCGCCCCCCTTTTTTGCTTCGCCGGGTGACTTCGGGGCGTCTGCCTTGAGCCATCGTTCGGCCGCAGCCGAATCGGCCCGCGCAACGAGCACGGAGTCCTCCAGCGGCAGCGTCGTCAATGTGCCATCGACTCGACGGCGGGAGCCCTCCGGCCCCTCGACGCATCCCTTGTTGTCGAAAGCCCGGCCGTCGGGGAGACGGACAACCATCCTGCCTGCCGAGACTGCCTTCAAGAGAGTCTGCCGGACGACGGCGGCATCGGGAAGAAGACGCAAACCGGGGGCTCCGAGGAAACGCTCGTGAACCGATCGCGCCGTGTAAACCTCCGGCGAGTCGGCCTGGGGGACCGCGCCGGGCAGGACGTCCTTGAGGAACCGTCCGACATCCAGGGCCGCATCGGCTTGGTAGAGCAGATTCTTGCTGTCGAGGAACTTCCGAAGGCATGCCTGCCCCTGCGGGCGCTGGAGCATCTGGTCCTCTGCGACCTGGAACTGTTCGTCCAGCGGGTAGGAGACGCCCCCAGAGAGTACGACTCGGTCGAAGGCGCGATAGGTCTGAATCCTGAACTGTCGTAGAAGTTCCGGCCTGACCCTCTGGAGCTGATCGCGGGCGATGCGGGCGGTGTCGCCGCTCTTGTGGTCGCGCTCGATGGCTTCCGCCGCAAGCAGACGCTGGGCCTTATCGAGAGCGGCGTTGAAAGAGACGCCGGAAGCGGTAACAGCGACGATGGCGTTCTGAAAAAGGCGCGGAGTGGGAGCCTTGGGGTTGCTGTCGTCGGCATTGGCACAGACCGACTTGGCGATTTTCTCGTCCTCGCAGAGGGCCAGTTGCAACTCCGCCGACTCGGGCACCTGCCGGGCGCTGGTCGGCCACGCTCTGACCTGGAAGGCCGGACCGCCGAAGTACGACTGAGCCTCCGTTAGAACGCGGCTCTTCGCATCCTCCACGGGAACCTGCCCCATCCGCTCCTCGATCTGCTTGATGATGTTGGGCTCGTATCGGAATTGCCAGCCCCTCCCGCCCGGGGTCGGATACGTGTGCCAGCAGACGGCAGCCAGCCGGTCGAGGGCCTCCGACGGTTCGGGACCGGCCTCCTCCGGCCGAAGGACGGCGAGCGTCAGTTCGGCGGGGGTGAGGCCGCCGTTGGACTGCATGGGGATGCTTTCGAGGAGCAGGGCGGACGCAGCGCGCACGTGGATGCCTCGGGTGCCGCCATCGAGTCCCGCAGCGTGCTTTCCGATGTCGGAGGTGACGGCTGACTTGAAGTTGTCGCGCCGGAGGCGCTGGAGGAGGTCGGCCTGAATGCGTGGGCTGGACCAGTCGAGGTCTCCGGCCGTGATTAGGTCCAGGTCCTGCTTCGATTCCCACACAGTCCGCAGAATGCGGGCGAAGAGGCGGAGTGTCCCGCGGCTCTTGTTGAACTCCTGCAACGCGCCGAGCCTTCCTTGCGCGGTGTCGAGAAGCCGGGGGTGAAAAGGATAGCACTCTACGACCCGCTTGGCGTACACAGCGTTGGCGGACTCAGGAGGCACGGCCCCTGGGGACTCGCGGGCAACCCGCTCATAGAGGGCGTGGTAGGCGGCCGAGACGCGCTGGGACTCCGCCGGATCGACGACATCGAAGAGGCGGCGCACTATGACGCGGGCGGACTCGTCGCCGATGGGGTCGAAGTCCGTGACCCGGCGGCCGAGAAGGTCATCGAGCTTGGTGGCTGCGGCGGTCAGGGCGTCGCCCACCTTGGCGGCTTCCTTTGAGTAGGCCCGCTGATCCGCGGGGTCGGTAACGACGAGCACGGTCTGGGGGCGCTTGCCGACGACCGCAGCCAGCTTGTTCAGGAACGCCATCAGGTTGCCTTGGCCACGTTCCGAGAGCGTCGCCAGATAGACAACGATCTCGTCGAGCAGAAGCAGGACGGGACCCGTCGGAAAGAGTTTTTCAAGAAGGGCCTCGTCGGGTTGGCGCTCGGGGTCGTCTGCTTCGCCGAGCACCTTCAGCGCCTTCTCCTCCCCGAGGCCGTGGGCCAGCTCACCCCAGAGGCTGTGGACAGTGGTCTTCCCGTGGCGGGCGAACACGGGAACGCCAGCCTTGCTGGCGTCGAGGGCGGCCACGGCAACTTTCTTGGGGCGACCTGCGGCGGGCAAGAGGTCGGTACCCATTGCGGGGTCGTCGATGTGGTGGGCCAGGTGCCAGAGCGCCATCAGAGTATGGGTCTTGCCGCCGCCGAATCCCGTGCTCAGGCGAATGGTCGCCCCGCCCTCCTTGGGGTTGGCGAGGCGACCGAAGACAGCCTCCGTGACCTTGCAGAGTTGCTTCGCGGGATGGGTGTTCTGGAAGAACGTCTTGGCTTCGCGGTAGACGGGGGGTGCCTCGCCTCTGACCAGATCGCCGAAGTCAGCGGCGAAGATGGCGTCATCGAGGTCACCCTTCAGGACATCCTTGCGGGGATTGCACGCCGAGAGAACGCCCATGAACCGGCCTCCGTGCTGACGTGAGAGAGTGGCCCCTACGATCGGGAAGGCAGTGTACCGACAGGCTACTCTCTCGGCAAGGTTCTGGCTTCGACAACCCAGTCCCCGCGCAGGGAGGAGGATGCGAGGCTGACGGCGCTGGCACCGGCCGAGCCGTTCGAGCCGCCCGGAAGACTGCCGCTCGCTGGCGTTCGAGAGACCTGCGGTGAATCTGGAGGTGGAATCGTCACACGGCGCCCGCTCTCCAGGAGCGGGAGTTCACGGCGGACCAGCCAGGCATGGTCCGCTGTGGAAGGCTCCCCAGCATGACCGACCGCGCTAGAAGTCCATGTTCGCGCTACGGTCCTGTTGGTAGGCGACCTGTTCAAGGAGCGCGTCGAAGTCCGACTCTGACTGCATTGCTAAGCGGTAGGCGGCGGTGCTCTCGGGAGCAAATGAAAGGTCAAGCCCGGACTCCGCCCATTTCACGGGAAAGCGCAGGGAACTTCCCTTCAAGAAGGCATCGAAGGAATCGAACAGGGTCATTATCTCTGAGAACGAGGATCTGGGCAGGGCAAAACCGAGCACTGCTCCGGCTGGCGTTCGGCGCAAGCGCATCGGAAGCGCTCCCACGCCGGAGACATGGAAGTAGAGCGAGGCACCACCAGAAAGGAAGCCGCCGTGTGCGAGCGGATTCCTCCACTCATCCCTCACTCCCACCAGCCTGTCATAGAAGGTCTTCGCTGACGAATTCTGGAGATCAAGCACCACACGGGCCTTGGTGCGCCAGTTCCCGCCCAAAAACTCCAAGGTTCCTTCCGGGGGGACACTGTCGGTGAAAGCGGCCGACAGACAGAACAGGTGTTCTTGGCGACTGAAGTAGGCGTCAACGGCGGCGGCGGCCAATGCGCCGCCTTCTCGATCCGGGCGGCTGTAGTCGTGTTCGGTGCAGACCACTGAATTCGAAGTGTGCGTCACGGGAGGAGGAGGTGGCTTGGAGTAGGCGGCCTCCGCCTCACTTCTCAGGAATCGGTATCGGTCGTCGAGCCTGTTGTAGAGGTTCTGCATGGTAAACCTCCCAGCAGCGAGCTGGGCTGTACCGTATCCGCTGGTGAGGTAGGCCTCGGCAACATTTGTGAGCGCTCGGGCTCGCCCAACTATCTCGTTTAGGATGGGGGCGTCCAAGTTCCTGCGCTCGCAAAGTGCGCGTAGACCGAACTTGCGATGTTCGAAGCCAAAGGTAGCGCCACGAAAGTCGAAGCAGATGCCCCAGAGCATCTTCTCTTCAGGTCCATATGCCGACATTTGGAGCAAATGGGTGAAGCCGAAGTGCAACAGCTGAGGGAGCGGGAAGCCAGCTGGCGTGATGGCCTGGAGCTGTTCCACGAATCCGAGTCCTACGCCCTCCCGCCGTCCCACTTCGACAAGATCGCGGTTGGTTGGGGGGCGGATTTCTTCAAACAGGGCCGCCGCTTGCCGACGCGCTTCATCGAGTTCCATTCACGCCTCCACGAGAGGGGGCACTGATCGGATGCGGAGTCTTCGGCCCCTCTGGCTCCCCCCCCCCCAAGTCCAACCCGTTGTAGCCAGTGCGCCGGACCGGTGCGCCGGACCGCGTCGAAACTGGTCACATTCCCCGAAATCGAACACGATGGGTGATTCATGACATTTCAACTAGTGGGTGGCACGGACACCAAGCTGCCAGCCAGCCGCAAGACCTCGTCTCGCTGAAATTGCCCCATCTGCCGAATGAACGCCCAGATGTCATCGGTCCCTACCGCCGCCTCCCGGATCCTGTTGGCAGCGGCGTTCGCCCACTCCGGCTTCCTCTTCTTGCTCGGCCCGCCCACCATCAGGCTCGGCACCCAGTCCTCTAGTTCCCCGCACGGCACGAGGTGTAGACCGAATCTCTGGCATCTCACGAGAAGCGCCTTGAGGCCGTGGTAGACCGCTTGCGAACTCAGACTCTCCACACCGCTTTTCAATCGCGCCGTCTGGGACAGCCCATCACTGAGTTCAGAGAGCGTTCGACGGACGCGGTTGAGTTGCTCTGCGTTCGACCAATCGAGTTTGTCTTCGCAAATCGCCTTCAGTTGGGCCTGTAGTTCAGTCTCACCGTGGATCGGCCCAAGTGCTCTGACCTGCGTGATGATCTCCCGGCACGTCACCATCAGTTCTCTTGCCGCGTCGCTCGACGCGAGGACAGTCACAACTCGTTCAAGCGTGTCCAGCTCACGCAGAAGATCAAGGTCGGCGATCACGCTGACGGGGATCTTCAGGTTTCGGTAGAGGCGGCAGGTGTCGGCGATCCCGCCCGTCCCGCCTACGGAGACGAAGTGGACGTCGTGGCGAAACTCGCTTTCGAGCTTTTCCCATGTCGTGCTGTAGACCAACCGGTCCCCCTCGGACTCGACGACCGTCACGGCCTCGGCGAAAAGACCGTCGAGGATGGTCTCCACCTTGGTGCTCGGTTTCTCGATGCACGCACGGATGCTTTCGTGAGAGACCTTCTTGCCGCTGAAGCGAGAGCCGACCCTCGCCAAGCGGACAATTTCGAGCTGCCTCGTCTGCTCGATGACCCCCCGGAGGACATGGCTGCTGTGTGTGGCGACGAACGTGACGCGTTCGGTGGACACGCCGTACCTGCCGATGAACCGTCCCAGGGCGTAAGCCTGGGGTGGATGGAGGCACATCTCGGGTTCGTCGATGAGACAGACCGGCCGCTCCCCCAGGAGCAGCGTGACGCAGGTGCCCATGTAGGACTTGAACCCGTCACCCTCATCCTCGATGAGACGATACTTCCGCATCTTCTCCGGCTCGAGCCTGTCCTCGGCGGACGGCAGTTGGACCTCGTCGGCGACGCGCAGGCACAGTTTGTTAGCCCGCGTGTTGTCGAGCCAGATCGCCTTGCCGAAGACCTTGGCCGCCTCCGCTGCGAGTGCCTGTTTCGCGGCTAGGTTGAGGTAAAGGGTCTGCAGTTCGTTTGTGGGAGAGCTGTTCTCGTAATCGAAGCTGTCCACCGTGTTTGTCAGGACGAGCCGGCGGTCGAGGAACAGTGACGACATGAACGAGCGCCCGAAGTGCTCAAGGAACTTGTCTGTCTGCTTGCTGGCCGATTCAGAATTCGCGCCACTCTGGTAGAAGCCCCTGACCGTGCCCTCTTGAAGGGACCAGTTTGGCTGGATAGCCCCCCCCAGATGAGGCATCATGGAGTCGATGACGAGGTGGTTGTTGGCATCGACCCGCTTCCGGATATGGCCCTCTTGGTACAAAACACCGAGCAGCGCGTCGAGGTCCTGCGGACGCTGGATCTCGATGTCTTCGCAGACGACAAGTTTGCGAGGTTGACCCAGCAAGCGCGCCTGGATGTCCTTCAGCATCTGCGTCTTGCCGGACGAGTTAGGCCCAATGACCACGATGAGCCCGCGGGGCTGAACGCGGCCGACATCGGGTATTGCGATGGACTTCAACGGGTTGAAATCGACCAGTTTCGGCATGTCGCCACATCTCCGAAGTCCGTATCGAGACATCTTCTGGCGCGGGGGCTGAGAGGGGTAGTCCCGGTACCGGTCAGATTGTGAGGGGGGGCCACCATACGAGCAAACTCGGACTGGTCCCCAAGAAGGGAGCCCCCCCATGCGTGAGCGTACGAAGACGGCGATGGAAGGTCAACAGTTGAAGCTGGTCGATCCGCTGGAGTTCCAGCGCGGACTGCGGAGCGATCTGCGACATGGGCGCGATGTTCGCGAAGGAACTGCAAGAGGTTTGCGGCAGTCCGTGCGCCAACTGTCGGAGGAAAGGGAAACGGTGGCAGACCGGTCTATTGACCGCCCTACGTACGTCCCATCGCCTTCCGGTAGGAGTCGCGGATGAGGTCGGGGGTGGATTCGGCGTAGATCGTCGTGGTCTCGATGGACTCGTGCCCGAGGAACTTCTGGATTTTCTCCAGCTCCATTCCCTTCGAGAGCAGGTAGGTCGCGACGCTGTGGCGCAGGAGGTGGGGATAGACGCGCTTGTTGGTGATTCCCGCGAGGCGGGCGCACTCCCCGACGATTTGCTGAATCCGCCGCGCCGAGAACTTCGAGCCGCGCACCGACTCGAACAGGTCGCCCGCCGTCCTCCCCCGCAGATGCGTCCGGAGTTCCTGCGCCAGCTCCGGGAGAATGGGGACGTAGCGGGCCCGGGAGCCCTTCCCGTTGCTGACGAAGAGGGACTGCTCCTCGAACGACAGGTCCTCGCACCGCAGGCTGGCGAATTCGCTGACGCGCATCCCGCTCTGGAACAGCGTCTTCAGCATCAGCCCGCGCACGCCGCCCTGCTTGTAGGCGGCCGCGATCAGGGTCTCGGCCTCTTCACGCGACAGACGGTTCGCGGCCCCTCTTCGTGCCCGGGGACGCACGATCCCGAGCAGACCCCTGGCGAGCCGCGACAAACGACGGGTCTGGTCGTAGCCGAGTCGGAACCGCCGCCAGAGTCTCGCCGTGGCTCTCGCCGCCGGAAGAAGGTTGTCCCCGCTCTTCGCAATTGCCGATGGAGTACGCAATACCCCCGCTTTCCGCCCGTCCAGACCGGCCTCAAGGCCGTCGCCGGGACGGGGAACTTCGCACTCCGGGGATTCTGAGCCAGGGTTCCGGTCCGCCCCGGTCACATGGAAACGTAGCGCTCCCTCTCGTGTGCTTGCGGGGCGCAGAGGCCGGTGTTACTCTGGTTGGGACGTCTGCCGCTCGGCCGGGTGGTGGAACTGGCATACACTCAGGTCTTAAAAGCCTGTGGCCCCTTTGGGGCCATGAGGGTTCGACTCCCTCCCCGGCCACCAGGAATCGCGGGGCCCGACGGCCAAGGGCGCCGTCACAGCCCCTCCCGCGTTGGCCGCGCGAACGAAAGCGAAGGGATCGAGGCCGGAAGTCGAGAGCCACTGGAATGACAGGGCGACAGCGGCGGTAGAAGAAACAACTGCAACAGCAGCAGCGACAGCAGAAGAAGCAGCAGTAGAAGAAGAAGAAAGAGAAGAAGAAGAAGAAGAGGCAAAACGAGAAGAAGAGAAGGAAGAAACAGAAAAGGACCGCCGGCCGAAGCGGTCGGTCGTGCGGTTTCCGGGATGTGCCTCCTCACCGGCCACTGAAAGCGGCGACGAGCCCCGCCCTGAGCCTGTCGAAGGGTCGCCGCACTCCAAAGAATGCTCTGGCTCTGGATTCCACTCGGTGTGATCGCTGTCCTGGTCGCCCTCGCGACGCTGGGATACTCCATCGCGGCCAAGGAACGGAGGGGAGCCCCGGTGCTCCTCGAGAAGGCGCGGGGATTACTCCCTCAGGACCCTGAGACGGCGCTGAAGCTCCTCGGGGAGGCGCTCTACGTCCCCATCGCCGAGGAGTACGACGCCCCGGAGGACGCCCGTACGGGCTTCGAAGTGGCGAAGTGCATCCTCACCGCCCTCCGGCGATATGAGGTGGAGACCTCCCCGGTGCGGTCGCTGGGGGAGGCCCTCGAACCGATCCGCGAGACTGGAGGGAAGGCCCCGAAGGCGCTCCTCGAACAGGTGAAGAAGATGATCGCGCGGCCCGAACTCCTCACGCGCCGCTGGGAGGCGGCCGAACAGGCCGCCCGCGCGGGCGATGAGGCCCTGATCCGCGGCGACTTCGAAAGCGCCCTCCGGGAGTTCAACGACGCGATCCGCATGGCCCCGCTGAACGTCGAGGCCTGGGTGGGTCGCGCGGCGGCGCACCTGGCGCTCGGTCGCATGGCCTCGGCCGCGGACGACTTCACCCGGGCGATCGAACTCGATCCGTGGCAGCCGGAGTGCTTCCTGGGAAGGGCCAAGGGGGCCGTCGAGCGGCGGGATTTTGAAGCGGCGCTGCGGGAGGTCGATCGGGCGCTGCAGATCGCCCCCGACCTCATGGATGCGCGGGCCCTGCGGGACGAAATCGCGCGGCGGAGGCGGGAAGCGGAAACAACGGAACGAACAGGGTGAACCACTGAAACCGCTGAGGCCACTGAAACAGAGGAGTTGGGAGGAGGTAAGAGGTTACCGCATTGTCATCCTGAGCCTCGCCCCGCAGGGCGAGGCGAAGGAGCGCCAGCCTGTCCCAGAAAGGCGCTTGTCTTGGGGCCAGGCTGGCGATCCTTCGCTTCGCCCCGCCGAACGGATGGCGGGGCTTCGCTCAGGATGACAAGATTGCGTTTGTTCAAATTGTTGTTGCGCGAACCCTAACCTCGTAAGGGAGGAGGATGGACACATCCTGTTCGCGATCGCCGCTTGAAGCTGCTTGAGCGTCAGCAGGGTCCCGGGGCTGCTCCTCCTCCGATCTAGCTCCCGGACGTGGCTGTCAGGAATGGGAACACAGGATTCGTCGGACGCGACGCTGTCCCAGAGATCCTCGATGAGGAGGATCTTCTCCGGGGCGCTCATCCGGGATATCTCGCGAAGTTCGGTCAGTCGCATGCGCAACCTCCTTTCGGGCGCAAATCTCGCCTCGTTTCACTGTAGACTTCGGTCCTGGAGGGGTCAAGCCGGAAACGCCCTTTCCCGCGTCGCCGTGCCGCGCACGATCGCCTCAGATCCATTTGCTCCGCCGGAAGAGGCCCAGCAGCGTCAGCGTGATCGCGCTCATCCCGCCGATGATCCACCAGAAGGTGCTCCCGCCGTCGAAGTCCGCGGACACCGGCTCGCCCGGCAACTGCACGTTCATCCCGTAGATCCCCGCGATCAGCGAGAGCGGCAGCATGATGCTCGAGAAAATAGTCAGCACCTTCATGATCGAGTTCATCCGGTTCGAGGTCACCGTCAGGTGCGCCTCCAGCACGCTCGACACCACGTCCCGGTACGACTCCGTCATGTCGGCGACCCGGTAGAACTGGTCGTAGATGTCCCGGAAGAAGATCCCCATCCCGGCGGAGATCCGCTTGAACTCCCCCCGGGAGAGACGCAGCGCCACCTCCCGCTGGGGGAGGATGATCCGCCGCAGGTGCATGACGTCCTTCTTGAACGCCAGCACGTCCTGCAGCAGGTCCTCCCGGTTCGACTTGAAGATGTGATCCTCCACCTCCTCGATGGCGTCCTCGAGCTGCTGGAGGGTGGGCATGTAGTCCTCCACCACCTGCTGGAGCAGCTCGTACACGAGGCTGTCCCCGCCCTTCGCCAGCAGCCCCGGCATCGAGAGCACCCGCTCCCTCACCTTGGCCACGCTCCGGCGCGGCTCCTTGTGGAACGTCACCACATGCGCGTCCCCGAGGAAGATGTCCAGCTCCTCCGTCTTCAGCGCCTCCTTCGTGAGATCCGTGGCGACGATCCCGTGCACGACGATGAACAGGTAGTCGCCATAGTCCTCCACCTTCGGGTGGTGGACGTTGTCGAAGCAGTCGTCGATCGCCAGGGGATGGAAGTGAAAGACCTCGGTCAGGATCGAGGCTTCGGTCTCGTTCGGGGCGAAGAGGTCGATCCAGGTGAATCCGCCCTTCCGGCTGAGAAGGGTGGAGAGTCGCGCGGGATCGGATTCCTGGACGAGCTGAGTCTCGCCCGGGGGGACGTGCAGAATGGTGAGCATGGCGGTTTCGAGTTTCGGGTTTCGGGTTTCGAGTTTCGGGTTGGAAGGAGGAAACAGAAGAAGCGGAAGGGTGCGGGACAAGTCCCCGCCGTTCCGTAGTTTCTGCTTCCTCTGCAGCTCGAAACTCGAAACGCGAAACCCGGAACCTACGCCGCTGAATGGCGAATGTCCAGAAACAGCGGCTACTGCATCCAGAGCCAGAGCCCGGTGCAGGCCCCTGCGATCAGGTACTGGCCGTCGATGGCCAGTTCGCAGAGACTGCCCTGGTGGATGATCCGGCGATGGTAGAGGAAGCCGATGAGCGTGACGTAGGCGGGCAGGCCGAAGAGCCACACCGCCACCTCGCGCGGAGAGGTCAGCGCGGCGATCCCGGCCAGAGCACCGAAGAGCCCGAGCACCGACACGCCCATGAGCACCTTCGTTCCGAGCTTGCCCAGGACATTGAAGGCGGTCTCCTTGCCCACAATCTTGTCCCCCTGCACGTCCCGCACGCCGATCATGACCGACCGGGCAAAGGCCAGCAGGAAGGCAAAGGCCGCCACCAGGAAGTGCACGAGTCCGAACTCGTACGTGGTGGCGAGATACGGCAGCACGGCCGTGACGAGCGACCACCCGGCCGCCTGCGACAGGTCCTTCGCCAGGGGAAAGTCCTTCAGCCGGCGAAAACTGAAGTAGCGCGACCAGCCGTCCGGGATGATCCGCGTCCCGTAGAGCGAGCCCAGCACCCCCGAGACGAGCACCGTGACAAAGGGAATCCACCCCAGCCGGTAGGCGAGAATCGTCACCCCGACCGCCGCCGGAACCACCGAGGCGCACAGCATCACCAGCGAGCGGCCGATCAGCCCGATCCCGGTGATCCCCTTCTGGATCCGCTGCGTCCGGTCGACGAAGGCGTTGACCGAGTGCATCGCGTAGACGAACAGCGCGGCGATGGCGAGGTAGGACCAGCGCCACGGAATCTGCTGGAGATAGCAGCAGGCCCACGTCAGCGCCGCGGCGCCGCCGGAGACGAAAAGATGCGAGCGCGCGAAAAAGTGGATCGTCTCCCGCAGGGCCCGGCGCGGGGAGAGGCGGGTGGGTTGCCCGATCTGGTTCAGCCGGTCGATGACCCGCTGGATCATCCAGGTCGGGGTCGAGAGGCCCGAGGTCACCCCCACCACCTCGCACCCGGAGAAGTCGTCCGGATTCAGCTCGTCCTCGCGCTCCACCCAGATCGTCCTCGTCCCGCGCTCCTCGGCCAGTTTCACGAGCCGGGCGGTGTTCGCGCTCGTCCGCCCGCCCACGACCACGAGGCGGTCCACCTCCTCCGTGAGGTCGAGCGTGTCGTTCTGCCGCTCGTAGGTGGGGCCGCAGATCGTGTTCGCGATCAGGCACTCGTCGGAATTCGCCCGGATGATCTCGGCGCAGGCGTTGAAGGTGGCGTCGTCCTGGGTCGACTGCGATACGACACAGACCCTCGCGAAGCGCGGGAGCGCCCGGGCCTCCGCCGCATCCCCCACCACCCGCCCCTTTCCCCGCGCGAAGCCGAGAAGGCCGATGGTCTCGGCGTGGTCGGCATCGCCGACGATGACGATGTCGTAGTCCTTTTTCGCGTAGACGTCGATCTTGTTCGAGATGCGGGTGACGAGCGGGCAGGTGAGGTCGAGGAACTGCCGCGCGTTCGACTTGAGCTCCTGCTTGACCTCCGGGGTGACGCCGTGGGCGCGGACGACGACCGTGGCGCCCGCCAGTTCGCCGGGTTTCTTCTCCCCGGGATCGAGGGCCCAGATGTTCTTCTCTTCGAGTTCGGTGAGGACCTGCGGATTGTGGATGAGCGGGCCGTAGGTGTAGACGGGCCCGTTCTGCTGGGCGGAGAGTTCGAGGACCTTGTCGGTGGCGCGCTTCACGCCCCAGCAGAAACCGTTGGAGCGCGCTTCGATGACTTTCATGTCGTGCCCGCCAGCCGGGGGGGAAGGCCCCGGTCGAGTTCCATGGTCTCATCCCCGGCGCCGTGCCCCTACGGAGATTCAGCTTATCCGACGGGGATCGGGACAAGCCCCGCCCCCGCGCTTCGCCTGCCGGGACAGTCTCCAGGCGTGTCCATGCTACCACTTTGGAATGATGCTCGGCAAGCCTTGGCTCGCGGCAGTGACGGCAGGGCCGGAATCGGGCGGATTGCCTTGCGCCGGGGCCGCGGCGTCCGTATCATCATCCAGCCCGTCTTCCCAAGGAGCCTCCCATGTTGAACCGGACCCTTCCCGCCCTCCTGCTGGTTCTCCTCGCCTCCGGCGCCTCCGCCCAGGAAGAGGCCCCGCCTGCGCCGAAGCCCGCCTCGAAGCGGGTCGAAATCCCGAAGATCGACCCGATCCGGACCGGCAACTCCACCCTCGGGGCGGCCTGGCTCCTCTGCCGCCGGAACGACCCCGCGCTCGACTACCCGATGGCCGCCGGGCTGAGCGGGACGGCGTTCCGGGCCGTCATCTGCTCGAACGGCTGCGGCTGCCGCGAAGGACGCGAAATGGAGCCGCTCATCCCCGCCCTGGCGCGCGCCTGCGGAATGAAGTACGATCGCTGCACCGAGCGGACCACGCCCGTCGATCTGGTCCACTCGAAAATCCGGGCCTCGATCGACGCCGGAAACCCGGTCCTGGTGCTGGACGGCACAGGCGACGGGGAGCAGGCGATCTGCGTGGGATACGACGACGGGGCGAAGGCGTTCCTCTACCAGACGGCGGGAAACACGAGCGGCGCCTACCGCTCCGTCCCGTACGCGAACTGGGACGCCTCCTGGTTCTACGTCGAGTTCCTGACGCCGGAGTCCAGGCCGCTTTCCCGCCAGCAGGCGGCGACGGAGGCGATCATCGACGCCATCGGCCACGCCAACCGGGTCCCGGTCCGCGGAGGCTGAGGCGCCCTCCCGGGGCCGTCCCTGAACGGGTTCGGCCTTTCGGCCTACCGGGTGTGGGCCGACTATCTGAAGGGCGACCATCCCGGTCCGCGGGGCCGGACCGCCTACCACGCGGCGTGGTGGCTGGACGCCCGCTCGCAGACGGTGCCGTTCCTGCAGAATCTGGCGAAGGACCTGGAGGAGCCGGCGAAGAGCCAGTGCCTGCGGGCCGCCGAGCACTTCGAGCGGGAGACGACGGAGGTGCTCATCCCGCTCCGGGACCTCTTCCCGGCCGGCGATCCCGCCGCCCCCTACGATCCGAACCGGTGCCAGAGCGCCGCGTTCCTGCTGGATCGCGGCATCATCGCGGAGACGCGGGCGCTGATCGAACTGGAGTCGATCGCGTTCGCCGCCCTCGGCCTGACGCCCGAGGAGTCCAACATCCTCAGCTACTCGCGGAAGGGGGCCCTCGACGAGGCCGGAACGGCGGTGCTGCTCCGCCTCCTCGGCCACTCCCGGCCGACGGTGCGGCAGATCGCCGCCGCCCGCCTCGCCTCGGCGCCGAAATCGCCGGCCGTGGTGACCGCCCTGGCGAAGGCGCTCCGCGATCCCGACGGGCCGACGGGCGAGGCGGCCCTCTTCAGCCTCTCGATCCAGCGGCCGGAGGACCTGCCCGCGATCCTTGCCCTCGCCTGGAAGGAAGTCCCGCGCCAACGCGACCACACCGACATGCCGCTCCAGAGACAGATCCTGTTCGCCCTCCGGGACACGGACGGAAAGGAGGCGGTCGAGACCCTGACCGCCGCGCTGGAGGACTCGGGCGAGGCGGACGAGGTGCCCGAGGCGATCCCGAAGTGGGCCGGAGAGGGTCTGTATGAGATGCTCCGCGGGGACTCCGCTCCGATCTTCCGGAAGTCGCTGGAGTCGCCGCAGGCCATCACGCGCCGGGTGAGCGCGCTGTACCTCGGCACGCTCCAGGACAAGGACGCCGTGGAGGCGCTCGCGAAGGCCACGAAAGACCTCAACCCCGGGGTCGCGATGGCGGCGGGTCGGGCGCTCGTCCTCTGCGGCCGGGGCGAGGAGGGATATGCCGTGCTGGCCGGCGGAATGCGGAACGAGGACCGCGGGGTCCGGTCGGAGGCGGTGGAGACGTTCATCCAGTTCGGGAAGGAGGCGGTGCCCGCGGTGCTGGCGCTCACGAAGGACCCGGACGCGCGGGTGCGGGCCAACTCGACCATCATCCTCTCCCGGATCGGAGACGCCTCCGTGATCCCGGCCCTCGAAGAGCTGGCCAAGGACCCCGAGCCGAAGGTGCGCGACTTTGCCGCCAACGCCATCGCCGACCTCAGGGCCCGGGAGGCGGCGCAGAAACCGAAGAAGTAGCGGGCGCCGACCCCCATGAACCCGACCCTGCTCCGAAGTCTTTTTTTCTCGCTCGGGGGCGCGCTCCTCGGCTGCGGGCTGACGCTCGGCGCCCTCGCCGCCGGCGGACGGCTCGATCCGCCTCGCGACGCCCCGGTCAGGCCGGAGGGCGCCCGCGACGCCTCCGGCGAAGTGGCCCGGCTGAAGTCGCGCCTCGCGGAACTGGAGCGGGAACGCCCGGACCCCCGCGCTCCGGCCGACCGACGCCTCGAGGCCGCGCCCTTCCCGGGTCCCGACTCCGCCGCCCCGTCGCCCGCTCCTACGCTCCCCCCCGCGGCCGCCCCTTCCCCCGCGCCCAAGCCTCCTCCGCCGCCCCCGCCCGGTCCCCTGTCCGTCGAGGACGCCGTGGCCCGCCTCGGCCGGGAGAGCGACCCGAAAGTCCTGCTCGCCACCGCCGTGGCCCTCGGAAACACGATCAAGGCGATGCAGGACCCGGTCGAGCGGGCCGCCGCCGTGGACAAGATCTTCGCCGACTTCTGGAACGAGACGGACCCGCTGAAACGCGCCCTCCTGCTCGTGGCCATCAACGCGGCGAATGCGACGGTTCCGTCGGTCGAAGTCGAGCGGCTGAGCCGGTTGTTCATCACCGAGCGCGATCCGAAACTCCTCGGCGCCGCGGCCGCGGTGCTGAAGAGCCGCCTGGCCGGCGAGGATCGGGCCGTGAACGCCCTGATGGACGCCATCGACCGCTCCCCCGACCCCGCCGTCCGCCGGGCCGGCTACTCCGCGTTCACGGAGAATCAGGACCCGCGCGTCACCGACTACCTTCTGGACTCGCTCGACCACGAGGGCGATCCGCGGGGACAGAGAGACCTCGTGGAGATGGTTGGAGGCATCACCACGAGGGCGAATGTGGAGAGGGTCGTGCCGAAGCTCGAGTCGATTCTGGACCGCTCCGGGGACGAGGAGGTGAAGACGAAGGCGCTCTTCGATCTGGCCTTCTTCCACTATGTCCATCACAGCGCGAACGCCATCCCGGCGATCGAGCGCTATGCCGCGAAGGAACTGGATCCCGCCTACCAGGGCCGCGCGAACCGCCTGCTGGGCATCCTGCGGGACGACCGGGTCTCGCTGAACGACGTGGTGCGGCTCTTCATCGACTTCAAGAAGGAGATCGGCGGGGAGTAAGGCTCGGGGCGCGCGGACCTTCGCGCTACCGCTGCTCCCGGCGCGCCCCCTCCGATCAGTCGTCCTCCTCCCCGCGCTCCATCTCCCCCTCCGTCCCGGGGATCGGCGCCACGGTTACCTCGCCCGGATCGGCTCCGATGGCGGTGGCCACGATCATCCGGTATCGGTCGACCGCGTCATCGCTCCGAAGCCATGACCCGGGCACCAGGAGCGTGGCTGTCCGCCGGGTGACGCGGTAGGGCCGTTCCACCGAGTGGACGCGCATTTCGCCGGTCTCGCGCTCCACTTCGCGCTCCGCCGACTGCTCCTCGCTGCACGACCCGGAACCGCAGGCCGACCCGCACCCCTCGCCTTCGCCCTCGTCCCCCTCTTCATCCTCCTCGCCCCCCTCCTCCCCCTCACCGCCCTCCTCGGGCTCCTCACACCCGCGCGGCGCGCCTTCCCTCGCCGCCTCCTCCGAATGCGATTCCCTCACCTCCACCACCCGGCTGGGATCGACCCCCGAGGCGTAGACCTCCCGTGCGGAGAGATCGACCTCCACGTGAACGACAATCCTCACGTCGTCGCCGAGAAGGGCGCGGATGCGGTCCTCGCCGTATCCCTCGGTGGCCTGGGAGATCTCGATCGCCTCCTGCGCGGCCTCGCGGGGCTGCGGAAAGGAGGCCTGAAAGTCCCGCGCGGCGCTCCGGCGCCAGGAGTGGCAGCCGGCGAGCGCGAACGGAACGAGGAGCGACACGGCGAGCCGTCGGACAGTGGAACGCATGGACACCTCCAGGGAATCGGGTGGACCGGGACCGGAGGCTAGCATGGCCCTTCCCGCGGTGTCAATCGTCGGGTCCACTTGAGTGCGCCTATACTCTCCAACCCGGATCACCCATGAAAGGTACACCGTAGCCCCGAGTAGCCCCGTAGCACGCGCTACGGGGCGTAACGAGGGGCGGCTCAGGCAAGGGCGCCCCACCCTCAGGGCTGGCCCCTCGCGACCAAAGCGCCTGTTGCCGTCCTGATCGCTTCGTGATAGGCTGCTCCCCGGCATGCGCGATGATCGTCACCGCCTCCCGGAGGTCGAGATGAACGCACGGTGGCCCCTGATCCTGGCCCTCCTTCTGATCGCTTCGATTCTCCCCGCCCAGGACCCTCTCCCCGGCCCGCCGGCCCCGCCGGCCGCCGCCGCGTCCCGACCCGACTACGCCCGAGCCTGTCCGCCGGAGACGCTGGTCTACCTCGAGGGCGTCGGTCTTCGCGATCTCTGGGCGAGGGCGAAGGAGCAGGCTCTGGCCTCCGTCCCCGCGGATCGGCGGGCCCGGATCGAGAGGAGATTCGCCCGGGCCGCCGACGAATTCGTCGAGCGGATCTCGGAGCAGTTCGGAACCGATATCCGGACCTTTGCGGAGAACCTCGACGACGCCATGTTCGCCCTGACCGAGCTCCGCCTCCCCGTTCCGCCCCTGCCCGGGAGCGATCCCGGGGCGACGCGCGCTGAAGTCCGGGCGACCACCCTCGTGGCCATCCGCACCGTGGACCCCGGTCTCCTGCGCCGCCTTCTCGACGCCGAGGTCGAAAAAAAGACCGCGAGTGCCGCCGCCCCGATCCTCGGCGGCGCCGCCTACGAAATCCCGCTCCGGGGGCCCGTCGAAACGCCCCCCGGCGGACCCGAACCGGGCGCCCCTCTCCCCGATCCGGAGGCCCTGCTCGGCGCCTCGCTTTACGCGGCCCTCGACGGGCCGATCGCCTGGTTCTCGAACGACCGGCCGACCCTCGAGGCGTCGGTCGGGCGCGTCCGACGGCCGCCTCCGCCGCCGGAGGCCCCGGGCCCGCCGGAGTCCCTCGCCGACACCCCCCGCTTCGCCGCCGCCCGGGCGGCCGCCGGCGGATACACCTGCTCGCTCGGTTCCGCCGACCTCGACCGCATCCTCGGACTCGTGGAGGAGAGCCTGGATCGAGACGCCCTGCGCGAGTTCCAGAAGGCGGAGGCGCACGTCGGCTTCCGCGGTCTCCGCTCGATCGTCACGTGGAGTTCGGTGCGGGGCGACCAGGTCCTGGGGGGATTCGCGCTCGACGGGACCGGGGAGGTCTCCCTCTATCAGGCGATCCGGCAGGAGGCCGGGCCGAAGGAGCTCCCCGCCGTCGTCCCCGCCCCGGCGGGCCTCGCGGTCTTTTTTTCGATCCCCGATCCCGCCGCGGGGTGGAAGCGGGTGCGCCGCTGGCTGGGGGAGCACAGCGCCCTGTTCGACGACCAGACCCCGGAGGAGATGGACGAGCAGATGGAGCGCGCCCAGCAGGAACTCGGCGTCCCGTGGGACGAACTCGCCTCCGCCCTGGACGACGAGGCCGCCCTCTTCCTGCTGCCGGGGACCGCGAAGGCACC
Organism: Planctomycetota bacterium; assembly: GCA_016192525.1. Taxonomy (GTDB): domain Bacteria; phylum Planctomycetota; class MHYJ01; order JACPTZ01; family JACPTZ01; genus JACPTZ01. Next base: position 22,774 of record JACPTZ010000171.1, read on the forward strand.
CGACCCCGAACCCGGGATCTGCATCGAGGTGAAGGAGCCCGCCGCGGCCCTCCGGCTCCTCGACCGCCTCGCCGAGGGCGAGGTCTTCCGTGAGGCGAACGGAGGAACTCCCTACCTGAAGCGCGATTATCAGGGAGTCCCGATTCACGAATCGGGACGACCGGACGGAATCCACTTCGCCGCCGTGGGGCGTTCGATCGTCTTCGCGCCATCGGTGGCCACGGTCGAGGCCGCCATCGACGCCGGTCGAACCGGCGGGGGGCTCGCCCTCTCACCGAAGTTCACCGGGGCCCTCGCCGCCCTGCCGACCCGGCATTCCAAGCTGATCTACTACGACACGGGCTGGTTCCTGAGAAACTTCTCGACGGAGGGAGGGCTCTCCCCCTCCGATCGGGATCTGATCGGGGCGATCTCGGCGGAGGGGGGAGGGGTGGCCGCCACCCTCGAAGAGCCGGAGCGGCTCCTCGTGGTGGGCAGTTCAAAGCTCTCGGCGCAGGCGCTCTCCTCCGGCCTGTCCTTCCTCCTCATCCCGGAGATGCTGGGCGGAGGAAAGGCCCGCCGGGAGGAAATCGACTGCGCGAACCACCTCCGCGAGATCGGTTCCGGAATTGCCGCCTGGGTGGATGCCCATGGGGGAGGGGACTTCCCCGACGACCTGGGCGCGGTTCAGGCGGAGATGTTCCCCGGCGAGGAAGGGCTGTTTCACTGCCCGGCCGATCCGCAGGCCGGATACGGCTATCTCCCGCCGGTCACCGCCGACTCGATCGATCCCACCCTGATGCTCGTCTTCAAAACGGGTCCACGGCATGCGGACGGCGAGTCGGTGGAGGTCCTCTTCAGCGACTTCCACGTCGAATCGCTCCCCGCGCCGGTCTTTCGGGCGGCGCTGGCGGAGCAGTGTCGCCTCCTGGATCAGGCCTACGCCGAGGCCCTGACGGCGACGGACCGGGAGATCGGCGCCGCAACGGACGCAACCGGACGGGAGAAATTGACGAAAAGGAAGGAGGGGCTGGCCCGCCGGGCCGCCGAGGTCGGGGCGATGCGCCTGGCCGCGGAGGCCGCGCTTAGGGCCGGCGCCCCGCCGCCTTCCGCGGAACCGGAAGACGGCCCCCCGACAGAGGCCCCGCCGCCGGAGAAGTGACCCCCGGCGGCCCGGGCGGGAGTCCCCGCATGGTCCGCCGAACGTCTTCCCTGCTCGCCGCTTGTGCCGTCCTGCTCCCGCTCGCGTCGGGATGTCGCGGCTTCATTCGCCCCGTCCCGCGCGACCCCTTCCCCGAGGAGTCGAAGAGCCGATTCCTGAAGGTGGAGCGCCGGCACGACCCGCGCGTCGTCATCGAGCCTGAACGGGTCCCGCCGGAGCGCGATTGCGACCGCGACCCCTTCGCCGAGCGCGGCGAGAGCCGACTTGAGGGCCGCGTGCAGGTCGTCGACGTGTCTCAGACTCGCGACCTCGACCGCCGCCTGCGGGCCGACATCACCGTGCAGAGCCGCACCGACCGCCCGCTCGATGTCCTCTACCGCATCCGATTCTTCGATCCCTGTCAGCGCCTGCTCGACGGCCCCGGTCTCGGCTGGCGGCCGCTCCACCTGGACTCCCGCGAGAAGAGCACCCTGACGATGATCTGGCCCGACCCCTCGGCCGATTCCTTCACGCTCGATCTCTGGGACAAAACCGAATGATGATCCTCCTAGACGGAAACTCCACCCGTCCTGAGCGAGCCGGCCGTCGTTCGGCCGGCGAGTCGAAGGACGATCCGATCTCCGCCCTTCGACTCGGTCGTCCCTCGACAGGCTCGGGACGACCTCGCTCAGGGCGAACGGATACCGGCATCATGGCCGGGCTGACCCTGCTTCTCGCCGCCCTCTTCCTGGCGACCGCCCCTCTCCGCGCCCAGGAAGACGAAGCCGCCCTCGCCCTCCGGGTCCGCGAGTACCGTCTGAACAACGGAATGCTCGCGCTCATCGTGGAACGCCATTCGACGCCCACCGTTTCCTGCATGATCACCCTCCGGGCCGGCTCGGTGAACGAGCGCGAGGGCGCCACCGGCCTGGCGCACTTCCTCGAACACATGATGTTCAAGGGAACCGACACCCTCGGAACGCTGAACTACGGGCGCGAGGAGCCTTTCCTCCGGCGACAGGACCTCATTGAGGAGCGGCTCCACCTCGAGGAGGCCCGGGGGAAGTCGGCGGACCCGGTCCTCATCGAACGCTACCAGCGCGAGCTGGCCTTCCTTCAGCGCGAGCTGGCCGGTCTCGTCGTCAAGGACGAGGTCTGGTCGATCTACCTCAAGCACGGCGCCGACGGGCTGAACGCCTCCACCAGCACCGACACCACCTGGTACTACTGCTCCCTGCCCTCGAACAAGCTCGAACTCTGGGCGTGGGTAGAGTCGAACCGGCTGGCGAAGCCGGTCTTCCGCGAGTTCTACACCGAACGCGAAGTGGTGAAGGAGGAGCGGCGGATGCGGACCGACACCGATCCGGACGGCAAGCTGGGGGAGCTGCTCCGCTCCACCGCCTTCACGGCCCACCCTTACCGATGGCCCGTGGTCGGATGGATGGCCGACCTGGACCGGCTCACCAAGCCGGAGATGGAGGAGTTCTTCCAGGCCTACTACGCCCCGAACAACGCCGTCATCACGATCGTCGGCGATGTGCGAACGCATGACGTGATGGACCTGCTCGACCGCTATTTTGCTCCGATTCCGATGCGGACCGTGCCGCCCCCGGTGGAAAGCGTGGAACCGCCGCAGCAGGGGGAACGCCGGGCCACGCTTCAGTTCGAGGCGGGGTCGCGTGCGATGATCGGCTTTCACAAGGGGGCCTTCAGTTCGGCGGATCAGCCGGCTCTGGAGGTTCTCGCCACCCTTCTTGCAACAGGGAAGTCGTCGAGGCTCTACAGGGACCTCGTCCTGGAACGGCGGCTGTGTTCGGCCGTGAACGCGATGGCGGAACCGAGCGCCTATCCGAATCTCTTCCTGTTCACCGCCCGGCCCGCTCCGGCTCACACGATCGAGGAGGCGGAGGCGGCGGTGCTGGGACACCTCGAGACACTGAAATCGACGCCCGTCCCGGCGGAGGAACTGGAGCAGGCAAAGAACCGGCTCGAGGTCCAGTTCCTGCAGGGTCTCCAGACGAACATCGGTCTCGCGCGTCAGCTCGGATACTACGAGGCGCTCGGATCGTGGCATCACCTCGAGACGCTGCCGGCGCGACGCCGGGCCGTCACCCCGGTCGATCTGCAGCGCGTGGCCCGCACGGTCTTCGCCGATGCGAACCGCACCGTGGCCACTCTGGTCAGGCCGGAGAAGGGCCCGCCGGCGTCGGGCCCGATCGGCGCGCCCGCGGAGCCCCCCCCCCCGGCGCCGGAGCCGCCCAAGGCCGCCCCGGAAGGGGACGAGACTTCCGCGGCGCCGTTCCTGAAATCCCGTCACACGGACGGCTGTTCGCGCCCGCCCCGCGCCTCGAGTCTGCAACCGCCCGCCCGCCC
>JACPTZ010000172.1 GCA_016192525.1 Planctomycetota bacterium
AGCCTCCTCGACATCGACCTCGGGACGTACCCGTACGTCACCTCGTCGAATTCCGATGCGTGCGGGGTCTCCTCCGGCGCGGGCGTCTCGCCGAAGCGGGTGGGGATGGTGCTCGGGGTGCTGAAGGCGTACACGACGCGCGTGGGCGGAGGGCCGTTTCCGACCGAGTTGCCGGCCGACCTGGGCAACCGGCTGCGCGAACGGGGTCAGGAGTACGGGGCGACGACCGGCCGTCCCCGGCGCTGCGGCTGGGCCGATGCGGTCGCGCTCCGCTACGCCGTGCAGGTGAACGGCGTGGATGCCCTCGCCGTGATGAAGCTGGATGTTCTCGACGACTCCCCGGAGATCCGCGTCGCCGTCGCCTACCGCATCGGGGGGAAGGAGACCACGCACTTCCCCGGCGACCTCCAGGCGCTGGCCTCCGCCGAGCCGGTGTACGAGTCGTTCCCCGGGTGGAATTCGGTGACCTCGGAGGCGCGGACGATGTCGGACCTCCCCGCCAATGCGCGGCGTTACCTGGACTTCCTGCAATCGCGCTGCGCGGTGCCGATCTCGATGGTGTCGGTCGGCGCGCGTCGCAAGGAAGTGATTCGCTGTTCGTAGACGTCCCTGGGCCCCGGCATGTCCCCCTCCGACGCCTCCCCCCCGGTCCTTCCGAAACACGTCGCGATCATCATGGACGGCAACGGCCGCTGGGCGAAGGCCCGGGGTCTTCCCCGCATCAAGGGGCACGCCCAGGGCGCGGAAACGGTCCGGGCCATCACGCGGGAGTGCGCCCGCCGCCACCTCGGCCAGCTCACCCTCTACGCCTTTTCGGTCGAGAACTGGAAGCGCCCCTCGACCGAAGTGGCCTACCTGATGCGGCTCCTGCGGAAGTTCCTCGAGCAGGAACATGACGAGATCATGGACAACAACATCCGCCTGACCTCGATCGGGCGCATCCACGAACTGCCGCCGGAGGTCCGGAAGGCGCTGGAGCGGGAGCGGAGGGCGAGCGAGAAGAACACCGGCATGACGCTCTGCCTGGCCCTGAACTACGGCGGCCGGACGGAGATCGTTGACGCCGCGCGCCGCCTCGCCGAGGAGGCGCACGCCGGCCGGCTTCGTCCGGATCGCATCGACGAGCGTGAGTTCACCCGGCGCCTGTACGACCCGGAGATGCCCGATCCGGACCTGCTCATCCGGACGGCCGGCGAGCTTCGGCTCAGCAACTTCCTGCTGTGGCAGGGATCCTACGCGGAATTCTGGGTGACGCCGGTCTGCTGGCCGGAGTTCACCGTCGCGCACCTCGAGGAGGCGTTCCGCTCCTTCGCCTCGCGCGAGCGGCGATTCGGGGGGCTGTAATCCGTGGACTTCACGCGCGTTCTCCTCGGTTCGGCCTTCATCGCGACCATCGCGCTCGCGTACGGGGTCGACCACGCCCTGGACTCCACCGTCTGCTTCGCCGTCCTGACGGCGGCGGCCGTTGCGTTTGCGCTGACGGAGTTCCTCACGCTGCACGAGACGGAGGAAGTGCGGTACCCGAAGTTCATGGCGGGGGTCCTCGCCGTCCTCCTCGTCGGAATGCAGTGGCTCTCGGCCTCCGGGGAGATTCCGGCCCTCACGAAAGACCTGAGTCCGGCCGGGGTCGGTCTCGCTCTCGTGCTGGTGGCCTTCGCCGTCAGCGTCTCAGGGCTCCCGGTGCCGGTCCGGGGACGGGCGTGGGCGACCGCGGTTTTCGGCTTCGTCTACTGCGTGTTCCTGCTCGGATTTCTCCTCCAGACGCGCATGCTGCCCGGGGTGGGCGTCACCGCCTCCATCTTCATCCTGGTGGTGACGAAGGGGACCGACATGAGCGCGATGGTGTTCGGCCGCAGCTTCGGGCGGCGGCCGCTGGCGCCGTCGATCAGTCCGCGCAAGACGGTGGAGGGGGCAATCGGCGGGCTTGGCGGGGGAGTGGCGCTCGGACTGGCCCTGTGGTTGGGGACGGAGCTGTACCGGGAGTTCCCGCTCTGGGTCGCGGTCGCGATCTCCGCGGCGGTGAGTGTGGCGGGACAGTGCGGCGACCTGGCCGAGTCCATGATCAAGAGGAGCGTCGGGGCGAAAGACTCCAGCCGGTATCTTGGAGAACTCGGAGGAGTGCTCGACATGGCGGATGCGGTGACCTTCAGCGCGCCGGTCGGATACCTCGCCTTCCGGATGGCCGGGGTGGGGGGGTGACCGCTCTTCGAGCGGGCCGGTACTCTTGTCGTCTCCTTCAACGGGAATGCCCATGCGCCGATTCGAGCAGACCCTGACCCTCCCCGAAGCCGCCTTCTCGATGCGGCTCTTCGGCCCCTACGAGCGATATGTCCGGCTGCTCCGCGAGGCCTTCAAGGTGGAGATCTACGTCCGGCAGGAACGCGTGAAGGTGATGGGGACGAAGCCGGATGTCGAGCGAACCGTCCGGGTCATCGAAGCGCTGCTCGAGATGGCCGAACGGGACGGCAGTGTGACGGAGAAGGACGTGCGTGCGGCCATCGGAAACGCGGAGTCCGAGGAGAGCGACTCCCCTCGCCTGGCCGCAGCTCCGTCGGTCCCGCGACTCCGGGTCGTGAGCCCCCGGAGTCCGGGACAGGATCTCTATCTCCGCACGATCGATGCGAACGACATCGTCTTCAGCATCGGTCCGGCGGGGACGGGGAAGACCTTTCTCGCGGTGACGGCCGCCGTCTCGGCCCTCCGCGGGGGCCAGGTCCGCCGCATCGTCCTCGCCCGCCCGGCGGTCGAGGCCGGCGAGCGGCTCGGCTTCCTGCCGGGCGACTTCCAGGCCAAGGTCAATCCCTACCTGCATGACGCCCTGAACAACCTCCTCGAGTTCGGCCAGTTGAAGCGCCTCATCGAGAGCGAGATCATCGAGATCTGCCCCCTCGCCTACATGCGGGGCCGCACGCTCGATCACGCCTTCATCATCCTCGACGAGGCCCAGAACACCACGAGCGACCAGATGAAGATGTTCCTCACCCGGATGGGGGAGGGGTCGAAGATCGTGGTCACCGGCGACGTGACCCAGACCGACCTCCCGCCCGGCAAGATCTCGGGTCTGATCGAGGCCCAGCACCTGTTCCGGGACATCCCCGGCATCGCGATCAGCACGCTGACGAAGGCGGACATCGTCCGTCACGCCCTCGTCGAGAAGGTGGTGGAAGCGTACGAGATGCGGGAGCGGTTGCTGGCGAAGAGAAAGAAGTAACGCGTCACGGTGCCGCAGCAGCCTCTCCGCGTCTCCGCGTCTCCGCGAGAACCTCTCCGCGTCTCCCCTTCCTCCGCGTCTCCCCTTCCTCCGCGTCTCCCCTTCCTCCCCGTCTCCCCTCCCGTTACTCCATCCTCCCGACCCCCACCAGCGTGTACCGGTCCGGGTCGATGATCCGCCGGGCCGCCGCCATCACGTCCCGGGCCGTGAGCGCCTTGACGCGGTCGGCGAACCCCTCCACGAATGGAATCCCGGGCCCCAACGCCTCATAGGCGGCGTAGAGCGACGCCTGTTCGCGATTCGTCTGCTGGCGGAGCTGGAACCGCTGGATGAGATCGGCCTTCGCGGTGGCGAGCTCCTCCGCCGGAATCGCGGAGGAGAGGAAGGCGCGGAGATCGGCGAGGACCTCGTCCCGGGTGGAGGCGAAGATGCCGGCCTGGACGCCCGTCTCAAAGGCCACGGGGGAGGCATACCGGCGCGGCGGCATGGTGAACCAGGCCCGGTACGCGCCGCCCTTCTCATAGACGAACTTGAAGAAGAACCGCGAGGCGAGCAGCCGGACCGCCGCCTGGCAGGCGAGATAGTCGGGATCGCGAACGCTCGCCCCCAGCATCCCGAGATTGAAGGTGGCCTGATCGCGCTCCTTCCGGATGAGCTTCACCCGACGATCCGGTTGCCGGACCTCCTCCACTCCCGGCAGCGCGGGCGCCGTCACCCCGGGCAGCCCGCCGAAGTGGGCCCGGATCGCCTCCACCGCCTCCGCCCGGCGCAGATCGCCCACCACGGCGACGATGATGTTTGAAGCCACGTGAGTCCGGCCGTGAAAGGCGGCAAGGTCCTCCCGCTTCAGGGTCCGGATCGATTCCGAGATCCCGATGATCGGGCGCTGGTACGGCGACCGGCTGTACAGGGCCCGGTAGAACTCCTGGTTCGTGAGCCCGTAGGAGTCATCCTCCAGGGCCTGGATGGAGGCGATGAGATCGCCGCGCACCTTCTCCATCTGGTCCGCCGGAAAGGCCGGACGAAGGACGAAGTCGGCCATGAGGTCCAGGCTGTCCGCGAAGTTGTCGCGGGTCACGGAGAGCCCGACCGAGGTCCAGTCGCGGTCCCCGGCGGCGGTCACCTCCGCCCCGAAGGCCGCCAGCCGCTGGCTGATCTGCTCGCTGGAGAGCGTGGCGGTCCCCTTCATCAGCATCCGGGCGGTGAAGTTCGCGATCCCCGCCTGGGCCGGGTCTTCCAGGGCCTGACCGCCGTTCACCAGCAGTTCGAGCCCGACGGTCGGAGCGGTCCGATCCTCCTTGAAGAGCAGCGTCATTCCGTTCTCCAGCACGATCTTCTCCATCCGACCGCCGGCACTCGAGGTCTCTGAAGGGCCGGCGGGGGCCATCGCCGGGAAGGAGGTGGCCTCGGCGATGTCGCGGAAGCTGACGACCGGGGCGGCGGAGGGACGGACACAGACCAGCGAGGCGTTCTCCGGCCTGAGGTACCGGGATGCCGCCCTCTGGACGTCTTCGGCGGTGACCGCCTCGATCCGGTCCAGCCAGGTTTCCGCGAGTCCGATCTGCGAGACGGCCCCGTACCAGCACAGGCTTTCGGCCATCCCGCGATACGATTCGTTCCTGAAGAGATGCTGGGTCCGGATGAGCGACTGCGCCCGTTCCACCTCGACCAGGCTGGGTCGCCGGGTCGCCAGCTTGCGGACTTCGTCGAACAGGACGGAGACCGCGCGCCGCTCCTCCGCCGCGTCGAATTCCGCGCCGACGGCGAACAGACCGGGGTCGTGACAGGCGTCGAAGGACGCGCTCACATCGAACACCAGCGGCTCCCGCTCCTTCAGCGCCCGGTGCAGTCGCGAGCTGGCGCCGCCGCCGAGAATCGTCGCGAGAACGGCGCACGCGGGCTCATCCGGATGCCCGGCCGGCGGGGCGTGATAGCCGAGCGCGAGGTGGGCGTGCCCGGTTTCCATCGCCTCGATCGCCTCACGGTACTCCCGCTGGGGAGGCTCGGTGACTCCCAGCTCAAAGGAGTCCCCTCCCCTCGG
>JACPTZ010000127.1:0-6180 GCA_016192525.1 Planctomycetota bacterium
CGGTCGAACTCGAAGCGAAGGCGCCGGGGTTTCTCCCCTCGCCCACGGCCCTCAGCGTCCACGGGGGGGACTTGACGGTGAGGGTGGTGCTGGCACCGCCGGGCGCACCCAAGCCCGGGAAACGGAGGGTGTCCCCCGACGATCCTGGTTCACCCCGATGAAGGCGGGGGATGGGGACTCACGGTGGGATGCGGCGTATACTCTTTTGTTGGCTTCGCGCGCGAATCCATATATGATGTACGGCTTAGGCGTGTGCTGGGATAGCTCAACGGCAGAGCTCCTGTTTTGTAAACAGGAGGTTCCGGGTTCGAATCCCGGTCCCAGCTCCAAGGGGTTTCGAGTTTCGGGTTCACGGAAGAAACGGAACTCGAAACCCGAAACTCGTAACCCGAGACCGCGAAGCGAGCGGGCAGGTACCCAAGCGGCTAAAGGGGCCAGACTGTAAATCTGGTGGCGATGCCTACGGGGGTTCGAATCCCTCCCTGCCCACCACCACAGCAGGGGACGGGGGTCAGGGGACAGAGGACAGAGGACAGGGATGAGTGGAGAGGGGTCTGTGAGCAGTCGGCATAGGCGCATGTCCCGCGTCTCTCACTAACCCCTGACCCCTGTCCCCTGGACCCTGACCCCTGCCGCCCGCGCGGGCGTAGCTCAATGGTAGAGCTCCAGCCTTCCAAGCTGGTCACGTGGGTTCGATTCCCATCGCCCGCTCCAACGGCAGGGGTTAGGGGTCAGGGGTTAGGGGCCAAGGGTTAGGGGTTAGGGGTCAGGGGGGTCAGGCGGTAGGGAGGATGGGGTCGGGGACTTGCGACGGACTGCCGCCGGACGCACGCAAGGTGAGCCCGGCAGGATTTTTGCGAATATTTCTTGACGCCTTCCCCCATCCGGAGTCTAATCTCCGGGTTTCGATCATCGGCGGAGCGTCCTCGGTCATCGTTCGGGTTCCGACGCGCGGTGCGCGGATGGGCGGCACGGCCGCCTGACCAACTGGTGATGGCGCGCCTACGGCGTCGAACCGTGCGCATGCCTCGTTTTCGCCAGCCTGTTTTTTTTGGGTCCCCCGCAGGGCCGTCGTCCTCGCGACGCGGTGAGGCGGGCCTCTCCAGGCCTGCCTCTTCCCGTGTCCGGTGGGCGGCGTACTGTCGGGATTTTGTGCTGCTGTAGCTCAGCCGGTAGAGCACTTCCTTGGTAAGGAAGAGGTCTCGGGTTCAAGTCCCGACAGCAGCTCCAGTATTTTTCGTTCCGACCCCCGCGGGGGGCACCACCAACAGCGGAAGGAGAGACCCTCATGGCCAAGGAGAACTTCAAGCGCGACAAGCCGCACGTCAACGTGGGCACCATCGGGCACATCGACCACGGCAAGACCACGCTCACCAGCGTGCTCACCGGCCTGATGGCCAAGCGCGGCATGGCCACCGCGAAGTCCTACGACGAGGTCGCCAAGGGCTCCGAGAAGGACGGCCGTCGCGACCCAACCAAGATCCTGACGATCCAAGTGGCGCACGTCGAGTATTCCACCGAAAAGCGGCACTACGCCCACATCGACTGTCCCGGGCACGCCGACTACATCAAGAACATGATCACCGGCGCGGCCCAGATGGACGGCGCCATCCTCGTCGTCTCCGCGGCCGACGGAGTCATGCCGCAGACCAAGGAGCACGTCCTCCTCGCCCGTCAGGTGCAGGTGCCGGCGCTCGTCGTCTTCCTGAACAAGATCGACCTCGTCGACGATCCCGAGCTGCTCGAACTCGTCGAACTCGAGATCCGCGACCTCCTCAAGAAGTACGAGTTCCCCGAGAACACCCCGATCGTCCGCGGGGCGGCCTTCCTCGCGGCCCAGTGCGCCTGCGCGAAGAACGAGTGCGCGAAGTGCGGACCGATCTTCAAGCTGCTGGAGGCCGTCGATTCGCACGTGCCGCTGCCCGTCCGTCAGATCGACAAGCCCTTCCTGATGCAGATCGAGGATGTCTTCAGCATCAAGGGACGCGGCACGGTCGGGACGGGCCGCATCGAGCGCGGCAAGTGCCACGTCGGCGACAACGTGGACATCATCGGGTTCTCGAAGGAGGTCCGGAAGAGCGTGGTGACCGGCGTCGAGATGTTCCAGAAGACGCTGGACGAGGGACAGGCGGGCGACAACGTGGGGGTCCTCCTGCGCGGCGTAGAGAAGGACGAGCTGGAGCGCGGCATGGTGATCGCCGCCCCCGGCACGATCACGCCGCACCCGAAGTTCGAGGGCCAGGTGTACATCCTGTCGAAGGAGGAGGGCGGCCGCACCACTCCGTTCTTCACCGGGTACCGCCCGCAGTTCTACTTCCGCACGACCGACGTGACCGGCGCCGCCACGCTCCCCCAGGGGACGGAAATGGTGATGCCGGGCGACAACGTGAAGCTGACGATCGAACTGATTACGCCGGTGGCGATGGAGGAGCAGCTCCGGTTCGCCATCCGCGAAGGCGGCCGCACCGTGGGCGCGGGCGTCGTGACCAAGATCCTGGCGTAGGCGACCATGGCGAACGTACGCGACTGGATGTTTCTGGAGTGCAGCAAGTGCGGGACGCGGTACTACCGCACGTCGAAGGCGGCCCAGGCACAGGCGAAGCTGGAGTTCCGGAAATTCTGCTCCTCCTGCCGGGGCCACACGCTGCACAAGGAAAAGAAGAAGTAGACAACTTCGGCCGGCACAGGCCAGTAGCTCCAATTGGTAGAGCGCCGGTCTCCAAATCCGGTGGTTGGGGGTTCGAATCCCTCCTGGCCTGCCACCGCCGGGAAGCGTCTCAAGTCGCCGGTCGCAGGTCGACGAGTCGACGACCTGGGGGCTGACCGTGTCGTGACGCGAGACCCCGGACGGACGACTTTCGACCGTCGACTTCGGACTCCCTCACCATGACGTGGGCGTACTACAAACCGGGTCAGGGGAACATCGCGCGCTGGACGGCGGCCGGCGTGCTGGTCCTCTTCGCCCTGTTCGGTTGCGTGACCTTCTACTACTTCGTCCAGGGGATCGTGAGCGTCCCGGTCACCCTCTCGGTCCGGCCGGACACCGATCCCGCTGAGCTGGTGGGGCAGACCTCAAGCGATGACCTGTCGGATCCCGGCGCCCCCGACGCTCCCCCCTTCGTCCGTCGGGGGGAGGACCTGGACGAGGATGTGGCGAAGCGCATCCTCCTTCTGGCGCAATCGGGTCAGATCCGCGAAGTCACCCTGGAAGGCAAGACCTGGTGGACCGGGGTCCCCGGAGGGAGCGAGGCCCTTGAGGCGGCGGGGGTCACCTGGGGCGCGTTGTTTTGCGCCCTGCTCGGTGTCGTGCTGTGTCTGGTGATTTATCAGTTCGTGGTCATCCGCCCTTCCGTGGCGGAGTTCCTGATCGAGACGGAGATCGAGTTTCGCCGGGTCTCCTGGCCGGCGAAGCCGGAGTATCTCGGCTCCTCGTTCGTGGTCATCCTCTCGGTCGTGTTCCTGGCGATGTTTCTGTTTGTCACCGACCAGGTCTGGTTTCGGGTCCTGGATGTCATCCGCTGGTGAGTGAGAGGGCCGTGGCCGACAAGCAGTGGTACGTGGTCCGCGTGCAGAGCGGACGCGAAGACAAGGTGAAGGAAAGCCTCGAAAAACGGGTCCGCGCGGCCGGTCTCGAGGCGTTCGTCACGCAGGTCATTGTACCGAGCGAGAAGATCTCGGAAATCAAGGCCGGGAAGAAAACCGTCCGCGAGCGCAAGGTCTATCCCGGCTACCTGATGATCGAGATGGAGATGAACGAGAAGGCCTGGTTTCTGGTCCGGGAGACGCCGGGGATCGGCGACTTCCTCGGGACGGACGCCCCGAGCCCGATGGAGCCGCACGAGGTGGCCAAGATGCTGAACGCCTCGCTCGAGACGCCCGAGAAGCCGACCCAGAAGATCGAGTTCAAGAAGGGCGACAGCGTCCGGATCAAGGAAGGGCCGTTCGAGAACTTCGACGGCGTCGTGCAGGAGGTTATCCCCGAGAAGGGGCTCGTCAACCTCATCGTGACCATCTTCGGTCGCGCGACGCCGGTGCAGCTCGAGTACTGGCAGATCGAGGCGGTGTGAACGAACGGAGAGTCGGAAGTCGACAGCCGGCCGTCGGAAGTCCGCTGAGGACGAAACTGAGGACCGCCGGCGTGAGCCTCCTGGCGGACGACCTTCGACCCACGACCTTCGACTGACGACTTTCGACTTTCGACCGACGACTTTCGACTTTGAGACGGAGCCTGTCCGATGGCCAAGAAAGAAGTGATGGCGCAGATCAAGCTTCAGTGTCCGGGGGGGCAGGCCACGCCCGCGCCCCCGGTGGGTCCCGCTCTCGGGCAGCACGGGGTCAACATCGGCGAGTTCGTCAAGAAGTTCAACGATGCCACGAAGCAGGCGCAGGGGATGATCATCCCGGTGGTCGTCACCGTGTACAAGGACCGCACGTTCGACTTCATCACCAAGTCCCCGCCCGCCTCGGTTCTTCTCAAGAAGGCGGCCGGCATCGCCCAGGGCTCGGGGCAGCCGAACAAGGAGAAGGTGGGCAAGGTGACGAAGAAGCAGGTGGAGGAGATCGCAAAGATCAAGATGAAGGACCTGAACACCACGCAGATCGCCAACGCCTGTCGGGTGATCGAGGGGACGGCCCGGAGCATGGGGATCGTGGTGGAGGGGTGAGGGGGGGGGCAGAGTAATGGAGTAAATGAGTAACGGGGCAAATGAGGAACGGAGTGACGGGTTACGGGGCGGAGCGCTCAGAGGAGATCGGAATCATGCCTGTGCTGGCCGGAAAGAGATATCGCAAGGACGCCGAAAAGGTCGACCGCAAGAAGCGGTACGAGGTGCCGGAGGCGGTGGCGCTGGTGAAGAAGCTCGCCACGACCAAGTTCGACCAGACGGTCGAGATCGCGATGCGCCTCGGAGTGGACGTGAAGAAGCCGGACCAGATGATCCGCGGCACGATCGCCCTGCCGAAGGGGATCGGGAAGACCCGCAGCGTCATCGTGTTCGCCGAGGGGGAGGATGCCCGGATCGCGAAGGACGCGGGCGCGGACGAGGCCGGCGGGGACGAACTCATCAAGAAAGTCCAGGAGGGGTGGGCCGCCTTCGACGTGGCGATCTCCATTCCCGCGATGATGCCGAAGGTCGGGAAGCTCGGGAAGGTGCTGGGGCCGATGGGGAAGATGCCGTCTCCGAAGTCCGGGACCGTCACCACCGACCTCGCGACGGCCGTCAAGGAGTTCAAGGCCGGGAAGATCGAGTATCGACTCGACGCGCACGGCAACCTGCACGCCCCGGTGGGCAAGTGCTCCTTCAGCGAGGGCGATCTCCGGGCCAACGTGGAGGCGTTCGTCGAGCACATCAAGGCGACGAAACCTTCTTCGGTCAAGGGCGCGTTCATCATGAGCGCGACGCTCTCGGCGACGATGAGTCCCGGGATTCCGCTGAACGTGGGAGTCTGAGCATGTCCAAGGAACTCAGAAACAAGCTGGTCGCCGAAACCACGAAGCGCTTCACCGGCCAGCAGCACGCCATCCTGGTGAACTACGCGGGCCTGAGCGCGGGCCAGATGGCGGCCCTGCGGGATATCCTGCGCAAGGAGAAGATCCGGCTGACCGTCCTCAAGAACTCGACCGCGGCGCTCGCCTTCAAAAGCGTGGGATTCGAGGCGCTGAACGAGAAACTCTCCGGCCAGAACGCGCTCGTCTACGGGGTCGAGGACCCCTCGCAGCTGGCGCGGTCGGTCTTTGCGTGGAAAGACAAGAATCCGAAACTGCTGGAGATCAAGGGCGGGATGGTGGAGGGGCGGCCGGCCACGGCGAAGGACCTGAAGGCGATCGCCGACCTCCCGACGCGGCCCGTTCTGCTCGCCATGCTGCTCGGCGCGCTGAACGGTTCGGCGAGGGGGCTGGCGGTTTCGCTCAACGGCGTGGCGGCCAAGTTCGCCCGCGCCCTCAAGGCGGTGGCCGACCAGAAGTCGGCCGCGGCCGGTGCGGCCGGGGGCGGGGCGTAGAGGACAGGTTTTTCGGTGCCGTGGAGGCGGGGCTGGTGGTCCCGATTCCGCGGGCTTCTCACCGGTTGAAGCGGATAGAGTCGTGGCTCGAACGGACAGGTGCGGATCAAGGAGAGAATCATGGGCGTGCAGGAAGTGCTGACGCAGGTCAAGGGACTCAACGATGACGAGCGGTCCGAA
>JACPTZ010000127.1:6224-7603 GCA_016192525.1 Planctomycetota bacterium
ACTCCTCCTCGAGGTGGTCGCCGGCTCTTCGGTCCTCTGGCTCTCGACGTTCGTCAAGAAGGTGGAGGACAAGTTCGGCGTGACGGCGGCGGCCCCGGTCGGGATGATGACGGCGGGTCCGGCGGGCGGAGCGGCCCCGGCCGCGGAGAAGGAGGAGAAGACCTCCTTCGACGTCCATCTGAAGGACGTCGGCGCGAACAAGATCCAGGTGATCAAGGTCGTCCGCGCCTTCACGAACCTCGGCCTCAAGGAGGCCAAGGCCCTCGTCGATGAGGCCCCGAAGATGGTCAAGGCGGGCTGCACGAAGGAGGACGCCGACAAGCTCAAGAAGGAACTCGAGGCGTCGGGCGCGAAGGTCGAGCTGCAGTAAGCGCCGTCTGGTCAAGGTGTTGGGCCCATATTCCTGGGAGCGCCGGTCGGTTCCGCAAGGCCGGGCGACTCTCCCGGGAGATGCTGTTTCATAAGGGAGCGCCATGGAAGTCCGCGACTTCAGCAAGGTGGTCGAGCCCGTTCCGGTGCCCGATCTCGTCGAAATCCAGACGCACGCGTACGAACGGTTTCTGCAACGCGACGTCTCGTCCGACAAGCGGGCCGACATCGGGCTTCAGTCGATCATCCGCGAGATCTTCCCGATCAAGTCGTACGACGGGACGATCACCCTCGACTATGTGGGGTACGAACTCGGCCAGCCCCGCTACTCGCCCGAGGAGTGCCGCCGTCTGCGGCTCACCTACGGCGTGCCGCTGAAACTCCGCCTCCGGCTGAACAAGGCGGAGCCCATCGAGGAGGAAGTCTATCTCGGCGAAGTCCCGCTCATGATCGGCGGCGGCGAGTTCATCATCAACGGGGCCGAGCGCGTCATCGTCAGCCAGCTCCACCGTTCGCCCGGAATCGATTTCACGGAGGAGCGCGCCGGCGACATCCTCCTCCAGTCCTGCTGGGTGGTTCCCGAACGCGGATCGTGGATCGAGCTGTCCGTGACGAAGAAGGAAGCCTGCGCGGTCCGCATCGACCAGTCCGGAAAGATTCCCGCCACCTGTTTTCTCCGCGCCCTCTCCCCCGACTACTCCCTGAACAGCAGCATCATCCGGCTCTTCTACGAGACGAAGACCATCCGCCTCGGCGGGAACGTCAACCCCGACGTCCTGAAGGGGAAGATCACCGTCAATGACATCATCGATCCCGAGGCGAAAGACTCGAAGAAAGCGGTGCTGGTCGAGGCCGGCAAGGAGATTCCGCTCGGCGTGGCGAAGCACATCATCACCTCGAAGCTGGTGAAGGACCTCGAGATCATCGTCCGGGTCGACGATCCGCTTCTCCTCAACACGCTCTCTGAGGACGTGACGAAGACGCACGAAGACGCCCTTCAGAAGATCTAT
>JACPTZ010000128.1 GCA_016192525.1 Planctomycetota bacterium
GAGGCGGGACCGGGACGCTCCACGGATCTCCCACACCTCAGGCCCGCCGCGCGCCGCTTCCGTGCCGCACCCCAGTGGGGGTGCAGCTCGGAGGCGCCGCGCGGACGGAGCGGCGGATCACTGAAACGCCGGGGCGTGAAAAAGCACTACTCGTTCCGATCGTCGTACACCAGCACCACGGGGAGGAGGCGACCGCCGGGCTGCATCATCCGGCGAAGTTCCTCCGCGGGGTCCATCGAGTCGTGATCGTCGCGGGGGATCGGGTGAATCTCCAGGAACTCGCCGTAGTGCCGGACCTGATGGCCCAGCCAGTCGGTCCAGGTGTCGGGACTCAGTCCCACGTCGTTCACCGCGGCCAGCTGAGGGTGCTGTCGCAGGATCCACGGGGCACACTCCTCCGCGAATCGGGGCACCTGGTGGACGTAGGGGGAGTCCCCCGTCATGAAGCCGAGGAGTTCAGAGATCCCGTCCATGCCCCGCAAGGCGACGAACCTCCTCGTCGTGACGGAAAGGATGTCGCCCAGATGAAACCTGCGGATTTTCGCGCCCATCGGTTCACTCCCCCATTCAAGTCCCGCTCGTGCCTGACCCAATGGTCACAGCCACGGTCGGGATCGTCGGCACCTGATTCATGATCAAATGTCATTCCCGAGAGAGCATCGCCGGCAAACCGGATGTCCCGAGTTCGCCAACAGGCCAAGACGATCCGCTCCCAAATCCGGGCCGCTCAACACGGCCCGGAGTGTCGCTTTGCGTCGCCGCTCCACCAAGTACATCGATTTGGCCGAAACGCGGGGCCCGGAAAATCCCGCCACACGATGGATTATCGACGAACGCGGGGACGGAGTTGTCCACGATGGTGGATTCGCGTCCTGACGATTGAACAGCGCGGAGGGCTGCCGGAGGATGGATCTGCCGGGGTCGCGGGGCGGTCCCGGTCCTTTTTCCTTGCCCCTCGTCCGCGCCTTGAGCCATAATCCCCGGGCTTCTTCGCCGCCCCTCACGTGATCCCTCGCCGCTCGATCCGCCCCCGCCAGAAGGACCGACGGCCATCGCAGGAGCCCATCATGGCACGCACCAGAATCGGAGTCGTCGGCGCCGGTTTCGTCGGCATGACCGTCGCCCAGAGGATCGCCGAGAAGCAGATCGGCGACGTCATCCTCACCGATATCGTCGAGGGAATGCCCCAAGGCAAGGGCCTCGACATGTGTGAGGCCGGTCCCATCGAGCGGTACGACTCGCACGTCACCGGCACCAATTCGCTGGACGACCTCCGCGGCTGCGATCTCGTCGTCGTCACGGCCGGCCTCCCGCGCAAGCCGGGGATGACCCGGGAGGACCTCATCGACAAGAATGCGGAGATCCTCCGCAGCGTGGCCGGCAAGGTGGCGGCCGCGGCCCCCGACGCGATCCTCGTGATGGTCTCCAACCCGCTCGACATCATGACCTATCTCGCGTGGAAGCTGACGAATTTTCCCAAGCAACGGATTGTCGGCATGGCGGGAGTACTCGACTCGGCCCGATTCTCGTGGTTCGTCGCGGAGAAGCTGAACTGCTCCATGCAGGACATCACCGCGATGGTTCTGGGCGGACACGGCGACGCGATGGTCCCGATGCCGCGATACACGACCGTCTCGGGAATCCCGATCACCGACCTGATGTCCGAGTCCGAGATCAATGCCCTCGTGCAGCGGACGCGCGACGGCGGGGCCGAGATCGTCAAGCTGCTCAAGACGGGGAGCGCCTATTACGCCCCGAGCGCCGCCGTGGCCGCCATGGTGGCCAGCATCCTCCGCGACGAGCGTCGGATCCTCCCCTCGGCGGCGATCCTGGACGGAGAGTACGGACTCAAGGGGACCTGCATCGGGGTGCCGTGCGTCCTCGGCCGAAACGGGATCGAGAAGGTTATTGAACTGAAGCTGACCGAAACCGAGGCCGTCGCGCTGAGGAAGTCGGCGGATGAGGTGCGGAAGGGGATCGAGCATCTGAAGCTGTAGGATGGCGCGCACTCGAGACTGCGGGGGGCACGGCCGGCAGAGCGGCCCGCGCCACGCTTTGTCCCCGAGGTCATCGGCACACTCTTTGCTCACGCAGTGAAACGCCTGCGTTGGGGGGCGAGGTGTAGCATGCGGATGACAGGTCGGCATCGGGATGTCCTTCCGAAGGTGTGGCGCCCGGGCTGGGTATGCGTGGTCCTGGCGCTGACGGGCGTACTGCGCGGGGAGGAGCCGAAGTCCGACCCCGCCTCCGAGCACGTCAGCCGGGTCGCCACCCTCTATCGCCGATTGGCCAAGAGTCACTTCGACATCGGGAACTACTGTTTCGACAACAGGTGTTTCGAGTTCGCCAACCTCCAGTATCGGCGCACCTTGACCCTGGATCCCGACCACGAGTTCGCGCGCAAGAAGCTCGGATTCAGGAAAGAGGAGGGGAAATGGGTGCCGGACTCCAAGGCCAGGGTCTCGAAGACCAACGAGGCCGCCGACTACGAGCTTGTCCTGAAAGTCGAGGAGACGGTGGGCAAGAAACTTGCCTCGCTGGGCAAGACGGCCAGTTCCGACTTTGCGGCCCTGGCCGAGTGGTGTGGGAAGGCCGGCCTGAAAGCGGAGGCTGAAACTCACTACGGGGAAGCGCTCGACTACGACGTGAACTGCGCGAAGGCCCGCAAGGCGCTCGGTTTCGCCCGGGACGGCAAGTCCTGGGCCCTTCCGGCGGAAAAGGCCGCCGCGGAGGCCCTCGCCAGGGCGCTCAAGGAGGCGCCGGTCGGCGACGAGGCGAGCGAGACCTCCACCGTCGAACGCGCCATTGGCGTCAAGCTCACCAAGCGCCGGTCGAAGCACTTCTTCATTCAGGCGCCCTCCCCTCAGGAGAAGCTCAAGCTCCAGATCCAGGTGGGCGAAGCGACGGTCCGGGAGATCGCCGCCACCTTCGGATTCTCGGCTGAGGAATGGACAAAAGTGGCGGAGTGGGTCTTCCTGGCCTCGCACGAGGATCACGGCCGGTACATCGACGCGTTCATGGAGGGGACCCGGGAGCAGAAGGAGTACTCAAAGCAGAATTACGCCGGCAGCCTTTGCGGGGGACGCCACGAGTGGCTCTGTTCCGGGGATGATCTGACGGAGCTCGACCGGATCGTCCACGAAACGGCCCACGACCTGTGTTCCTCCGGCGGCAAGCCCTGGCTCAGTGAAGGCTTGGCCTACACCTTCAGCGCGAGGATACTGGGAACGGCGCGGATGCGGTGTGCGGGGAATGAGGTGGTCGGCGGCTCCGGCAACTTCGGGGGACGCGATACGGCCACCTGGAAGTCGGACGTCCGCAAGGCGGTCGCGAACGGAACCGATCCGGAGATCGGGGGGGTCCTGGGGTCCTCCATCGACAGCATCACCTTCCCGGATTGTCAAGGGGTGGAGTCTGATCGATTTTCTGCTCGCCGAGCCCGGGCGGAGGGAGAAGTTCCATCTCTTCCTCCAACGGCTGGGCGCCGGCCTGGCCCAGGACCGGGCCCTGGGCGAGACGTTCGGCTGGACGCCGGAGCAGCTCGATTCCGAGTGGAAGAGATTTGTGCGGACCCATTACTAGGGAAGACCTTTCGGAGGACAGGCCCCATGGCACCCCCACGCAGAACCCGGAGAATGAACTCCCGGCGGGCCCTGCACCTCGGTACGGCGGTTCTGGTGCTGGGCCTCTTCGGGTTGCCGATCCACGGCGACGACCCCAAAGTCGATCCGAAGACCGAGTACCCCAGAAAGGTCTCGGATCTCCGGAAGAAGGTGGCCAAGGGGACCTACGATGTGGCCACCTATGCGTTCGACAAGAAGTGCTTCATGATGGCCAATCAGCAGATGGAGCGGGTTCTGGCGCTCGATCCCGACCATGAGGGGGCGCACAAGAAGCTCGGCCACAAGAAGAAGGACGGGAAGTGGGAACGGGATCCGTCGATCAAGGTCAAGGGCACCAACGAGGCCCCTTCCGACGTGGTGGACCAGGTGAAGGAAACGGTGGAGAAGAAGTTGGGAGACCTGGGCAAGAAGAGCGCCGGAGACTTCGTCTCGCTCGCCGAGTGGTGCCTGAAGAACGACCTCCCGGACGAGGCCAGGGCGCACTTCACGGAGGCCCTGGACTTCGACGCGAACAATGAGAAGGCCCGCAAGGCCCTCGGATTCACGAAACAGGGAGACCACTGGGTGGCCGGAGGGGAGAAGAAGGCGAGGCAGTCGGCCGCAGAGGCGCTCAAGAAGGCCCCGGAGGGGGACGAGGTGAAGGAGGCCTCGGCGGTAGAGCAGCAGACCCGCCTCAAGCTCCACAAACGCCGGTCGGAGCACTTCTTCCTGCAAGGCCACTTTCCGCAGGAGACCGTGAAGAAGCACGTCCGGCTGGCCGAAACTACCTACGTTCAATTCCTGCAGATCCTCGAGGTCTCGGACGACCGACTGTCCGGGGAGTACACGATTGTCCACCTGGCGTCGCAGGCGGATCACGAGCGGTACATCGACGCCTTTGGCGAGGGGACCGAGGAGTACAGGAAGTTCCTCAAGACCTGCAGCGGGTACATCCAGCCGGGCGAGTGCGAAAACTGGCAGAACGGGGACGATCAGAGCGAGGAGGACGCGACGGTCCACGACGCCGCGCACATGCTCTTCGGGCGGATGGGCGGCTGGAACCAAAAGCCCTGGCTCTACGAGGGAATGGCCTATTACTTCAGCGCCCTGATCCTCGGCACGGCCCGCACCCACTGCGTGGGGAGTGAGCGGGTCCAGGGCGGGGGCGGCTTCGGCGGAATGGACACCGGGGGCTGGAAGGCCGAAATCCGGGACCAGGTGGCCGGCGGGAGCGATCCGGACATCTACGGCGTGTTGGGAGCCTCGATCGAGTCGATCAGCCAGGTCCAGATCGTGAAGGGGTGGAGCCTGATCGACTTCTTTCTGGCGGATCACGACCGAATGGAGAAATTCAAACTCTTCCTCCAGCGGACCTCGTCCGGCCTGGCGCAGGAAAAGGCGATGAGCGAGACGTTTCACTGGGACTACGGTACGCTGAACGAGGAGTGGCGCAAGTTTGTGAAGGCCACCTATTAGGCCTGTCTTAAGACGCGGGACGTGGCAGGAAATCGGTAGCACAGGCTTTCGAGCCTGTGCCGCACAGGCTGGAAAGCCTGTGCTACCGGATGTACCGTTCAGATCGCCCGTTTTCAGACAGAGCCTAGTCAGCCGGGGGATGGCCCACGAAATCGTTGACAGTCCCGGGAGGCCCTGCTAGCCTTGCGGGACTTTTCCCGGCCTCTTTTCGCAGGCCGGGAATTCGAGGGGTTGGAATCCGCCTTCTTTGGGGAATGGAATCATGAAATCCGCCCGAATCATCCTGTCGGTCGCCGTTCTGCTCGCACTCCCGGCCACCCTGTCGGCCGCGGTCACCTTGACCAATACGGCCATCAAGGTCGGCCAGGCGGGCACCACCTACGACGGAATCACGTTCACCGCCTCGGTGGACGGCGGGGTGGGCGGGGACACCTTCCCGCTGATGGGCTACGCCGTGACCAGCGGCACGGTGCCGCCGGGGCTCGCCTTCGCCGGCAACACGGGGACCGGCGTCGGAACGCTCACCGGCATCCCCACCACCATCGGCACCTTCACATTCACGGTGACGGCGACCGACGCGGGGGGCAGCGCTTCCGTGACCCTGGATGTCACGGTCACGTCGTCCTGCCGCATCGATCGGGCCCGACCCCAACGTCCTGAACAACACGCAGCTGAAGCCGGTGATGCGGCTCAGCGTGGCGATCTCCGGCGTCGATGGCGCGGGCATCCCGGAGCCGGTCAAGGTCAACAGCCTGACCTGGCAGGACCTGGGGACCGGGGTGGCGAACGCCGACATCGCCTCGGTCCAGCTCTACTACGATCAGGACTCCACCGGGACCGTGACCACGGGAGACCTGCTCCTCGGCTCCGGGGCCTACTCCCAGACCGACGGGACCGTCGGAATCAGCGGCGCCCCGCTGCGCATCATCCCTGGCGCCACGACGGAGCAGTGGCTCATGGTCTACAACTTCTCGGGAAGCGGAGCGGATGGCGCCACCTTCCAGTCGCTGCTCACGCCCGGCAACAATTCGTCGAACTGCACCGGACTGTTCAGCAACGCCACCTTCAGTGCAATCATCGGAACCGCCGCCCCGGCGAACACCAGCACGATTGTCTTCAGCCCGGATGACGGCGACGCCACCCTCTTCGAAACCACCCTTCCCCCGGCGACGGGAACCGAACTCGACGCCCTTACCATCAACACCCCGCTCGGCCAGGCGACGCTCACGGCCACCCTCGTCTCCCCGGTGGGCAACACGGCGAACACGCCGGACAACGTCGACACGACGGTCGGCGTCGCCGAGACCGCCGACCAGCCGGTGCTCAGCTTCACCATCACGGACGACGCCACGGACGGGGTCGGCACAAATGTGACTTCGATCATCGTGAACGGGAGCGGAACCGGAACGGACTCCACGGGGCTGACGCAGATCCGTCTGTTCAATGAGGGGGCCACCGCCGTCGGCACGTTTCAGGGGACGGAGGCGCAGCTCGGCGCCGCGGGCACCTTCAGTCAGGACAATGGAACGGTGACCTTTAGCGGAAGCCCGCTGATCCTCATCGCCAACGGCGCCACCGCCACGCTCCTCGTGGTCTACGATTTCTCCACGACCGCCCCGTCGACCAATGTGACGTTCACCTCCAGCATCAGTTCGGCGGCGAACATCCAGGGGCGGACCACGGCGAACAATCCGATCAAGGTGGTTCTACCCGGTTCCGTGGCTGGCGGGACGCGCACCGTCCTTCAGAGCGGCAGCGGCAGCTCGGTGCCGATCTCGCTGACGATCGCGGCCGGGGCGGCGAATCCCGCCTCCGCCAACATCCTGGGCAACGCCGCCGATGTGCCGGTCCTGCAGCTGGCCCTCACCGCCGCCGCATCGACCAATGTCCAGGTCACCTCCATCACCTTCCGCGCCCAGGGCACGGGCCACGACAAGAACGACCTGACGGCGGTTGAAATCCGGTTCGACCGCGACGCCGACGGGGTCGTCGACACCTTCGACAACGTGATCACCACGGGGGGGTCCTACGATACGGACAACGGCATCATCACGCTGACGACCTCGGAGACGATCAGCGCGGGGCAGACCCAGAACTGGCTGATCACCTACGATCTGAAGCCCACCGTCCCGGCGCTCACTCCGGCCCTGACCTTCCAGTCCCTGCTGAGCCAGACGACGGATGTCGTCGCGGTCAACGCCTCCACCGGCGCGTCGGTCGGGGTGAGCATCACCAGCGCCCCGATCGCCGGGGGAAGCATGTCCGTCGTCTCGACCCTCTCGACGAGTTCGATTCTTCTGACGATCGAGAAGGGGGCCGAGAGTCCCTCGTCGAGCACGATTTCGGGCTCCACGACGAACATGCCGATGCTGCAGCTCTCCCTCGAGGCGGATCCCACGGTGGATGTGAAGGTGACGGCCCTGACGATCCGCGGGACGGGAACCGGCAATGATGAGGATGATCTCTCGGGCGCCAAACTGATCCACGACAGGGACGGGGATGGAATCCTCGACGCCACCGGAGACCTCGAGATCGCCACGGGGACCTTCAGCGTCGATGACGGAAGCATCGCCTTCACGGGTCTCGACTGGATCATCCCGAAGGGCACCACGCAGACATGGCTAGTGACGTACGACTTCAATGCCCCGAACGTGCAGCCACCGCTGACGTTCATCGCCAGCCTGGAGGCGGCCGCGAACGTGACCGCGGAGAACGCCACGACGACCGCCTCGCTCGGCGTCGGAGTCACCGGCGCCCCGATCAGCGGGGGGACGATGACGGTGGGGACGGTGGCCACGGTGGGGGGAACGCCGGGAGGGAGTTCCGGAACGTCGGCGACCGGGGACGGCGGCCGGGCGGCCAGCTCGGTGGTCGGCGGAGGCGGTCCGGTGGAACGCGGTAGCTCCGGCGGCGGCGGCTGCTACGCGTCGACTGTTTCGTCCTCCCAGCCGGTTCTCGCCTCTCTCTACGTCCTTCTGGCCGGCCTTCTGGCGGGGATGCTCTGGAGCTCCGCCCGGGAACGCGAGCGGAGGGAGGCGGTGAAGATCCGGGCCAGGGAGTAGTCTCAGGTCCGCACCGGCCGAAGGACGGGTCCTTCCACATCCGAAAGACACCTCGAGCCGCAGCGCCAACCGGTCGCTGCGGCTCGTCTTGTTGCGTCTCCTTGTTCCGTTACTCCGCTAGTACGGGGTTGCCGCATTGTCATCCTGAGCCCAGCCGGCCGCCGTTTGGCCGGGTGGGCGAAGGATCACCAGCGTCGGAGTCTGCAAACCGCGCACGCGGGTGATCGGCCTGCGGCCGAGGCTCAGGATGACAATGGGATGGGACGGTAACCTCGTACCTCCGTTACTCCGTCACTCCGCCGGCGCCGTCACCTCGACCGTGCACGGGGCGGGAGAATGCTGGTAGCGGACCTTGGCGACCGCCCGGACCTGCTCGCCGACCGGCGGTTCCGCCGTTGAAACCCAGTTCGTCCGTGAGGCGGTGCAGTCCTTCGAGTGAATCTCCTCCTCCGTCCCCACGACCACGCGGTTCGTCTCGGCCTCGACCCGCACCACGTACGCCGGGCGCCCCAGGGCCACCCCCAGCCCGTGGCGCTGCCCGACGGTGTAGTGCTGATATCCGTGATGCCGTCCCACCCGCCGGCCGTCGGTCGTGACCAGGTCGCCGTCGCGGATCCGGTCCGGGAGGCGCTCCTGGAGGACGGCGGCGAGATCGCGGCCGGGAACGAAGCAGATCTCCTGGCTGTCCCGCTTCTCGGCATTGGGCAGCCGCCTCTGGCGGGCCTCGTCCCTCACCTGGGCCTTGGTCATCCCTCCCAGCGGGAACCGGGCGCGGGCGAGTTGCGTCTGGGAGAGCGGGAAGAGGACGTAGGACTGGTCCTTCGAGGGATCGACACCCCGAAGCAAGCGGGTCCGTCCCCCCGGGCCGGGGACGGTCCGCGCGTAGTGTCCGGTGGCGACGCCGACCGCCCCGACCGCATCGGCGTACTCGAGCAGCTTGCCGAACTTGAGCGACCGGTTGCAGAGCACGCACGGGTTCGGCGTGCGGCCGCGATCGTACTCCGAGACGAAGTAGTCGATGATCGAGCCGAATTCGCTCTCGAAATTGACGACATAGAAGGGGATGTCGAGGGTGTAGGCCACGCGTCGGGCGTCTTCAGCATCCTCCGCCGAGCAGCAGCCCTGTTTCTGCGCGGTCTCGGCCGCGGGGGCGGTGGCCCCGTGCCGCATGAACAGCCCCACCACGTCGTAGCCCTGCTCCTTGCACAGGGCCGCGGTGAGGGAGGAGTCCACGCCGCCGCTCATGGCGACGACCAGTTTGCCGGGTTCGGACATAACCGGCATCCTACCTCTCGCGGCGCCCGGAGACAACGTAATCCACCGCGCGGAATCCGCCGCGGGGCCAGTCCCCGCGTCTCTCCACGGCGGTCCCCGCCGGGTGAAACACCCTCCCGGCCATCGTTGACCAGAATCGCTGTATACATCCATGATGGTCAATGGGTGCGCGCGATCGTCATCCCACGGCGCGGGGTCCCGCGCACCCATGCGTCGGCGCGAAAAACCTTGTGCGGCCCGGTCTCGCCGCTATAATAGCGCGTTTTCGCAAGTCCCTGCCGATTGTGAGGTTGTCCCGTCGTGCCCTCTCCCAGCCTCTTCGGGTTCCTTCTCCTGGGTTCAGGTCAGGCGTCGCCGCCCGGCGGGGCAGAGCAGCTCCTCTGGGTCGGTTTTCCGTTCATCATGATGTTCGTGGTCTTCTACTTCCTCCTCATCCGGCCGCAGAAGGTGAAGGAAGATCAACGTCAGGAGATGCTCAAACAGTTGAAGAAGAACGACCGCGTCCTCACCACCGGAGGGATTTACGGAACGGTGATGAGCGCGAAGGACAACGAAGTGGTGCTTCGTGTCGACGACAACGTGAAGATCCGGTTCGCCCGGAACGCCATCGTGGGCGTCGAAAACGGCAAGGGCGAAGGGGTCGGCGGCACGGCCGCCTCGTAAGGAGATATACTCGTGCAGAGCGATCTGAAGTGGCGCATCCTGTTCGTGGTCGTGCTGGCGGCCCTTTTCGGGTACCTGGGCTACCCCTCCACGGAGAAGCCGGGCTTCGGGACGGGCGAGGCCTTCGAGCAATGCCGGATCAAGAAGGGGCTCGACCTGCAGGGGGGGTCGGAGCTCCGGGTGGCCCTGCTCCGGCTGAACCTCACCCCGGACCAGAAGTCGACCCTGCGACGGCGCCTGCTCACCCCCGACCTCACCGCACTGCTCAACGAGGCCTTCCCCGAAGCCGGAGGGGCCTCCGATCCGAAAAAGGCGAAGTACTTTACCGAGGGCCTGACCGCCGAGATCAAGGACGAATTCCGCAGGCGCGAGCGCGCGCTCTCCCCCGTTCAGATTCGCGATCTCGAGGCGATCGACTCCCGCCTCCGCCTCCTCTGTCAGGAGGGGCTCACGCCGGACACCACCGCCCTGCTCATCAAACTGGGGTACTCCGAGGAAGAGCGCCGGGGGATTGCGGCCAGCACGCTCTCCGACGCGTCGATCGCCCGGGGGACAATCGAGGCGGTCTCCATCCTGGAGCGCCGCGTCAACGTCCACGGCCTCAAGGAACCCCGGATCCAGAAGTTTGGAGACGACCAGATCCTGATCCAGCTCCCGGGACAGGACCGGGACGAGGTGGAGCGGGTCAAGCAGGTGATCATCCAGACCGGGTTGCTTGAGTTCAAGCTCCAGGCGCCCGAGGACAAGGCGGCTCTCTCCCCCTACCCGCGCAATTCCCCCGGCTATCGCTGGTACGTGGACGAGAGCGGAGACCGGGTGTACCTGGAGGACCGCGCCATGATGACCGGCGCGGACGTCCAGCGGGCGGACGCCGGGGTGAGCACCCAGCCGGGCAAGGGGGGATTCGAGGTCCATCTCAAACTGAAGGCGAAGGGGAAGCAGATCTTCGCCCGGGTCACGCGCGAGAATGTGGGGCGGCGATTCGGCATCGTCCTCGACGGCACTCTGGTTTCCGCCCCGGAGATCCGGGAGGCGATTCCCAGCGGCGAGGCCGTCATCAGCGGGAACTTCACGATGCAGCGGGCGCAGGACCTGGCCACGGTGCTCAACACGGGTTCCCTCCCCGCGCCGATGTCGATCGTGGGCGAAAACACCGTGCGCGCCACGCTCGGGGAGGAGGCGATCCAGCGCGGTTTCATGGCCAGTCTGATCGCGTTCGGGGCCGTCGCCCTCTTCATGATCGTCTACTACATGGGGCTCGGCGTCGTCGCCGTCATCGCGGTCGTCATCAACGTCATCCTGATCCTCGGCACGCTGGCCCTCTTCGGCGCCACGCTCACCCTTCCCGGCATCGGGGGCATCGCGCTCACCCTCGGGATGGCCGTCGACTCCAACATCCTCGTCTTCGAGCGCATCCGCGAAGAGCGTCTCAAGGGAAAGACCGTGCTTCAGGCGCTGGAGGCCGGGTACGACCGCGCCTACCTCGTCATCTTCGACGCCAACATCACCACGCTCATCGCCGGGATGATCCTCTACAGTCTGGGCTCGGGACCGATCAAGGGATTCGGGCTGACGCTTTCCATCGGCATCGCCACGACGATGTTCACCGCCCTCTTCTGCTCGAAGGCGATCACCCGGGGCTTCATGGCGCTCGGCGCGTTCAAGGACGAGTTCCGGATGTTGAACATCTTCAGGTCGCCGAAGATCCCCTTCCTCTCCCAGGCGCGTCCCGTGATGATCGCCTCGATGCTCCTTATCGCCGTCTGCGTGGGCCACGGGATGGTCTACGGCGCGCGGAATTTCGGTATCGACTTTAACGGCGGCACCGCGCTCCAGGTCTCCTTCACCCAGCCGATGACGGGGGAGGAGGTCACGCGGGCCCTCGCCGAGATCAAGGACTCCGCGAGCGGAAAGTCCCGGTACCCGGACGTCGAGGCGCAGGGAATCCAGGAGGCGGACGGCTCCGGCGCCGAGTCCGGGGGGGATACCCTCTTTTCCATTCGGACGGCGCAGACCGACCAGAACCTGCTGATCGCGGACATTCAGGCCGCGTTCGCGGGCAGGATTTCGCCGGGGCCCTTCGGACCGGTGGAGGACATCACCGAGAGACGGGGCCCCTTCACGAACGGGAAGAAGTTCGTCATCAACCTCGCCGCCCCGGCGCCCATCGAGGCCACGAACGAGACCCTGAAGAAGGTGCTCAAGGACCGGGCCGACGTCGAGGAGGTGCAGATCTCCCCCTCTTCTTCGGACGAGAAGGTGACGATGGCCTCAACCTATACCCTCTACTTCGTTCCGACCGCCACCGATCTCACCAGCATCAAGGAGGCGCTCCGGACGCACGTGGGACTGGCGACCGATCCGTTCCCGATGGTCTCGAGCGTCGGGGCGCTCGTCTCCACGGAACTCAAGATGACGGCGATCCTGTCGCTCGTCCTCTCGTGGGCGGGGATGATCGCTTACCTGGCGTTCCGTTTCGACTGGCGCTACGGCGTGGCCGCGGTGATCGCGCTGATCCACGACGTGGCGGTCGCCTACGGGGTCCAGTCGCTGTTCGCCCACTACGTCTTCCCCGGGACCGGCATCGGCATGGAGGTGGGCCTGACCTCGATCGCCGCCTACCTCACCGTCATCGGATTCTCGGTGAACGATACGATCGTCGTGTTCGACCGGATCCGGGAGAATACGAAAACGATGAAGAAGGAGTCCTTCCGCACCCTCGCCGATCTGAGCATCAACCAGACCCTCGGCCGGACCGTTCTGACCTCGGGAACCGTTTTCCTGACCGTCACGGCGCTCTTCGGTTTCACGGCCACCTCCCCGGGCGGCATGGCCGCGTTCGCCTTCCCGATGATCGTGGGCGTGATCGTGGGGACCTACTCGTCGATCTACATCGCGACCTCCCTGCTCAATGAGTGGTCGAGGCCGGCCACCGTGTCCTGATTTTTCTCCTCAACCCTCCTTCCCACACGACCGATAACCTCTACAGACCCGCGGCCGCCGTGCCGCGGGTCTGCGCTCCTTTCGTTCGGGGCGCCGACACCTGCGCCTTTCAGGGACCATCGAATCCCGGGGCCCATCGCCCCTCCCGACGTCCGGCGGCGCCGCGCGCGCCTGGACGGCGGATCCCAAAATCCGGATGACAACAGCGCGGAAGGTTGGAGGGAAGTCATGGGGACGAAGGCAAAGGTCGGACTTCTGGTGGCGCTGGCGCTCGTCGTCGTGGGCGTCGTCGTCTGGGACAAGATGACGTTCAAGAAGCCGCAGGAGACCCCGTCGATCGCCACGGGAGACGGCGGCGCGCCCATGGACGACTTCAGCTTCCACACCGGCACGGCCACCGACCCGAATCTCCCGCCGGCCGACCCGCTCGATTTCTCCAGCCCCGGCTACGGCGCGGCCGCGATCCCCGGATCGACCGGCGCCGGGACCCCGGGACCGGAGGCCCCCGGCTCGAGTACGTTCGCCTCCACCGGTCCGAATCCGATGCTGCCCCCGGTGACCTCGTACGGCCCCCCCGCTCCGCCGACCGGGATCGACGCCCCTTCGACCGGCCCGGGGACTGGATCTCCGCTTCTCCCTCCCTCGTACACGACGCGAACTCCCAGGACCAGCATGCCGACGGTGACGCTCGAAGGAACGACGAGTGGGACCACGGAATCTCTGACTCCCCCCACGACCGGGTTCCCTGAGACGGGGTTCGTGTCCGATCCGTTCGGCGAAACGCCCAAGCCGGTCGAAGCGACCGTGCGCACCTACCGCGTGCAGGCGGGAGACTCGCTCTGGACCATCGCCAAGCATGAGTACGGCGACGGCTCGAAGTGGGAGAAGATTCTGGAGGCGAACAAGGAGATCCTCCGGGACCAGAACAGCCGCCTCATGATCGACATGAAGCTGAAGATCCCGGCCATCGACTCCTCCGCGACGCCGAAGAGCGGCGGCGACGACCAGGAGTTCGAGGGCAAGCAGACCTACACCGTCCAGAGCGGAGACACCCTGTCCTCGATCGCGGCGGACTTCTACGGCGACGCGAACCGCTGGAAGCCGATCTTCGAGGCGAACGGGAACCGCATCTCCAGCCCGACCCGACTCCGCGTCGGCATGCGGCTGGAGATTCCCGAGGTGTCGGCTTCCTCCGGCGGATCTTCAGACGCCATCCCCGAGCACGAGTCCGTCGCCGGGAGCGACGCGTCGACCTACACGGTGGTGGCCGGCGACAGCCTCCGCGCCATCGCCCGCCGGTTCTACAACAGCGAGAAGGGCTGGGAGAAGATCTTCAACGCGAACAAGTCCAGGGTGAAGGCCCCCCACCTGCTCAAGGTCGGGACCGTTCTCGTCATTCCGGACCTCGCCTCAAGCGAGTCGAACGGTTGATCGCCGGACATCCGCAGTCTCGAACAGGGGCGGCCCGTGGGGTCGCCCCTGTTTTTTTCCCGCTCCGCCTCCTCCCCCCCATTCTTCCTTGAAATAAGTCCCGGCAGGGGCTAGCATGCCCTGATCGGCGATGTATCCGGCCCCGGCCCCGCTCCCACCCCGAGTTGTCCGAGAGGAATCATGACGAGGCATCCCATCCCTTGCGGCCCCGCCGTGGCGCTCGGCCTGTTCCTGGCGTCGGGGATTGCTCTGATTTCCCCGCTTCGGGCGCAGGACGACAAGCCGGCGGAGAAGCCCAAGCCGGTAAAAAAGTGCAGCACGTGCCGCAACACCCGGAAACTCCCCTGCCCGCACAAGTTCCTCCCCATGGTTCCGCACCCGGAACAGCCGCCGGGTCCCCCGCTCGGCATCGGCCCGTTCAAGTGCTCCGCCTGCCTCAAGGAGAAGTGCTGCAACGGCGTCGGCTGGAACCAGTGCGGCTCGTGCAAGAAGGAGCACCCCGAGATCACCGAGGAGAGCGAAACCATGACGGGGCGGGTCGACGGATTCGTCAAGGGACGCGCCCCGACGGATGAGATTCTCAAGGTGTTTCCGGTCTGGGTCGAGACCGAGCACTTCACCCTCGCCGCGACGATCGAGGGGATGAAGGGGGCGCCCGTCTCACGGGGCCACGACACGGCCCATCTCTACTCGCAGCGCCTCGAACAGGTCTACACGTGGTTCGCGGAGATCTTCGGGGATTCGGCGCCCGAGGTCGGTCACGAGCACACGGAATTCCTGTTCGCCACCCCGTCGCCGCATCAGAACGTCGTCTCGAAAATCATCAAGAGCGAGAGCACGTCGGGCCTCGGCATGAAGCGATACCCCGACATGTTCACCACCTGGAACGACAAGCAGGCGTTCGAGGACGACGAGGACTTCCATCGCGACGTCGTCCACAACACCGCCCACCTGCTGATCAACTCGTACAAGGGGTATGCGGAGCTGCCGGGCTGGCTGGACGAGGGATTCGCGCACTTCGTGGAGAAGGCGCACTTCAAGAAGGGCGCCACCTACTGTTTCAGCGAGGTCCCGCCGGACAAGCCCATCGCGGAGGGAGACTGGCGCCCGAAGCTCAAGGCCAAAGTGCTGAAGAAAGACCACAGTTCGTTCAGCGAGATGCAGCGGCGCGCGAGCGACGCGATGAACCACCTCCAGCATGCCCAGGCGTGGTCGTACGTCGACTTCCTGATCGCCACCGACAAGAAGAAGTTCGTGGCGTTCGTGGACGCCCTGAAGGCCAAGGAAGAGCAACGGGAGGCGTTCAAGAAGGCCTTCGACTGGGGACTCACGGAGTTTGAGGAGAACTGGGTCAACTACGTGAAGTCCAAGTACTGATCCGCGTACCGGAGGAGAGCCCGCTCATGGACATCAAACGCCGGCTCGGCTTTCTGGGCGGTCTTCTGTTCGCCTCGGCCCTCGCGGTCTGGGCGGGCGGAACCGCGGCCGAGGTGATCGACCGCTTCTGGCGCCACTACAGGGGAGCGAAGGACGCGGCCGAGCGGGCCACGGCGGTCGAGGACCTGGCGGAGGCGGACGGTCTGGAGGGGGCCAAGGCGCTGGTCCAGGCGATGGCCGACAAGGAGCCACTCGTCCGCACCACCGCGGCGGAAACGCTCGGAAAGTATCAGGACGAGGCGGCCCGCAAGTGGCTCCTCACCTCGGCCCTCAAGGACTCGAAGCGGGAGGTGCGGGTGGGCGTCGCCTCCGCCCTGGGCTATCACCTTTCCTCGGCGGCGGTGCCTCCCCTCATCAACGCGCTCAAGGACCCCGACTGGGAGGTCCGGGCCGCCGCGGCGCTCTCCCTCGGGATGATCCGGGACAAGACGTCGCTCGACCCCGTCATCGAGGTCCTGAAATCGGACAAGGACGAGCGGACCCGGGCCCTCACGTGCGAGGCGCTCAGCCTCTTCGGCGATCCGAAAACGAACGAGCCGCTGGCCGCCGCGCTCAAGGACGCCGGCTGGAGCGTCCGGGTGGGCGCGCTCCAGGCCCTCGTGGCGACCAAGGCGATGGCGACGATCGGCGACATCATCGAGATGATGGACCGCGAGAAAGACGGGCGCCTCAAGGGCGACTGCTGGCAGGCGCTCTGCAAGCTGACCGGAAAGGACCTCGGATTCAATGCCTCGGCCTGGCGCGACTGGTGGGCGGTGAACAAGGAGAAGATCATCAAGGGGTCGAACCCGGAGGGAGGCGGGGCGGCCGGCGGAGGGGCTCCGGCCGGCGGGGGGGGGGGCGGCTCCGGCGTGTCGTACCACGGCGTCCAGACCTTTTCGAAGAAGATCCTGTTTATCCTCGACCTCTCGCGGTCGATGCTCGAATCGTGCGGACTCAAGGTCTCCAGCGGCCCCGACGGTCGGGCCTACAGCGGGACGACGAAGATCGCCATCGCGAAGGAGGAGTTGACCTGGACCATCAACAAGATGGATGCCACGACGAAATTCACGATCATGTTCTACGCCAACTTCCACAAGCCGAACCAGTCGCGTGAATTTCTCGTCAAGTGGTGGGAGGAGAAACTCCAGGAGGCGACCGGCGCCAACAAGGAGCGGGCCAGACGCTTCATCGAGAAGATGAAGCCGAGCGAACCTCCGAAGGTCATTCGCGAGGGCGATCCGGACTACGAGATCGACATGGACATGACGAACCTGTGGTTCGCCCTGCAGGAGGCCTTCCGGATCGCGGGGATGGGCGTGAACGACAAGAACTACGCCCCGGCCGTGGACACGATCTTCGTGCTCTCCGACGGCCTCCCCACCGCAGGGGAAATCACCGACGGGGAGCAGATCATCCGCGGCCTTCGCGCGATGAACAAGCTGAAGAAAATCACGATCCACACCGTGGTCGTCGGCCAGGACTCGAAGAACTCCCAGTTCATGAAGCGTCTGGCCACCGAGAACGGCGGGCAGTTCGTCGACCTGCACAAGTAATTGAGGGAGCCCATCGATGAAGAAGGAGAACCGGAAGAACGTGGTGGCCGTCGTGCTGATCGTCGTCGCCATCGCCGCGCCGATCGTATTTCTGAACGGCAAGACCCTGGACTACATCAAGGCCCGGGCGGTGAAGGAACCCAAG
>JACPTZ010000129.1 GCA_016192525.1 Planctomycetota bacterium
CACGATCTTGTGCGTCTCGTTTTCGCGGATCAGGTGCTCGACGGCGGAGGTCATGAGCATGATCTCGAACCCGGCGATCACCCCGGGATTGTCCGATCGCGGCATCAGCACCTGGGAGATCACCGCCACAATCGAGGCGGCGAGCTGCGCGCGGATCTGCTCCTGTTGCTCCTGCGGAAAGGCGTCGATCATGCGGTTGATCGTGCGCGCGGCGCCCGTCGTATGCAGCGTGCCGAAGACGAGGTGCCCGGTCTCGGCCGCGGTGATCGCCGTCTGGATCGTCTCGAGGTCGCGCATTTCCCCGACGAGGATCACGTCGGGGTCCATGCGCAGCGCGCGTCGGATCGCCTCGGCGAAAGAGCCGACGTCGACCCCGATCTCGCGCTGCGTGATGATCGACTTCCGGTGCTCGTGGTAGTACTCGATCGGGTCCTCGACGGTGATGATGTGGCAGTCGCTCTCGGCGTTGATGAAATCGATCATCGTCGCGAGTGTCGTCGTCTTTCCCGACCCCGTGGGACCGGTGACGAGAATCAGACCGCGCGGCTTGAAGAGGAGGTTCTTCACGCTGGGGGGCAGTCCGATTTCGTCGAACGAGAGCAGCTTGTTGGGAATGAGGCGGAGGGCGATTCCAATGCTCCCCTTCTGCATGTAGACGGCCACGCGGAAGCGGGCCTTCTTCTCGAAGGCGAATCCGAAGTCGGTCCCCCCCTTTTCCTTCAGTTCCTGCTGGCAGCGGTCGGAGGTGATGGCCTTCATGAAGGCGGCGGTGTCGTCGGGCTGCAGGGGCGGGATGTTGAGGCTGCGCAGATGCCCGTGGAGCCGGATCGTGGGGGGGAGGCCGACGGTCAGATGGAGGTCGGACGCCTTGCGGTCCACGACCAGCTGGAGGAGTTTGTTCAGTTCGACGCTCATGAAGGCGGTTCCTGGGGGGGGCTATCCGTACGTGATGTCTTCCCGATGGGTGAGGTTGAGCACTTCGGCGATGGAGGTGCGGCCCTCGAGGACCTTGCGCACGCCGTCCTCCAGCAGCGTGAGCATCCCGTTCTGGCGCGCCACCTCGCGCAGCTTCATCGTCGGTTCCTTCTTGAACGCCATCTCGCGCAGGACGGCGTTCATCTCCATGAGTTCGAAGATCCCCTTCCGGGACCGGTATCCCTTTCCGGAGCACTCGTCGCATCCGCCCGGCTTGTAGAGCGGCTGACCCTGGAGGTCTTCGGGCTTCATGTTGAGCGCCATCAGTTCCTGCGGTTCGGGCTCGTAGGGAACCTTGCACTTCTGACAGAGCATGCGGACGAGCCGTTGCGCGAGGATGGCCTGGATGGAGGAGGCGACGAGGAACGGTTTGACCCCCATGTCGATGAGACGGGAAATCGCGGACGGGGCGTCGTTCGTGTGCAGGGTGCTGAACACCAGGTGCCCGGTGAGGGCGGCCTGGATGGCGATCTCGGCCGTTTCCGTGTCGCGGATTTCTCCGACGAGGATGATGTTGGGCGCCTGGCGGAGCATGGCGCGGATGATCCGGGCGAAGGTCATGCCGATCTGCTGCTTCACCTGGGCCTGGTTCACACCGGCGAGCACGTACTCGACCGGGTTTTCGGCCGTGATGATCTTCACGTCCGACTTGTTCAGGTCCTTGAGCGCGGCATACAGCGTGGTGGTCTTGCCCGACCCCGTGGGGCCCGTGACCAGGAAGATGCCGTTCGGCCGCTTGATGATGCCTTTGAACCGGGTGAAGTCGGTCTGGTGCAGCCCGAGCTCATCCAGCCCGACGAGGCTGGCCTGCTTGTCGAGGATACGCATGACGATCGATTCGCCGTGCGTGCAGGGGAGGGCGCTGACGCGGAGGTCGAGGTCCTTCCCCATGAGCTGGATCTTGATGCGTCCGTCCTGCGGCTTCCGTTTCTCCGCGATGTCCATCTCGGACATGATCTTGATGCGGGAGAGGACCGAGCCCTGCAGACGCTTGGGCGGCGACTCCACCTCGATGCACAGCCCGTCCACCCGGTACCGGATGCGGAGCTTCTTCTCCATCGGCTCGACGTGAATGTCGCTGGCCCTGAGGCGGACCGCCTCCGAGATGACGAGGGTGACGAGCCGGATGACCGGGGCGTCGTCCTCGACCGGTCCCTCCTCGCCGCCCTCCTCGGCGCCGCGGACGGTGATGTCCGAGGAGGTCAGTTCTTCCAGGACATTGCCGAGCGCGTCCTTCGCCTTCCCGCCGTAAAACTTCTCGATGGCCGCCGTGACGTCCTCGCGGGTGGCGAGAACGCATTCCACTTCAGTGTTGAGGATGAACCGGAGATTGTCGAGCGTGAAGAGATCGAGCGGATCGCTCATGGCGATCGTCACGGTCCGGCCGTTCTTCTTCACGGGGACGATCTTGTGTTCGGTGGCGACCGAATGGGGAATGGCGGAGATGATCTCGTCCGCGATCTCCATGTTGGCCAGATCGACGAACGGCATCTCGAACTGCTTCGCGAGGGCCTCCGTCACCTGTCCGGACGTGGCCCAGCCCTTCTCGATCAGGATCTCGCCGATCTTCTTGCCCGGGGTGTCGTGCTGGACCTGCAGCGCTTCCTTGACCTGCTTGGGGTTGACGACCTTCATCAACTCGAGGATCTTGCCGAGCGGTTTCCGCTCCTGCACCATGGCGGGGTGAACTCCGACGGTCAGCGGGGCGTTGGTGCGGCGCGGCGGCGTGAGGAAGAAAACACCCGGCCCCCGCGCCCGGACGGGCGGGGCTCGCGGTTCTGCGGCCTTCCGCGAGGGCCGAATGAAGCGATCCGCGCCGCCGCGCGAATCCGGCACGAAGACGAACACGGCCATGCTAGCGGCCGCAGGCGGGAAGTGTCAAGAGGTTTTTCTGGCAGGGGGTTATTTCACGAAGACCGGGTACCGGTAGGGCGTTTCGAGCGCGAGCACGCCCATGGCGGTGGCATAGACCGGGCCGCCGTATCCGCTCCAGCGGTCGGCGGGACGCCACGAGCCGGCCTCGTCCCCCTCCGTCACCCGGCCGGCGAGGAGGGTCTTCTGAAGGCGGTCGTTCCACGCCGTCCAGTCCTGACCGCCCCGCTGGAACAGGGCCAGCGAGCCGTGGAGCCAGTAGGTGTAGTCGTTCTCGATCTCCCGGCCCGGCCCGCGCCACTCGGGGAGGGCCCCGAGGAGGATCGCCGTCTGCTGGTGATCCAGCACGGCGTCCGCCGTCTCCGCGCCGATCAGCATCCGGGACCAGAACCCGGAGGCGGTGAGCGCGTTCGCTCCGTTCGGGAAGGCGTCCGGGGCGTTGTATCCTACGCGACCCTCCCGGTTGGTGACCTCCGTGATCCAGTGTCCCGCCTTCGCCAGCGCGTCGGAGACGCCCTGAACATTGAATCCGCCCGCGAGGCGGAGCGCCATCACCTGCCAGCCGGTGACGGAGGAATCGCTCGTGTTGCACTTCGCGGTGTAGCCCCAGCCGCCGTCCCAGTTCTGGGCGTCGAGGATGTACTTCGCGCCCAGGACGGCGCGGTCGCGCAGCACGGGCTCGCCGCTGAGCTGCGCCGCCTCGAGGAAGACGAGCGTGGCGAGCGCGTGATTGTAGAGGACGTGACCGGTGGCCGGACCGAACCGGCCGTCTCCCGCCTGTTCCGAGGCGAGGGCGTCCAGCGCCCTCCGGACCGCCGGGGCCATCGGGCCGGATTCGTGCGTGACGCCGTACCCGAGAAAGGCGAGCGTGGCGAGCGAGGTGACCCCGACGCGATACTCCTCACCCGCCTTGAAGGCGGGGACCGGCCAGAATCCATCCTCCTGCTGGTGCTGTTGGAGCCAGATGAGCCCGTCCCGGACGGCGCGGTCAATCTCCCCCCCCCCGCCGGACTTCTCCGAGGCGGTGCGACGCCTGTCCGGATCGAGCCGCGTCAGGATGTAGGCGGAGAAGCGGCGGTCGAGTTCGTCCTGCTGCTTTCTGGACAGCGCGGCGAAGGGCCTCGCCGGCCTCGTCCCGCCCGGCTTGACCGCGGCGTCGAACGGGCGGGGGCCGTGCTGGGCCTCGACCGGCGGCAGCCACCGGAGCGGGTCGTCCGCCGGACCCTGCGCTGTCGCCGTGCCCGGGGCATCCCCTCCCGGCTCCGACTTCTGGCGCGGGGTGGCGACCTCGTTCGGCGGGAGTCCGCCCGGCCGGACGGCGGCCGTCGAGTTCGCCGGACTCTCTCCCGGTCCGGGACCCGTCCCGGGGGCGTGCCCGTCCGGCGTGGAGTCAGCCTCGGTTACGGCCTTCGGGGCTGGATCGATCTGGGCCGGACCGCCCTTGAGCACCGGCGCCTCGTACGGCACCAGGCGGACAATGAAGCCCGGGTCGAGGGACGGCTGAACCGGAACCGGCGGGATGAACATGTAGGCCAGGACGGCGAACAGCACCAGGTGGGCGGCCGCCGAGATCGCCCAGGCCGGGGTGTGTTCGAGACGGGTCCAGGCGAGGAACTTCTCCCAGGCGGTGTCGGCAGGGTCCGTCTGGACGGGGGACGCGGGACACGCGACGGCGGGCCGGCGATCCACGGCCGCCATCACCCGGGCGGTGAAATCCGGCGCAGGCTCGATCACCTCGACGGCGCGGACGGCCCGGAGGGTGCGTTCGACCCGGTCGAGCTCCGCCGCACAGGCGGCACAGGACGGGGCATGGGCGGCGATGAGGCGACGCTCCTCCTCAGCGAGTTCGCCCTGGCGCCAGGCCAGCAGATCTTCCGGGGCCGGACAGCTCATCTCTGCTCCCTCAGTCCTTGGCCGGCGGCGCCGGCTTTCCAGCCTGCGCCGGCCGGGCGGGAAGGCCGGGGACTCCAGCCTCCACGCCCATCAACTCGCGGAGCCGCGCCACCGCGGCGTGCATCCTCGACTTCACCGTCCCCACCGGAATGTTCAGAATGCTCGAAATCTCCAGGTAGGGGAGGCCGTGCAGTTCCCCGAGCACCACCACCTCCCGCAAACCGTCCGGCAGCTTCTCGATGGCCTCCCTCACGCGGTTCTGCAGCTCGATCCGTTCCAGCTTCTCCAGGGGTCCCGGCTCACGTATAGAGACCCGGCTCCCCAGCGAATCCTCCCCGCGGTCATCCGTGGCGGCGTCGAGCGAGGCCGGTCTGGGCGAGACGGCCGCCGACCGCACCCGATCGATCCACAGGTTTCGCGCCACGCGGTACATGAACGTGGTGAACTTGGCCTGCGGCTCGTAGGTGGACGCGTGCGAATGCAGCCTGAGAAAGACCTCCTGGGCCAGGTCCTCCGCCTGCTGCCGGTCCCACACCAGGTGGAAGAAGAAGTTGAGCAGTGGACGCTGGTGCCTCAGCACCAGTTCGGTAAAGGCGCCTCGATCCCCGCCCTTGCACGCGAGCATCAGCTCGGCGTCGGAACGCGGCATAGGACACCAACCTGCGGCATATAAACGGGTTCCGGCGGAAAAGGTTCAGTCTCGCCGGCCTCGTCGGCGTGCGCGCGGACTTCGCAATGCATTATCGCACATCGGCTTGTGCCATGTGGCGACAATTCGGCGCGACTTCCGCCCCATCCACGCGATGTGGACCACCCACCTTCGAAGATGATCCGCCCCTTCCACCCGTTCTCCCCACTCGACGGCCGCGATGGCCTCCGGCGGGGTTTGCTCGAGGACCATCCCGATGGTCTCGTGCGGACTCCGGAGCCGCACCACGTCGTAGTGGTAGAGCGGCCGGCGACAGCGATAGACGTTGAGCAGAACGAAGGTGGGACTGGAGACTTTCGAGGGATCGCCCTGGAGTCCGGCGCAAAGGCCACGCACGAAGCAGGTCTTCCCGGCGCCATACGTGCCGGAGAGCAGGACGAGGTCCCCACCCCTGAGCCGGGCGGCAAAATGGGACGCGAGGCGTTCGGTCTCGGCGGGGGATCGAGAGAGGGCGGACCACGTCATCGATCGACGATGGCGGCGCCTGGAGATGGGCCCGGTTCTCCGGGCAGGGTCGCGGGCCGGTTTCGTCACGGGGAACCTGTAGGGGCGGGGACCGACCGGTTCCCGCACGCACGAGAGACTCGATCGCCTCACGGAGCTCGGTCCGGGGGGCGATCCTCGGCACCGCGCCGAGGTCGGGACCCGTCCGGGGTCATGGCGAAGATCTCGCAAAGTGATCGAACCCCTTCACCGGCACCGACCGCGGCGGCTCGCCGCGTCTCTCGAAGAGCCAGACCCCGGGGCGGAAGTGGACGATCCCGATCAACTTCAGCGATCGCGCGATCGAGCGGGAAAAGCGCGCCCGGCCCTCCCGGTGCGACGCGGTCAGGCAGAGCTCGAAGTTCTCGCCGTCCTGAAGGGCATGCTCCAGCGGGGATCGTCCGCTCCGTCGCGCGAGCCGGCGGGCATCCGCGGAGATCGGGAGTTCCCGGGCGAACAGCGTGGCCCCGAGTCCGAACGGAGACAGCATCCGCATGAGATCGATGACCAGCCCGTCGCTCAGATCGATCATCGCGGTCACCGCGCCGCTGTCGGCGAGCGCCTTGGCAAGGGCGAGTCGGTTGGGCGGGTGGAGGTGGCGTCCGAGGATCGAACCGCCGAGGGGACCGCTCACCCAGATTCCGTCGCCGGGGCGGCAACCGGTGCGGGTCAGAAACTTCTCGTCGGAACGGTGCCCGAGGAGCGTCACCGCGATCGTGACCGGACCGCGGGTCGACGAGCAGTCGCCGCCGATGACGGTGACACCGGCCTGCTCCGCGGCGGCGAGGAGCGAGGCCATCAGTCGCTTCGCGTAGCCCGCCCCCCGCCGCATCGGCACGCAGACCGTCGTGAGCGCTACAAGGCGCTCGGCGCCACCCATGGCGGCCAGATCGCTCACGTTGACGAGGATCGCCTTGCGCGCGATGAGCGCCGGCGGCGTGTCCGGCTCGAAGTCGATCCCTTCGACGATGGTGTCGGTGGTTGCGACGACGAAGTGGGTGGGACCGATCCGCCAGACGGCGGCGTCGTCGCCGATCCCGCAGACGACGTCGTGCCGCTGCGGGGCGTGCCGGGCCATCCAGTGGAGGAGATCGGACTCGGAGCGAATCGCGCGGGCGGAGTTGAATCGCGTCATGGGGGCACGGTATCACGGTGGGGGGGACGGGTCAAGAAGCGGCGCCTGCCTCAAGCGGGTGCAGCCCGCAGCCGATACGATCTACGGCAACGGAGCGCGCGACGGCCGCGGCGCCGCCCCTCGCGTCGCCGACAGACTCTCGACCGGACGCACCGTGATGAACTGGCTCGATCACCTCTGCACCGCCCTCGCGGTGCTCGGCCTCTGCACCGTCCATCATCTCTTCGCCGCCGATCACCCCGCCGCCCTGAACCCGGAGTTTCTGAGAGGGCCCGGCCCATCCCGTACCGGGGGGGGGCGCAGGCCGGGGGACGCCGCCGCGGAAGCAAACTTCTTCTCCGCCCTGCCGGGGGCGCGACACTCCGCGTGGGTCCAGGAGTCGGCCGGCGCGACCATCGTGAATGTCCGTCCCGCCCCCCCCGGGTCGCCGGCGGTCCGGGCCGCGGGTCCGACGCCCACCGCGCGCTGGACCGCGGTGGTCATCCATCACAGCGGCACCCCTTCCGGATGCGCCGCCGTGTTCGACCGCTATCACCGGGAGGAGCGGGGATGGAAGGACGGCCTCGCCTACCACTTCGTCATCGGGAACGGTCAGGGGAGTCCCGACGGAAGGGTGGAGATCGGGGAACGCTGGGAGCGGCGGATTCCCGGTCCGCACTGCGAAAACCCGGAGTTCGCCCGGAATGCCGTGGCCATCTGCCTCGTCGGAAACTCGGACGAAACCCCGCCCACGCCGAAACAGCGCGCCGCGTTGAAGCGACTGGTCCAGTGGCTTCAGACCGAATTCCACATTCCCTCCGACAGGGTCCTCAGTCACCGCGACGTCGACCGCGGTCGCACGGCCTGTCCGGGGCGTTTGTGCAATGTCCGGGCTTCGGCGCTTCCCCCACAGAGTGCCGAGCGACGGCCCTGATTCCCACCCGCCGCCTCACTCTCCCAGCGGCAGGATGGAGAAGTCCCCCGTCTCTGCCTCGGTCGGCGTCCGGCTGTCCGTCACCCGGATGATGCGAGACCCTCCCGACTGTCGGCGTAATCGCTGAATGTCGGCGTCCCGCAGCAGATGGCAGACGATCACGTCGAAGTTCCCCACGCTGGCGTAGACCAGTCCTTCGACGGGATCGGCGGCCGTCGTCACGCGACACCCCGAGCGGTGAAGGGTCGTGGCGAGGTATCGACGCGTCCGGTCATCCTCGTCCACGCCCAGATACTCCGGCTTGTCCTGGCTCATTGTCGGTTCCTCCTTCTCGGCGTTGACTCCGATTCACTGAGCAAGTCTCATTCCGGAGTCCGGGTCGTCGTGTGAGACTCCCGGCCGAAGAGTGTGCGATCGGGCGGGCCACGCCTGGCGAGTCGCTGGCGAGACATGCCTCGACTCTGTGAAGAGGTACAAGGTTGCCGCCTTGTCATCCTGAGCTCAGCCGGTCGCTCCGCCACACAGC
>JACPTZ010000014.1 GCA_016192525.1 Planctomycetota bacterium
ACCTGAACGATTTGCGCGACTTTGTCATCCTGAGCGTCCGCCGCAGGCGGACGCGAAGGATCGCCAGCCTGCCCCAGGAAGGCGCTTGTCTTGGGGCAAGGCTGGCGATCCTTCT
Source organism: Planctomycetota bacterium (assembly GCA_016192525.1). Lineage (GTDB taxonomy): Bacteria > Planctomycetota > MHYJ01 > JACPTZ01 > JACPTZ01 > JACPTZ01. The sequence continues at coordinate 116 of JACPTZ010000014.1, forward strand.
CTTCGCCCCGCCGAACGCCTGTCCGCCATTCGTGTGGCGGAGATGGCGGGGCTTCGATCAGGATGACAAGATTGCGTTTGTTCAGACTGTTGTTGCGCGGACCCTAAGGCGCATCAACGAAGTTCGGGGCCGGGCGCCGGTGAATCGGCCCGTCCGCCCTGAGCGGGGCGCCCGCCATCCGGGAGACGGTCCGCCCCGCGCCTCCGATGTTTTATTTTCGGACCGCCTTCCGAGATTTCCCCTTGACATCATTCGGCCGCCCGCTATACTCCCCCTCGACGTTGGCCCCCTGACAGACAGAATTTCACGGACGGAAGGAAGGGGCTCGGTTCCCGGGTCGTCGCCCCGGGGACCGTCCGCGGTGGCGCCAGACACGGGAACCCGGCGATTCCTCCAGGAACACGCCGACCTTTCATGAAAATCGCCCTGACGTTCAGCCTCAAGCGCGACGACGGCGTCGCCGCGGCGAACCCCGCCGTTTCCCTTCCCCCGGACCACTACGCCGAGTGCGACTCCCCGTCCACGATCGCGGCCCTCCACCGGGCCCTGGGCGCGCGGGGGGACACGATCGTCGAGGTGGAGGCGGTCGGCACCGCCCCGCTCCGGCTCCAGGCGGAACGGCCGGACCTGGTCTTCAACGTGGCCGAGGGACTGGTCGGTCCCTCGCGCGAGGCGATCCTCCCCGCTGTGTGCGAACTCCTCGGGATCCCGTACACCGGGTCCGACCCGCTGGCGCTCGCCCTCACCCTGGACAAGGGAAAGACGAGCGACATCCTCGCCTCGGCCGGACTTCCGGTGGCGCCGCACGTGACCGTCCGGTCCGCCGACGAGGCGAAGGCCGCCTCCGCGCGGATCGGCTTTCCGGCCATGGTCAAGCCGCTCCACGAGGGGTCGTCGAAGGGAATCACGAACGATCGCGTCGTGCGGAATCCGAAGGCGCTGAGGGAACAGATCGACCGGGTGTGCCGGCACTACCGCCAGCCGGCGCTGGTCGAACGATTCCTCCCGGGCCGCGAATTCACCGTGGCGCTCCTCGGCAATCCGCCCGACCTGCGCGTCTTTCCGATCGTCGAAATCGACTACGATGCGCTCCCGGACGGGGCGAATCCGATCTACTCGTACGAGGCGAAGTGGATCTGGGACACCCCCGAGCGACCGCTGGCCATCTTCCAGTGCCCGGCGCGGATCCCGCCCCGGCTGGAGGCGAGGCTGTCCGATCTTGCCCGCCGCGCCTTCACCGTTCTCGGGTGCCGCGACTGGGCCCGCATCGATCTCCGCTGCGATGCCCGGGGACGCCCGCACCTCCTCGAGGTGAATCCGCTCCCGGGGGTCCTTCCGAATCCGGACGAGAACTCCTGCTACCCGAAGGCGGCCCGGGCCGCCGGATTGACCTACGATGCCATGATCCAGGGGGTTGTCGACGCCGCGTGCGCCCGGCTGGGAATCCGCCGGAGCCGCCCGCAGGGTCGCCTCGCGGAAACCGGCCGCGGCGTCCCCCTGGCCCAGCGCCGGTCCGCGGCCGAGTACCCCGGACTGCGGGACGCCACCGCTTCCCGCTGAGCCCGCCCATGCCCCGAACTCTCAGAATCGCCCTGGCCTACGACGCCACCCCGGCCGACCCCGGCCGCGGGCAGCCCCGCGATGCGGTGTCGCGGAACGGCGTCCTCGATTCCGTCCGCGGGATGGAGGAGGCCCTGCGCGGCCTCGGGCATCGACCCTCGCGTCTCCCCATGGGATCGGACATCGGTTCCGTCGTGGCGTCGCTGCAACGTCTGCGGCCGGACGTGGTCGTCAATCTCTGCGAAGGACTGGACGACGACGCCGCGCATGAGGCTCACGTGGCCGCGCTCTTTGAACTGGCGGGAGTGCCGTACACGGGAGCGCCTCCCGAGGCGCTGGCCATCGCCCTGCGAAAGCCGCTGGCGAAGGCCCTCCTCTCCGCCGCCGGCCTTCCGGTGCCTCCCGGGATCGAGATCGCGGAGGCCCCGCTCGCCCCCCGGGCGGTGGAGCGGGCGGAAGTTCCGGCGCCGTGGATCGTCAAGCCCTCCCGCGAAGACGCGAGTCTGGGAATCGACGAGGCATCGGTGGTGGCCTCGGCCCGCGCCCTCCGGGAACGCGTGGCCTGGGTGGTCGAGCGCTACCGGCAACCGGCCCTCGTGGAGGCGTTCATCGACGGTCGCGAGTTCAACGTCACCGTCGTCGGGGACCGCGTCCGGGAGGTGCTCCCGATCTCCGAGATCGACTTCTCCGGGATGCCGGACGGGCATCCGCGGATCCTCACGTACGAGGCGAAGTGGTCGGCCGGCTCGCCGGCGGACCTCGGCTCCGTCCCGGTCTGTCCCGCGCGGATCGAGGCGATCCTGGCCCGGCGGCTGGGCGGACTGGCCGAGGCGGCCGTCGCGGCGGTCGGCGGGCGTGACGTGACGCGGGTGGACTTCCGGCTCGATGACACCGGCCGGCCCTTTGTGCTCGAGGTCAATGCGAACCCCGATCTCGGTCCCCGCGCCGGCGTGGCCCGGCAGGTGGCGACGCGCGGCTGGACCTATCCGGAATTCGTCCTGCGTCTGTGTGAGGCCGCGTTCCAACGCGGTCATGTCCCTTCGACACGCACCCCCGTGCGGAAAGTGATGACCGAACATGCCGTATCCGACAACCCCTCCGTCCGCGCCCGCCGTCGTCGCGGTCCGACCCGGCGTTCCGGCGGATCTTCCGTTTCTGGCGGCGCTCCTGGACCGCGTCCCGAACTTCTCGCCGGCGGAGCGACAGGTGGCGCGCGAGGTGATTGAGTGCGCGCTGGACGACGTGGAAGGAACGGACTACGTGCTGCTGGTCGCGGACTCCGCGAAGGCCGCGACGGGGGCCGCGAAAGGCGAACCGATCGGATTCGCGGTCTTCGGACCGACCCCGTGTGCGGAGGGGACGTGGGACCTCTACTGGATCGCGGTGGATCCGGAGGTCGCCAATCGGGGAGCGGGATCGAAGATCCTCGCGGCGGTGGAATCCGCCTGCGTGCGCCGGGGCGCCCGGCTGCTCAAGGTGGAGACCGCGTCGAAGTCATCCTACGACGCCACGAGGGCTTTCTACGACCGGCGCCGGTACACGGTCGCGGCCCGGATCGCGGACTTCTACGCGCCGGGCGACGATCTGGTGATGTACGTCAAGAGGTGGAGTAGAGAAACCAGGTGATCCGTCCATGAGGGGAGTCTGTCTCGGTAGGCGAAGTGCAGGGGCGGCCCTTGCGGCCGCCCGCCTGTGGACCGGCTGAGCCGCGAGACGGGCGGGCGGGGGCAAGCCCCGCCCCTACATGTTGCCTCCCGAGACGGGCCCCAGGCCTGCGGGGCGAGCAGAACAAGAGCCGGCAACTCGCCGAACAGGCATCGTCGGGGCACTGGCGACCCAGCCCGTCATCGGAACTTCGGATTCTGGGGCCTGGGTATTTCCGTATTCGGCCCCGTCGCGGTGCGCGCGGGGAAGGGGGTCGGGCCGCCAGAAGCGGCGCCGGCAGTTCCCGGCCGGGCGATGTGGCCCGGTGTGAAGCGCGCGAACCCCCGCGACGGGGCCTCCCTCTTTTGGAGGATCAGGACCGGTATGGAAGCGTGGCAGCGCCTCATGGGGAGCGGGGTCAACCGACTCTCCCAACTCACGTCGGCCGTCCCGGAGGCCGACCCGAAAACCCTGAAGCCCGTCGAGGAGCAGTTCCCGGTCCGCATCAACCGCTACTACCTGGAGCTCATTCAGAACGCCCCGGACGAAGCCACGCGCGCCCAGCTCCTCCGCCAGGTGATGCCGGACACGGAGGAACTCCTCGACATCGAGCACGAGGAGGAGGACCCGCTCTCCGAGGAGCGTCAGAGTCCGGTCCCCGGCCTCACCCACCGCTATCCGAACCGGGTGCTCTTCTACGTCTCCCACCAGTGCCCGATCTACTGCCGCTACTGCACGCGGAAGAGGAAGGTGGGCGACCCCGCCTCGGTGAGCCGGACCCAGCTCGAGGGCGGACTCCGTTACATCACCGCGCACCCGGAGGTGAAGGACGTCATCCTCTCGGGCGGGGATCCGCTCATGCTCCACGACGAGGCGCTGGTGGAGATCGTCTCCCGCCTGCGCGCCATCCCGCACGTGGAGATCATCCGCCTCGGCACGCGCATCCCGAGCGCGCTCCCCCAGCGGATCACCGAGAAGCTCTGCAAGGCGCTCCAGCCGTACCATCCGATCTACGTCATGGCGCACTTCGACCATCCGGACGAACTCACGCCGGAGGCGAAGGGCGCGGCCGACCTCCTCGCGAACCACGGCTTCCCGATGATGAACCAGACCGTGCTCCTCCGCGGAGTGAACGACGAGGTGGAGACGCTCCGCCGGCTCTTCCAGGGCCTGCTCCGGATGCGGATCAAGCCGTACTACCTCTACCAGGCCGATCTCACGAAGGGGACGGAGTACTTCCGCACCACAACCCGACGAGGAATCGAACTCATGCAAGGCCTGCGCGGGCACATCAGCGGGCTCGCCGTGCCGTACTACGTGATCGACGCGCCGGGCGGGGGCGGCAAGATACCGATCCTGCCCGAGTATGTGGAGTCGATGAACGAGAAGGAGATCGTGCTGCGGAACTACCGCGGGATCCGGTACGTCTACCCGGAGCCGGTCCACTCGGAAGAGCCCGCGCACGCGCCCCAGCCGATGGCCGCCGAGGCTTCCCCCGTCCGCCGGCCGGCCCGACCCGGGTGCGGCCCGGAGCCCCTCGCCGCCGAAGGGATGCTGGGGATGGAGGTGTGAGGCGACCGCCGCCTTATCCGCTCAGTGCACCGCGTGGAGAATCGCGGGATTGAGCGACGCCAGCCGCCGGGCCAGTTCGCCGCTGGAGGTGCGCACAGAGCACTGGCCGGGGGCGACCGAGAGCAGAAGGTCGATGTAGTGCCGCTGCGACGCGAGCCGGCGACGCTTCATCTCCATCTGCAGGAGCCAGCCGCAGCCCCACAGAAGAAGCGGCCCGCCGATCAGCCAGCCCCACGGCCGGAGGCCGCGGGCCGAAAACGCCCCGACCACCCCCAGCACCCCGAACACCACCAGCGCGAAGCAGGCCCCGAGGTTGAGGCCGCGCTTGCCGACATGGGCGTCGCACGACGAACACATCGGGACGTCGATCGGGTCGTTCTGCCACTCGGTGTTGCTGAGCGCCGTCTGCTGGGGGCTCCGGGAGGAGGTCTCCGCGTCGCAGCAGACGCAGCGGGTGCCGAACTCAGGGACCGGGAAGGAGGCCTCCGCCCCGGGGATCATGCGGGTCATGATCTCCTTCCCGACGGAGTAGTCGGCCCGGAAGACGAGCGTGTAGACCTTCCCCGGCGCCATCCTCGGAACTTCCATCGCCGCCTCCCTCAGCGGTTCGAGGAGGCCTGAACCTTCCGCGACCCCCGCTTCCGGGCCGCCCCCGCGGCCTTCCCGCCCAGAGCGGCCACCACCCTGTCCCCAATCCCGGTCGTCGAAAGCCCGCTGTCCGTCCCGAGGGAGGGGATCTCCTTCGAGGTGAGGAGTCGCGCGATCGCGTCGTCGATCGCCTGGGCGGCTTCCCGTTCGCCGAGGTGCTCCAGCATCATCCCCCCGGCGCCGATCGCGGCGAGCGGATTGGCGACGTTCTTCCCCCTGTACTTCGGCGCCGAGCCGTGGATCGGCTCGAACATCGAGACCTTCCCGGGATGGATGTTTCCCCCGGCGGCGATCCCGAGGCCGCCCTGGAGCATCGCCCCGAGATCGGTGATGATGTCGCCGAACATGTTGGTGGTCACGATGGTGTCGAACGACTCGGGATTCTTCACCATCCACATGCAGGTGGCGTCGACGTAGGCCCGGTCGAGCGTGATGTCGGGATACTCGCGGCCGACCTCGTCGAAGGTGCGGCGCCAGAGGTCGTGAGCGGCGATGGCGTTCGCCTTGTCGACGAGCGTCAGCTTCTTCGCCTTGTCCCGGGCCCGGCAGGCCTCGAAGGCGTAGCGGATCACGCGCTCCACCCCTTTGCGGGTGTAGATCATTTCCGCCGAGGCCACCTCGTCCGGCGTGCCCTTCTTGAGGAACCCGCCGATGTTGACGTACACGTCCTCCGTGTTCTCGCGGATGACGAGGATATCGAGGTCCTTCGGGGTCTTCCCCTTGAGCGGGCAGAGGTGCTCGGCGTAGAGCCGGATCGGCCGGAGGTTCACGTAGAGATCGAGCCCGAACCGGATCGCCCCCACAATCCCCCGTTCGAGGAGGCCGGTCTCGATCCTTGGATCTCCGATCGCGCCAAGGAAGATCGCATCCAGTTTGCGGAAGTCGTCCAGGGCGTTCTTCGGCATCACCTCCTTCGTGGCGAGGTAGTGGTCCGCCCCATAGGGGTAGTCCACGGTGCTGAAGTCGAAGCCGAAGCGCCCGGCGGCGGCCCGGAGGACCTTGATCCCCTCGCGCACGACCTCGGGGCCGATGCCGTCGCCGCCGAGCACGCCGATTTTGTGCATGGGTGACTCCATCAACGGACGGGTCCCGAAAACAGAGCACGGGCGGGTCCCGACCTCGTCGTTGCAGGATAGATCCTTCGAGAAACCGGCGACCGAAGCGCGATCGACGGCCTCAAAAGTCCGAATGACCGGCCGGCACCCGCCCCTACGACTCCTCCGAGTTCGTCGCCCGCTCGAATGCGGAAACCGCCTGCTCATGCTTCATGATGTAACCGAGCTGATCGATCCCCTCTACGAGGCACTTCTTCGAGAACGCGTCGATCGGAAACTTCACCGAACCGCAGCCCGGAAGGGTGAGCGTCTGATTCGGCAGGTCCACCGAGACCGTCTCATGCTGCTCCGCGATCTTCAACGCCTCTGCATGCGCGGCGGCATCCACTACGATCGGCAGGAGCCCGTTCTTCAACGCATTCCCGCGGAAAATGTCGGCGAACGAGGTGGAGATGATGGCGCGGAAGCCGTAGTCGACGAGCGCCCAGGGGGCGTGCTCGCGCGAAGAACCGCAGCCGAAGTTGTCGCCGGAGACCAGCACCGTGGCCCCCTGCGCGCCGGGGCGGTTGAGCGGAAACTCCGGCTTCGGGACGAAGTCGCCCTGATAACGCCAATGCGCGAAGAGGATCCTGCCGAGACCGGTCTTCACCGTCACTTTGGTGAAGAGGGCCGGGGTGATCTGGTCGGTGTCGATGTTCGCAATCGGCAGCGCGACGGTCTTGCCGGAGAAGGTGGTGATCGGGTCCATGGTCGGGTGGTTCTCGGCGGTGCCTTCCCCCCCCTCACCCTGCCGTCTTCCCCTCCGGGGGAGAGGGGGACAACGGAGACAACAGCGGCGCGTGGCGGCCGGGTCTACAGATACTGCCTCGCGTCCGCCACGCGACCCTCGATCGCCGAGGCGGCGGCGGTGAGCGGGCTCGCCAGCAGCGTGCGACCGCCCTTCCCCTGCCGCCCCTCGAAGTTCCGGTTCGAGGTCGATACGCAGTACTGTCCTTCGGCCAGTTCGTCGCCGTTGAGCGCGATGCACATCGAACACCCCGGCTCGCGCCACTCGCAGCCGGCTTCGCGGAAGACGCGGTCGAGTCCCTCCTCCTCCGCCTGGCGCTTGATCGGGAGCGACCCGGGCACGACGAGCACGCGCGCCTTGACGCGACGCCCCTTGAGGACGGAAGCGGCGCTGCGGAGGTCCGAAATCCGGGAATTCGTGCAGGAGCCGATGAAGACGACGTCGATGGACTGGCCGAGCATTCTCTGCCCGGCCTTGAGCCCCATGTAATCGAGGGCCTGTTTCGACGTCTCCGCGGGGACGACGCCGGAGATCGGCATCCCCATGCCGGGATTCGTGCCGTAGGTGATCATCGGCTCGAGGCGGCTCGCGTCGATCTCGAGGGTCCGGTCGAACCGGGCGCCGTCGTCGCTCTTCAGATCGCGGAAGGCGTCGAAGGACTTCGGGGCGAAGCGGCGTCCGCGCAGCCAGGCGAAGGTGGTCTCATCGGGGGCGATCATTCCGGCGCGGGCGCCGGCCTCGATCGACATGTTGCAGACCGTCATCCGCTCGTCCATCGAGAGGGCGCGGACGGCCTCGCCGCGGTATTCGAGGACATGTTCCGTCGCCCCGCCGATCCCGAGCCGGGCGATGATCGCGAGGACGAGGTCCTTCGCCGTCACCCCCCTTGGGAGCGAGCCGTCCACCTTCACCTCGAAGGTCTTGGGACGGCGCTGAAGGAGGCATTGCGTCGCAAGCACGTGCTCGACCTCGCTCGTTCCGATCCCGAAGGCCAAAGCCCCGAAGGCCCCGTGGGTGCTCGTGTGGCTGTCGCCGCAGACGATCGTCATGCCCGGCTGCGTGAGCCCCAGTTCCGGCCCGATCACGTGCACGATTCCCTGGGATTCGCTCGAGACGCCGTGGAGAGCCACGCCGAAATCGGAGCAGTTCTTCTCGATCTGCCGGACCAGCTCGGCCGTGGAGGGCGGGATCTCCGCCTGGGCGCGGTTGAGCGTGGGAATGATGTGATCGACGGTGGCCACCGTGCGGTCCGGCCGCCGGACGCGGAGTCCGCGGGCCCGCAGGCCGGAGAAGGCCTGCGGGGAGGTCATCTCATGGATGAGGTGGAGGTCGATGTAGAGGACGACGGGGCAGTCGGGTTCTGAAGCGACGACGTGCGCGTCCCAGATCTTCTCGAAGAGCGTCTTGGGTGCGACCATGCGGCGTCACCTGCGTGCGGGCCGCCCCTGTCCCATCCGAAGCGAGAGTAGCATGCGCGGAGGGGGCTGTCAATTCCGAGAGGCGTCAAAACGGCGCGATTCAGGGGCGGGAATGTCACCGGTCGGTGACTCACGGGTGAGTGTCCTGGGTGACACTTTGGGACGAGATCCACCACCTTCCCCGGCGCCATCCCGCACGAGGTTTTCCTGGTCTGGAGACATGTCGTAACATGTGATATTAATGATTGTTATGTCATAGCTCCGCCCCATGACGTGAGGCGGCGCGTCCCGGGTGTTGCGTCCGTCTGGCTTGGGTTTTGCACAGGAGGGACCTGTTGGATAGCGCCAGTTGATTCACAGTTGACTTCCTGGGGTGCGCCGGGTAGGATAGAAGGCTCTCGATCGGGGCGCGGCCCCGGTCGGGGGAGTTTCGGCCGTGCGCGGGGACGCACGGCGTTTGTCGGGAGGACCGATTGCCGCCGATGGCCGATTCGCAGCAGGACCGATCCCGCCTCATCCGGGCCTTGCTCGAAGTCTCCAAGCTGCACACGCTCCAACTCGACCCGGATGCGATGCTCGATCTGATCCTCGAGCACCTGGGCGAGGTGGTGCCGTACAACAGCGCCTCCATCCTGCTCCGGCAAGGGGAGTCGGAGCTCCGTATCGTCGCCGGACGGGGGTATGCGGAGTCCCCCGCGGTGCTGGACACCGTCTTCGACGCCCGGACCCTCCGGCGCTTCCACTCCATCCTGAACAACCGTCTCCCCGTCCGCGTCGCCGACGTGCGCGAGTCTCCGGACTGGATCGAAATCCCGGGCACCGAACAGATCCGCGCCTGGCTGGGGGTGCCCCTCAACTCGCGCGGAAAAATCATCGGGGTCCTGTCGGTCGACCGCAACACGCCGAACGCCTTCACCGAGGACGATCTCAAGATCGCCTACACCTTTGCGAACGAGGTGGCGGTGGCGATCGAGAACGCGCTGCTTTCCAACGCGGTGGAGGAGCAGCGACAGGCCATCGAGCACGCGAGCCGGAACGAATCGATCCCGGCGGAACCGGCGCGACCGAAGAGCCGCATCCTCAAGGCGGTCCTGGAGTCGGCCCCGCAGAATCTGCTGCCTTCTTTCGCCGCCCCGGCCCGATCGGCGCCCCCCCCGGCGGGGCCCCCACCGCCGGATATCTCTCCGCCCGTTCCCGCGACAACGGCCCCTCCCCCGGTTCCGGCCGCGGCCGCTCCGCCGCCCCTTCCCGCCGTCCGCGTGGAAGCGGTCTCGTCCGACCAGCAGCTCCAGGCCCTGCAGGGGAAGACCCGTCGCAGCCGCTTTCCGACGCCCAAGCCGGCGGCCTCCCCCCGGCCCCTTGGCGCGGGCCTTGATCTTGCCGGACTGGGTCTCGTTCCTCCGGGCCGCGCGCCGGCCTCCACGCCGACGGCGCCGCCCCTCCCCCCCGCGCCGGCGGGCGCGGCCTCGACGACGCCGGGGGCTTCTGCGGCCGCATCGAGCGGCGACCTGAAGCGGGAGACTCTTCTCTTCGGGAAGATTCTCCTGAGCAACAAGCTGGTGAAGCAGGACCAATTGGAGGAGTGTCTCCGGCTGCAGGAGAGAATCCGCCTGATGGGCCTGGAAGTCCGCCTCGGGCAGTTGTGTGTTGACCGCGGCATCATCGACGCTAAGACGCTGGAGGCCGTCCTCAAACTCCAGAAGCAGAAGTTCGCGATCGGCGGGGATCCGCTGGCCCTCCGGCGGAAGGGACTCACCGCCGACACCGACATTCCGATCGGGCGGCTGGCGCTTGACAACGGACTCCTGACCCAGTCCCAGCTCGACGAAGCGGTATCGATCCAGCAGCGAATCCGGACGCTCGGGGTCGAGAAGCGGCTGGGCGAGATTCTGGTCGAGAAGGGTTTTCTGACGGAGGACGGTCTCGACGGCCTCCTCCAGGTACAGCGTCAGCGAAGCCAGGTGCTCCCGGCGGTGGCCCCCGCGGCGCCGGCGACGACCCGACCGACGACGAAACTTGGACTGGACGACGGCGCCTTCGCCGCACTCGACAACGACCTCCTGGTTCGGCTCATCCGCCCGAGCGGGCTGCTCACGAAGACGCAGATGGCCGAGTGCGAGCGTCTGAGGGCGGAGCTCGAGACCTCCGGCGTGAAGAAGCGGGTCGACGAGATTGCGGTGCAGCGGGGATTCGCCTCCTCGGAGGCGATCCGCAAGGTCGTCGATATGGAATTCCAGAAGTGGCGGGAGACGGCGGGTAAGGCATCGCCGCGCGTCGTCGCCCCGACCGCCGCCGGGGCGCAGAAGCGGCGAGGGATGGGGCTGGAGATGGCGGCCGCGGCGCTGATTGTCCTCGGGGTCGGGATGGGGGTGTGGTGGCAAGCCACCCGACCCTCCCGGGAAAAGAGCACGCGGGCCGACGAGATGGCGAAGGCGAAGGCGGAACTGGCGGACTTCGCCGTGAGTCCCCCCCCCCCTGATCCCAGGCCGCGCGAGCCCGTTCCTCCGGCGGACCCAACGGTCCCCTCACTGGTCCTGCCGCCCGAAGAGGGAGAACCGTCCCGGGCCACCTTCGACGAAGCGGCGGAGTTGGGACTCGCCGCAACGCTCTTCTCTTCCGAGGCCGCCCGCCTTCCGGAGATGCGCGGCGCCGTGCGGAATTCACCCGGAGGAGGCGCCGAATTCGTGGCGTATGGCCGGGGCCCGCTCGCGGATGAGACTCCGGTGACTCTCTCCTTGCGATTCGCGGGTCGGGAGGTCGCGCCGTCGGAGTCGAATCCGGTCTTCCGGGGAGGGTACTTTGTGGGGCGAATCCACATCGGGGACGGTGGCCGGAAACTGATGGCGGGCCTTTACACCATCGAGGCCTCGATCCGGTACGGCGGCTACGACCCCACGTCCGGCCTGCAGGCCAATCCAGACCTGGTCGGCCGGGGCGGTGACGGAAACAGCCGCTCGCGCCTTCTCCTGCGGGCGACGGTCAGCGTGGGAGGGGGTGAGAACGCCCGGGCGGAGCGGGCGACGGTGGGAATGCTGTACCAGGCCACGGCGGAGGCGATCGAAGCCATCCTGCAGAGGATGGACGAGCAGATCCCGCTGTTCCCGGTCTCCGGCGACTCCATCGACGACATGGCCGCGTTTGTGGCCCAGTCCCGCTCCCAGATGGAGCAGGACCTCAACCCCGTCAGACTCTTCCAGGGCCAGGTGGCCATCGGGTCGGCGCCGGAAGTGGAGGTGGCGCTTGACGCGGCGCTTCAGGCCGTTCAGGATCGACTCGTGACGGAGGCGGCTGCTCTGGCGCGCCGACGCCATCTCCCCGTGCCGGACGAGTTCGTCGAGGGATCGGAGCGGGACCGGGCCGGGACGGTCCGCCGCGGACGGGAGCGGCTGGCCGAGCTGAAGGCCGCGATTCGCCGGTTTGAGGCGGATTCAATGCTCCTCACCGCCGCGCGGGAGCTTTCCGCGACGGTGCAGGATGAGGCGGACCAGGCGCTCTCCGAGGTGGCGGCGTTCATTCGCGTCCGGACGGCCGCGGCGGAGGGCACGGGGGCCGCGCCCCGCGTGGACTGGATCACGGGATGGAGCGAGCGGCTGCGCGCCCTCGCCCTGCTGGACCCCGAACTGAGGACAGAGATGGAGAAGGTGAAGGGCGGACTTCAGGATGCGCTGGCCCAATATGCGATGCTCACCGAGGCGTGCGGTCGGGTGCGAATTTCCGAGTGGTTTGTCTCGCGTCAATTGCAGATTCCCCCTCTGGTCCGGACGAAGGACGGCCGTCCGGCCGACCGACTTGAGGAGGAGCGGGCGGCTGTACGCTCTCGCCTGCAAAAACTTCTCCCCCCGGTTTCCTAGAAGGAGTCTCCCATGAAGTCCCCTTCCGGTACGAGGCGCCCTCGGGCTCGAAGCGAAGGGTCGGCCCTCATCGTCACCCTGGGGGTGCTCGCCCTGTTGAGCCTCCTGGCGTTCACCTTTGCCTCCCTGGCCAGCCTCGAGCGACGCGTCTCGCGGAACTATGTGGATCTGGCGCGGGCCCGCCTCCTCGCGCAGTCCGGAATCGACTACGCGCTGTTCCGGTTGCGCGACCCCCTCACGCCCGCCGGGTGGAGCACCTACCGCGGAGAAGACTGGAACGGCGACTGGGTTTCCACCACGGTGCCGGGCGCGGACGCCGCCGCCGACGACGCCAACGGGAATCAGAGCGGGATCTGCGACACCTTCAGCTGTCCCCTGCGCTACGCCCGCCGTCCGTCTTTCTGGGAGTACCCCGGGGCTCCGGCGTTGCCGCTCGGACCTCCGACGCTTGTCACCGTAGACGAAGGCCGCGGTCCGAGGCTGCGGGGCATCACGGGGCGCCTGCCGGGAACGTACAACCCGGACGGAGATCACTACGTCGTCCGCGCGCGCGACTGCACCGGGCAAATATTCGTCAACGACCAGAACCCGAACATCGCCACCATCATCAACTACCTCGCCATCCAGCTCGGACTCGCCGGCGACTGCGGCACGCGGATCATCCTCGACGCCACGTATGGACGTCAAGCCAGGTTTCCCGTGCCCGCGACCAGCGGCTTCCCGATGAAGGACTACCTGTACGATGCGTCGAGGCCCCTGGTGGCGGCGCCGCTTACCAAGGCCGAGTTCGACCGTATCGAGGGGTACCTGGCCGTCCACGCATGGGTGGACAACAGCGTGGTGAAGCCGAAGGCCCAGTTTGCGTACTCCTCGCCACCCGCCGGCTTTCCCATCGTCACCCCCGGGACCTACGCCAGCACCGCGCCGGGATACCGCCCGCGCAAGACGAACGCCACCCTCCCCCCGATTCCGTGGGACTACACGTATCGGACCGAGCCCCGGGCGCCGGTCAACGTGAACGAGGCCGCCCGACCGGTTCTCATCGCGTTGATTCAGGGCCTCACGGCCCGGATCCCCGACATCTATGCGAACAGCTACGCCTATCCCGCCGACGGAAGCGTCCCTTCCCCCGGATGGTGCGAGGGATACCGTCTCCTTCAGACGGCGCCGATCTCCTCCCCCCAGGCTCAGACGGTGGCGGATCGCATCATCAGTTACCGCGAGGGGACGCTCTCGATCACCTACCGCGGCGCCCCCAAGACCGGCCCGATCGGCACGTGGGAGGAGTTCAACGAGCTCGTAGCGCAGCGGTTGGTCGCCCCGGCGGGGCCGCTCTCGCTGGAGCAGGGTTCGGTGCTCATGGCAAACGCCAACCCGAACACGCGATGCAACAAGTTCAACCCCGACCGGGTGCTGCGCCAGAGAGACCCCGTGGCCCCGGTGCTCCCCCTCACGTCCTACCGACATTTCCCTCCCTGCGACAAGACCGATCTCATGCCCACGGGCTACTCGACCGAGTTCTGTTTCTCCCCGCACGGATACTACGAGATTGCCTCGATGGGCCGCGTCCTCGGCGACGCCCCGGCGAACCGACTGCTCGCACAGGCCGAGATCCGCGCGGTGGTGAAGCTCTACGAAGTGATGCGCCACACGACGGAGAAGGATTTCGTCAGCGCCAGCGTCACCTCGCAGACCCAGCGCATGGGCTATTATCCGGAGCACCCGGAAGACCGCGGATTCACGACGATGCGGACGGCCGGCGACGCGGACACCAACTCGGATGGAAAGTCCGACTGGAACCCCGGCCCGACAAGTCCGCTGAACTATTCGGACCCCGCCAAGCCGTTGTCCGCCGTGGACCCCGCGGACTCCGAACTCGACGGCTACATCGGAATCGCCTCGGTCTATCAGACGGGAACGCCGTACTGGTATATGCAGTTGTGGAACCAGCTCCCCGGCGCCAATCCGGTCACGGGCCAGTACACCCAGATCGGCGCCTCGGGAGGGAGCGGGACCTGGTACTTCATCAACGTCGACAACGCCGCTCTTCCGAGCTACCATTCCCGCGACGACGTCACCGCCAACTCCGCCTCCCCCACTTCCACCGATCCGAACAACAAGGGACTTTTCCGGGCGTATCCGAACATGAGCGACCTCGCGCAGGACGGGCTCATTATCTCCGCCGACCGTTACCGCCACGTCGTGATGAGTTCGGTCATGCACAACTATCTCGCCGAGGGGGCGGCCGAGCTGTGGATCAAGCCGAAGACCGACATCACGCCCGGAAACAACAAGGGGTACTGGTGGGAGCAGCAGGTCTATCAGGGGCCCAAGACCTTCAACGTCGTGACGATGGGATACGTCGGTCCGGGATGGGTTTCGAACCCGGGGTATCTCTGGCCGTACGCGGTTCCCCAGAACTGGTGGGGAGGATACGGCCTCAGCACCACCAACTGGGGCTACCTCCACACCGTCAACATCCAGTCGCGTTCCTATCTGGGCAGTTCGTGGGACAGCATCTGGTACGATGAAACTTTCATCCCCACGTTCAGCGGGACCCTGACGACCCCTTACAACACGGCGTATGTTCCGAACTCCCTCAGCTACGTCAGCAATACGGTTGTCTGGGGCGATCCGCCGCGGGTGACGAACTCCAGCGGCCCGAAGTGGCACGGAGGCCACTGGTACCGGATGATGCTCCGATGGTCGCTCAGGACGGAAATGTTCAATCTGGTCAATAACCCGACGTGGGACAGCACGGCGGAGACCCAGGTTTCGTTCATGGACCCGGACCTGTATCTGGACGGCGCCCCCCCCCTGAACTATCAGAAGAGGCGGCATTTCAACAACCTCCTGTGGCCCTACGTCTATGTGGGCGGGTATTGGGTCGAAAAGAGCCCCGCCTCCGGTCCTCCGGATCCCAGGGGGGGGACGACATATATCCACTACGTCGCGCTGAACGGCGATCCCCAGTACGGCAACAAGCTGATCCCCGGAAGCAACTTCCAGCGATTCAACGTCAGCCCGTTTGGTTCGGCCTGGAACAACTGGAATCTTGATCCCTTCTGCGAGGGAACGATGGACGAGGTTCGAATTTGGAACGCCGCGCCCACCTCCACGGAAGTTTCGTTCCCGGGCGATCGCTACTTCCCGCCGGGAAGCGGAGCGGCCCCGGTCTACGTCGGCCAGTTCTATCGCCGCGACACGACGGGGGCGACGACGGTGAAGTGGGACGACGATCCGAGCCGCACCTTCCCCGCCGGCGTCAGCGCCAAGGTCCGGTCCATTGCGTACACGGAGTACCGGCCGCGTCAGGACTACACCGGAGTGGACATCACCGAAGGGCAGCGGCCGAACTTCGACCTGTCTTTCCGCAAACCGTTGGCGGGCTTCGACCCGGCGCCGTCGAATTGGGACGGTCGGGATACGAAGTTCTCCGCGCTCATCGGGGCCGCCAGCGACAGCGACCCGAGGTGCATCTTCAACGGTTCGGAAAGGCTTGAATACCGCGTGCAACCCGTTGATAATCGAGGTGTGCCGGTTCGCGTGACGCCCTTCTTCGACGATATCACGGTGATTTATGACATCGCAGGCAGCGGATTGCGTTTCGTGGAGTGGTACTATGCGGCGGACTAGCCGGTGGGGCCGGGGCTGGCGTACGCTGTTCCCGGCGCTCCTCGGGATCACGATCGGCATGTCCGCCGATCCGGCCTCGGCGCAGGGGGGGGGACCCACGGGCCCGCCGCCGGCGGCGGCCCCGGAAGGCCGCACGCATGACTGCAGGCTGCGGGGCGCTCTGGTGCAGGACGGAAAGAACTGGGGCCTCCGGGTGGAGGGAGACACCAACCTCCCGGACGGAACCGAACTTCTCATCTCGCTCTCGTACTGCGACGCGATCGTGGACAACACCTGGAGCCGGGTTTATGTCAAGGGCCCCTCCTTCACCCGCGATCTCGGCCCCTTTCAGGCCCGCCCCTTCGCCGGAACCTATACCGTTCGCGCCTTCTGTGACCTCGAACGGCAGGATCCGATCCCCTATGTCGCCCTGCAGGACGAAGGGAATCTGGAATTCGAAACGCCCGTGTATCTCGGGGAAAAGGAGCTGGAACTCACGGAAGACAAGGCGTTCCTGGACTGGATCACGAGGTCGCGATCCAACCTGGCCGACATGGTCAAGGAACTCCGGGACATGTTCCGCAGCGCCCTGGAAAAGAGGGAGTTCAGGTCGGACAGCGGCGCCTTTGACGCCCATGCCTGTATGACGTGGACGGACCGCTGGATCGCCCGCGCGCGATCGCTCGGGGCGGGAGCCGAGGCGTTCCGGGCGAACGCCTTCGCTCCGAAGTTCCCCAAGTGGATACAAACCCTGTCGGAGACGATCTCCACGATCGTGGAGTATGGATGCTGCCGGGCCACGCAGTGTTTTCAGGCCAACGGCGTGCCCGCCCCCCCGAAGTACAGCGCGGGTGGCGGGGCTTTCGTCGAGGAGAAAGACGC
This sequence comes from Planctomycetota bacterium, assembly GCA_016192525.1. Classification (GTDB taxonomy): domain Bacteria; phylum Planctomycetota; class MHYJ01; order JACPTZ01; family JACPTZ01; genus JACPTZ01. Next base: position 17,148 of record JACPTZ010000014.1, read on the forward strand.
CACCACGGTCCCCGTGTTGAGCGACCTCGATCCGATCATCGCCGCGCTGACCGAGAAGACGAGCCGGCTGGAGAAGGAGTTGCATGACCCCAAGTCGAAGTGAGCCGGGAAGGGGGGCCCGAATTCCCCGTCTCTTCCTCGGCCTCTGCGCCATCATCTCGACGACTCTCCCGGCGTCCCCTTTCGTCCGGGCGCAGGGCGCCGAAGCGGGCGGGGTCTCTCCCGACGCCCCCCCCATCCCCGTGAAGGTCAGCATCAGCGAGGGGGCCGGAGGCGTTACGCTCCAGGTTCAGGGAGCCTACGACCTTCCCGACGATGCCACGGCGACGGTCTACTTCAGCAACGCGGTGGAGTTCACGCCGCTCCGGCAGGTGGACGTTTCGTTCAAAGGCGGGCGTTACGCGCTCCAGCTCGGCCCGTTCCCGGAACTATGTCCGGGTCACTACCTGATCCGAGTCGATTTCACCCCGTGGCTCCAGTCCAATCCCATCCAGGACCTTCTCCGCCAGAAGAACCAGTCCTTCAAGGCAAAGGGCGAGGAGATCCTCGCGTGGAGGACCGACCAGGATGTCCAGGCCGCGGCGGCGGCCTACCTCGCCCATGTTAATTCCCAGATCCGGGAGATGCGCTCGCTCCTCATCGAGCTGGAGCGCAAGGTGCCGGAATATCGAGATCGATACACCCGCACCCACGATGCGGAAGAGGCACAGCAGTGGCACCTGGACTGGAGAAACCGGGCCACGGCCCTGCATACGGCGCTGTACGAGGTCCTCAAGAAGACCGGATTCGGCGCCCCCTATCGGCAACCGAACGAGGTCCTTCTCTGGATGGCCAACCGGCTGGGGTACTACGGCAATCGATACGCCGTTCGGATCGTCGGGGACGAACAGATCGCCCCGGAGGACGTCGGAAAGCCGATGGAAGACCTGGCGAAGGTCGACCGCCTGCCCTCCGGGATGATCCGCACCCAGTTCTTCGACGCTTATCGCGGCCTGCGAAACCTCGTCGCCTACGACGACCCGAACCGCACGGAAGCGACGAAGGCCCGACCCAAGCTGCTCGCTTCCTTCACCGCCCTCGTCCGCGCTCACGAGACCCTGAGCCGGAAGGCCGAGGAGCCGAACGCGAAGCCGCCCACGCGGAGCGACTGGGAGGGCGCCCTGGCCGGTTACCGAAAACTCTGCCAGGAGACCGATACGCTCTGCCGGGACGTTCTCATTTTCTGCGACAAGCAGGCCAACCGGAGAGGGATCACGGAACGGGCCGGGGCGGACCTCGCCGCGACCCTCCTTCAGCTCCGAACCCAGATCGAGGGCCTCCAGGACGCGATGGGGAAGGACCTGCTGGAGAAGAAGGACCCCGACGGGCTCGCCACCCGCATCGAGGGGGTCGTCGTCGCCGTCTTCCGTCCCGCCCTCAGCGAGTCCCTGGCGGAACTCCGCGATGTGATGCAGGAGGCCGTCGGCAACATGACCACGGCGGTTCAGAAGCAGGTGCGCAACCGGACCCCGTATCTCGCCGTCCTCGACGTCCAGATGAAGAACTCTCTTCCGCCGATCCGGGCACGGTTCACGAATCTCGAGGAGATGCTCAAGCCGCTGGATCCCGAAAACCGGGTCGTGCGACACTATGCAGGACAAATCGAACGGGGGAAGGCGATCTGCGACCAGATGCGCGACATGATGGCGGAGGTGCGCGCCCACGTCGAAAACTACGTGGAGTCGGCGCACCCTTCGATCATGCCGCTTTACGATGCCTTGGGGGAGTTTGAGAAGGGCCTGACCCCGCCGCCTCCCCCGAAGAAGAAGGAGCCCTAGCCATGAGTGCCGTCCGCCCCGCCCCGCTCAGCGGCGCTTCGGTCGTTCTGCTGGCCGTCGCCATTCCCCTTTTCGTCGGCCTGGCCCGGCCCGGGAGCCCCCTCCACGCGGAGACGCCGGCGAACCCTCCCCCACATTGGATCTTCGTCGGCGGCCGCACTCACGTTTACGATCTGGGCCGGACCGTCGTCGGAAAAACGGCCCTCGGCCCCGCCCGGATGGTGTTGAAGATCACGATCCGCGAGACCGTGACCGCGATCCCGGACGCCGGACCGTGCACCCTGCAATGCACGGTGGACGCACTCTCCCTGGAGCTGGAGCAGGGAGGCAGGAGGACTTCGTACGACTCGAAGAAGAAGTCCAAGATTCCGGCGGATGACCTTCTGCTCCAGTGCCGCGCCAACCTCGTCGGAAAGGGCTTCGAGATGCAGGTGCAGACCACGGGCGAAATCACCGCCACGACGGGCCTCGAGCTGGCCATGGGAAACGAAGGGGCCGGACCGGAGGGCCAGGCCGTGGCCGCCGAAATCAAGTCCCTGCTCGCGTGGCAATTCCGATGCGTCCCCCTGACGCTCGATGGGACGATGGACACCTGGCAGGGGATGTTCGACTTTCCCCTGGGGATCGTTTTCGCGGGACAGCTGGATGTTCCGGAAAGCGTGACTTTTGTGCTCGGCGCCAAAGCCAGCGAGAAGAGTTGGCCGGGACGTTCCATCACATCGAAGAGCGAATTCCAGATTTCGGACGTGATGGCCTACCTGACGCCCGCCGGCGGTCCGAACGGCGGCGCCGGCGCCGCAGGGGGGGGGGCCGGAGGGGCCTCAGGACTGACCACGGGGGGGGATAAACCTCCGCCCACCCGGGCCCCGAAGGTGAACAACACGGGCAGCGGAAAATACTCGTTCGCCGACGCCGGCTTCCTCGTCCAGTCGCAGCGCAAGACAAGTCTCGACGCCTCCCTCGACAAGAGCGCGATCTCCTGGTCGGTCGAATACACGGCCGAATTGAAGAACAAGCCGGACCAGGCGGAAGGGACGGAGCGCAAAAAGTAGGGCTCTCCGATTCGGGGAATCGAGGGTTCCCGTCGACGAGATGAAGAGTCACTTCTTTGGGGCGGTTCCCGTGCGCTGGGGATTTCCGCAGACCATGGGCCAGCGGATGCCTTTGAACTCGGGGACGTCGATGCAGACGAGTTCGTAGATCTGCCCCTTGGCCATACTTCCCGTTCCCACCACGGCGACCGCCTTTCCGTCATCGACCGAGAACCCCTCCGAGTAGCCGGTGTCGGTGAGACTCCTCGCCCATCGAAGGTCTCCGGTCGACTTGTTGTAACAGAGGAGGTCGCCCGCGTAGTCGGCCACCATGACGCAATCGTTTCCCGGAATGGGTCCCCCCCACATGATGAAGTTGTGCGGCGCCGTCCACAACAGTTCCCCGGTCTTGAGGTTCAGACTGTACACGACATAGCATCCCCCCACGTAGAGCCGGTCCCCGTCCGCGGCCATGGTGCATCCGAACCAGTCGTCTTCCGCCTTCCACTTCCAGAGTTCCCGGCCGGTCTTCGCGTCCCAGCAGTGGACGATCCCATATTGGGTGAAGGAGATCACTTTCCCGTCGCTCACGACAGGGGCGCTCCACATGCCGCCCGTCTCGGTCTCCGTTCGCCACTTCACCTTTCCGGTGTTCGGGTCGAGGGCCGTCATCCAGCCGTCGATGCCGTGGACATACACCCAGTCGGGTCCCACGGAGGCCGGCGCCCAGATGAAGGCGTCGCCCGGGTCCCCGAAATGCCAGATCCTCCTGCCGTTGGCCGCACTCAGACAATCGACACTCCCGTACATGTCGGTCAAATAGAGTTTGCTATCGTCTCTTGAGGCGCTGGCCATGGGATCGAGGGTGTTCCCGTACCCCGTGTCCTCCTTCCGGGTCTCGGTCACCCACGCCTGCTTCCCGGTCACGCTGTCAAACGCGTAGGTCTTGCCGCGTCCGTCGGAGACAATGACGCTGTTCTTCAGCACGAGCGGAGAAGCGTAACTCAGGTACGCGACCGGATCGATCTCGTTCTCCTTTTTCCCGGTGGCCAGATCGTACGAGTAGACGCGGCAGGCATGTCCACCGGTGATCCACACCTTGCCGTTCGCGATCGTCGGGGGACAGCCAAACCAGCCGGGGATCTCGACACGCCAGATCGGCTTGAAGTCCTGGTACCTGCTTCTCATGCGCTCGCGATCGGGCTTCGGGGGGTATTCGGGATTGAGTCCGGCGCGGGTCGAAGCCCCTCCGGATTGCGACCAGCCATCCGCCTGGGCCTCCGGGAGTCTCCAGCCGGTGATCCGGCCCCGTCCCGTGGTGAGGAACGCCCAGCCGCCGCCGATCAGCAGCGGCCCCGCGGACATCTCGGACACGGGCACCCGGTGGATGACCTTCAAGGTTTCCGCCTGTACGCCGACGACTTCCCTCGAGTCCACCAGGGCCCAGACGATGCCCTGCGTGGCCGCAAGAGACTGAATCGGCGCGCCGAGATCCACCCGGCCCCGCTCGTCTCCGCCGAGCGCATCCAGGGCCACCAGGCTCTTCTCACCCGCGACCAGAAAGGCGTCGTGGCGAGCCAGGAGGCTGGGTCCCACCCCCCCCTCAAACGTCGCCTGCCACCGGACCCATCTGCGCCCGGCGAGTCCCCGCACCGTGTCGCTCCCCACCGCGACTTCCAGTTCACGGTGAAGGAGGAAGGTGGGAGCGGCGAGCCCGGCGGTGATCTGGAAGAGACACCTCCCGGTCTGAAACTCGAAGACAGGAATATCGCCGCTGAGTTGGGGAACCAGCACAAAGTCCTGATCGATCACGGCGGAGGAGGAAGCCACGTGCTGATCCGCCTGCCAGAGCGTCTTCCCGTCCGTGATCGAGAACGCGATGATCCTCCCGAAGGGCGCACCGTCCGCCACCACGATCACGGTGTCGGCCCGTCCGGAGGGCGGGTGCGTCACGGTCATGCCCTCCCCACAGGTCTGTTTCCAGAGGAGGCGCGGAGGATTCCCCTCCAGGGCATACACCGTCCCGGCCTGGGTGACAGCGATGAGTCTCCTCCCGATGGCGACCAGATGGACCGGCACGGTCATCTTCAGGTCCGTGATCCAGGCGCTCTCCCCCGTCTTCGCCCGAAGCGCGGACAGCCCTCCCAGCAGGTCGGCGAAGACAATGCAATCGCCGAAAATCACGGGGTCCGAGGCCGTTCCGTTCACGACGACGCGCTCCCAGTGGTCGGCGGAAGCCGTGACCTCTTCCTCCGGCGTCGAATTCGCGGCAGGAACGCAGGCGGCGAGCGACTCGTGCTCGTTCATGCTGATCCCGGAGGCGCGCCCGTTCGCGTGGGTCCATCCCCCCGCGGACAGATCGCCGGCACTGAGGGCCACCACCTGCGTGGCCTGCTGGCTCAGGGGAATGCCGATCAGGAGCCCGCCCTCCACTCGAATCTCCCGATACCGGTTGAGGGCCGATTCTCCGACCGCCTCCTTCTGGGCCTGGGGTTGGCCGCTCCCCGCGTCGAGAATCTGCAGGCCCCACGTCGAACTGATGTAGATCCGGTTCCCGACGGGAATCGCCTCGGGGGAATACAGTCCGGCGTGAAGATCGCTCTTCCAGAGAGAGGTTCCCATTCCCGCATCCAGCATCTGGATGACCTGGCGACCCCACAGGAGGACCCGTCCCGGCAGGGCCGCCACATCCACCGTCGAATCGTTTTCGAATTCCCAGATCTTCCGCCACGTACTCCGGTCGAAGCCAAGCACCATTCCCCCCGCCATGGAGACGCACACATGGGCGCCGTCCAACGCCAGGGCCCGGGGCGGACCCGGAAGGACGACGTTCTGTCGCTGGGCTCCAGTCTCCAGATCCAGAACGTGAAGCGTCTCGGCGGAGTCGCCGACGAGAAGATCGTTCTCCACGACGGCCAGCACGGAGGCGTTCCCCTGGGTTTCAATCGTCCACTTCACCTCTCCGGTGTCGGCGGCATAGGCCCTGACTTTCTGCTCGTACAGAGGGACGACGATCACCCCCCGCCCCAGGACGGGAGTGGCGATGAGCGCGGACTTCTCCGTCTTCCACAGAAGTTTCCCGGTGGCCGCATCGAAAGTCATCAACCCGGTCTCGTAGGAGACGTGAACGCGTTCCGGTGAGGCCGCCATCACGGTGCCCATGGACTTGTACTCGATCGGCAATTCCGAGGTCCAGAGCTCCTTTCCCGTGCGCAGGTCGAGGGCGCAAAGCCGGCGCGACCACGCCGCAAAGACCCGTCCGGCGCACACGGTCAGTTCGAATCCCTGGCTCACCCGGTCGGCGCGCGGAACATAGGACCATAACTCGGTCCCGAAGTGCGCCTTCAGGCACTGCCCGAGTGAGGCGGCGATCCGCTCCTGTCGCGCGGCATCGGGCGGCTTCGCCTCGCACTCGCGGAACGCCAGATAGGCCGGGACCACCTCGCCCGCCTTCTCGAGGGCCTCGGCCTTGCTGAAGATCTCGTCCCAGGCCCAGGCGGCGCCCGCGGCCCGGAGCCGCGCGATCTCGGCGTCGAGGGTGGGCGTCCAGTCCGCCGTCCCCACGACGCGGGCCCCGTCGAGCAGTTTCACCGCCTGCTCGTAGTCATGCTGCGCCTCGCGCGTCTGGGCGGCCGCCAGGAACTCCGCCAGGGTCTGCTTCCGGACGCTGGACTGCTGCTCCTCCACCTCCCTCCGGGTGAAGATCCAGACGCTGCCGGCCGCCAGAAGGACCGCCAGACAGGCACCGAGCGGCCTCCACTGGCGCCGGGCGCGACGGACGATCCGATCCACCGTGCTGGGCGCCTGGGCGATCGGAATGAGACCGTTCATGTAGCGATCGAGATCCTCGGCGAAATCTCCGATGGTCGCGTATCGGCGAGTCGGGTCCTTCTCGATCGCCTTGAGGCAGATGGTCTCGATGTCGCGGTGCAGCCGGGGATTGACTTTCGTGGGCGGAACCGGGTCCTGGTCCGAGACAGCGTTGAGCAGTTCGCGAAGACTCTGGCCGTCAAAGGCGGGGCGACCCGTCAGGAGTTCATACAGAACGACTCCCAGGGAGAACTGGTCGGCGGGCGGCCCCATTCTCTCGCTCTGACCGCTGGCCTGCTCCGGGCTCATGTACCGGGGAGTCCCGACCAGCGCCCCGCTCAGGGTGAGACCCTCGCGGGTCGAACCTTCCACGTCTTTGGCCAGACCGAAGTCGGTGATGTAGGGATGTCCCTTCCCGTCGACGAGGATGTTCGCGGGCTTCACGTCGCGGTGGACAATCCCCTGCTCATGGGCGTACTGCAGCGCCTCGGCGACCTGCTTTACGATGGAAGTGGCCTTCTGCACGGACATCGGCTTCTTGAGCAGGGAGTCCAGGGGTTGACCGGCGATGCAGTCGGCCGTGAAGTAGTGCTGACCCTGAAACTCCCCGACGTCATGAACGGCCACGATGTGAGGGTGACGGAGCCGGGCCGAGGCGCGGGCCTCCCGCAGAAAACGCTCCAGCCGTCCCGCGTCCGACGCGCTCTCGGCGAGGATCTGCTTGAGGGCCACCACGCGTTTGAGCTGCGTGTCCCATGCCTTCCAGACGATCCCCATCCCCCCCTGCCCGAGCTTCTCCAGCAACCGGTAGCGCCCGAACGGTGTGCCGCGGACGTCGCGCCGGTCGGCAATCACCGTCGCCGAATGCAGATGCTGGGTGCTGTGCGCATCGAGGGTCTTCGCCAGGGGCGGACCGAGTTCCACGGAGCAGGTCGGACAGAAGACATCACGTCCCGGGGACCAGTTCCGCACGTTGTAGTTCCGGCCGCACTTGGCGCAGTGGAGAAGGACGACACCCACCAGTTGCAAGACGTGGCGAACCTGTTCGGGGGTGAGGTGCCCCTGCTTCACCAGCACCTCGCCCAGCCGCATGGCGACCCCGGAAGAGCGCATTTCCGCCTGGCTCCGGATCGCCCCCTGCACCTGTTCGGGCGTGAGAATCCCCTCTCGGACCAGCGTCTTGCCGAAAAGGGCCTCCTCCGGCGAAGTGTTCCCGGAGGGTGAAGGGCCGGGCCGTCCCCTGGGGTCCGGGGCGGCGGGGGGTGCGCCATCGGAGGAAGCGGTCATGGGGGATTCCTCCTCTCGCTGTCAATCCGGGAACGGGCGACTTCCGATCGATGTTAGGCGGAAGGGTTTCGCCTGTCAAGCGCTGAGATCAGGCAGCGCTCCGGGACTCGACCGTCACCTCAGTTCAGACACGACCCCCGACGGGCTCGCCGCCGCACACACCGCCCTGCAGACCGCGAGATGAGTCGCCCCGGCGCGACGCACCGCCCGGGCATTCTCCGGAGTAATCCCCCCGATGGCGACGAACGGTATCCGCAGCCGGCCGGCCTTCCGGGCGGCGGCCGCCCGACGCACATACCCGAGTCCGACAGCCCGAAGGCGGGGCTTGAGGGCCGAGTCGAACACCGGTCCCACGGACACGTAGTCGGCTCCCTCCTCCTGCGCCGCGACCGCCTCGGTCCAGCGATGACTGGTGGCGCCCACGAGTCGCTCCGGCCCGACGACTTCCCGCAGGACGCGCGTGGGAAGATCGGTCCCGCCGCCGTGGACGCCGTCGGCCCCGGACGCGACGGCGATGTCGGCCCGGTCGTTCACGATGAAGAGGGCGCCGGAGTCATGCGCGATGCGGGCGAGGCGCGCGGCCAGCCGGGCCCACGCGGCATCGGGCCGGCCCTTCTCCCGCAACTGGATCACCTCCGCCCCGGCCCGGGCGATCCGCCGGACCAGCCGGTCAAGCGGCTCGAGCGCGATCGATGAGGAGAGGAGGACCGTGAGGCGGGCCTGGTCCAGGCGGCGGCGACGCGCCTCCAGGCGGGAGCGCACGTCGGCCTCAAGGGCGTATCCCTCGAACCGGAGCCGCTCGAACCGCGAGGCCAGGCGGGAAGAGACCGTCTTGGAGTACTCTTCGCAGGCCCGGAGCGCCTCGGTGAGCCGGGCGGCGTTGGCACGGAACACATCGGCCGGGATGACTCGAGGCGCGGAAACCCGTCGTGAGTTGACGGGGCCGACATCCCGCGTCACATCGCGGGAGCGCGCGAGGGCGGCGTGTCCGCCGGGCCAGTCCACCGCCGCGCGGGCGATGGCGTGGCGGAGGGCCCGCCATCGACGGGCGCGTCCGGCGTCATTCCAGGCGAAGCGAACCCACTCCTCGCAGACACGCGACGCCTCGCGGGCACGGTTGAGGTTGGCGTCAAGGATGCGGGGCACGGGGTTCACGCCAGATGGCTCCGACTCGTGCGATCCACTTGTTCATTGGCCCAAATGCGCATTCGTGCAAGTCGGCAAACTGTCAAACACCTTGCCGCGAGCGTCAAGCGCGTTTACGACCGTCAACCTCTCTCGCCGCGTCCCCCGCCGCCGGACCTCGTCAAACCACCCCTCGCGACGGACCATCGCGGGACTGAAGCATGATGTGGACCCAACAGTCATCCGAATAAAGGCTTACATGCCAATCATTCCCGGAGCTGAGCCCCGCCGAACCGCGCGCGGTCCGACCCGCCGCACTCGAAGGGCACATCCCTTGCGAATCTCTCCGGGGACAGAACGCCCGCCGAGCCGAGAGGGTCGACCCCGGCCAACGCCGGATCCCCCCTTGCGGCGGCCACCGAGGATCGCGCCCTCTCGACTCCGCCGGCGTCCGTCCGTCTCCCCTACCCCTCCTCCGGCCGCTCGATGAGCGGTCCCAGGGACTGTCTCAGTCGCCGCGTCGCCTCCGACATTCGCGACTTCACCGTCCCCACCGGAATCCCGAGCACCTCCGCGATCTCCCGGTACTTCATCCCCTGCATTTCCCCGAGGATCACGACGATCTTCTCCTTCTCGGAAAGGGCGTCGATCGCCTGCCGTACCGCCTCCCGCACCTCTTCACCGGCCAACCGGTCTCCCGGCCCGGGCATCCTGCTCAGCGCGGGAACGGGACCCTCGGACACGCTCCCTTCCGGATCGCCCGTCCCGAGCGTCGTGAAAGGGACGGGCCGGTGCCCGGCCTTCGCGCGTTCGTTCAGCCAGTAGTTCTGGGCGATGGCGAAGAGCCAGGTGGACACCTTCGCCTCGGGACGCCACGCGGGAGCCGCCCGCCACGCCCGGAGAAAGACCTCCTGGGCGCAGTCCTCCGACACCACCGGGTCCCAGCACATGCGGTAGAAGAAGTTGAAGATCGGCTTTCCGTAGCGGGAGTAGAGCGTCTCGAACGAGGCGGCATCTCCGCGCCCGGCGGCCAGGAGCAGATCGACATCGGAGATCGGGTCGGGCATGGAAGGTCGGGATGAACGGGGGAGCGGACGATTCTCTTTCTTGCGGACTCCCGCCGCGCACCCTATGATTCCGGGGGAGTCGGGGACCGCGCGGCCGCCACGCCGATCCCCCCCCGTGGGCGGTGCCCGGGGAGGTGCGTCATGATCCGGATGCGTATCCGGGAGCTGCGGAAGGCGCGCGGGTGGACTCTCGACGACCTCTCCAAGCGCGCCCGCGTCCCAAAATCAAACCTGTCGGTCTGGGAACGCGACCTCGAACTTCCGACGTTGCGAACCCTGGAGAAGATCTCGCGCGCGTTCGGGGCGCGGGTCAAGGAACTCTTCGACGAGACGAACGGCAACGGCGGCCCCAAGAAGTAGTCCCGGGCCGCCGGCTCCGGGAAGCCCCCTACGGCTTTCGGAGTGGATTGTCGTTTCCGAGGGCCTCCTTCTGGGCCGCCAGGAGCGTGGCCACCCCCTCCTTCCCGGCGGCGAGCATCTCGGACAGCCGGGCCTCCGTGAACGGCCTTCCCTCCGCCGTCCCCTGCACTTCTACGATCTCCCCGTTCCCCGTCATCACGAGATTCAGATCGACCTCCGCCGTGGAGTCCTCATCGTAGGCGAGGTCGAGCATCACCTGTCCCTTCACGATCCCCACGCTGACGGCGGCCACCGCGGTGCGCAGGGGCGACTTGGGAATCCGCTGTTCGAGGAGCATGGAGCGCACGGCGTCGGCCAGCGCCACCCAGGCCCCGGTGATGGCGGCCGTTCGGGTGCCGCCGTCGGCCTGGAGGACGTCGCAGTCGAGCCAGATCGTGCGCTCCCCCATCAATTCGAGATCGGTGGCCGCCCGGAGGGCGCGCCCGACGAGACGCTGGATCTCATGCGTCCGGCCGTCGATGCGCCCCACGCGCGCCTCCCTCGGCTTGCGCTTCCCGCCCGCGGCCGGAAGCATCCCGTACTCCGCCGTCACCCAGCCGCGCCCCTGCCCGTCGAGGAACTTCGGCACCTCCTCCTCGATGCAGGCGGTGCAGAGAACGCGCGTGCGCCCCATCTCGACGAGAACGGACCCGGGCGCGGTGTCGGTGAACCGACGCGTGAGCTTCACGGGTCGCAGGGCGCTGTTGGCTCGGCCGTCACGTCGCATGCGAGTCCTTTCGGGCGGGTCCCCCGGGCGGTTCCGTATTCTCGTCCCGTTCTGTCTCATTCGCTGCTTCGTCCCTCTCCTCCTTCGCCTCCCCCACGGCCTCGTCGATCAGCTTGCTGATCCGGATCGCCCCCTCGATCGAGGGATCATGCACGAAGAGCAGGTCCGGCACCTGGCGAACCTTCATCCGCTGTTCGAGCAGCGCCTTTACGAATCCCCGGGCGTGCTGAAGGGCGTCGAGGGAGCGCTTCGTCGCCGCCTCGTCGCCGAGCACCGAGACGAAGACCTTGGCGAACTGGAGGTCGACGGAGGGGACCACCCGGGTCACCGTCGCGAATCCGACGCGCGGATCCCGGAGTTCCGTCTGCAGGATTCCCCCGATGACGCGCTGCAGTTCCTTCGCCAGTTTTTCCTTCCGGTGGGCGGGCATCTCATTCCTCCCCGACCCCGAACGTCTCCATGTACACGTCGACCACCTCGAACTCGACCGCCCCCCGGGCGTACTGGGCGGCCTGATCGAGGAGGCTCCGGACGAACGGAGCGTCGTTTCCGACCGCCGCCATACCGAGCACCGCCTGCTGCCAGGAATCCTGCTCGTCCACCTCGGCCACGCTCAGATTGAAACGGTGCTGAAGGCGCTCCTTCAGCCCCTTGACGACGCGCCGTTTCTCCTTGAGCGAATGGGAGGAGCGGATGACTCCGCGGACGAGAAGGGTGCCGACGATCATGGGGAGGAGCGGGCCCGCCGGACGGTTACGCCGGAGTGGCCGCCGATGACGCGCCCACGCCGCCCTCACCGGCGCGCCCGGCCGCCCCCTTGGCGGCGCGGCGCTCCAGCTTCCGCGCGACGTGCTGGACGGCGTAGGCCTCCAGGATGTCGGTGGTACGGACGTCGTCGAACCCCGCCACCCTCAGGCCGCATTCAAATCCCTCGGCGACCTCCTTGACGTCGTCCTTGAACCGGCGCAGCGACTCCACCTTCGCGTCGTGGATCACCGCCCGGTCCCGGATCACCCGGACCATGGCGGAGCGTTCGATCTTTCCGTCGTTCACCACGCATCCGGCGATGTTGCCGAACTTGGAGCTCTTGAAGATCTCCTTGACGCGGAGATGGCCCAGCACGACCTCGATCCGCTCCGGCTCGAGCAGCCCTTCGAGCGCCGCCTTCATGTCCTCTTCGACGTGGTAGATCACCTCGTAGCGGCGGATGTCGACCCCCTTGTCCTTCGCGAGGGCCCTCGCATTGTCCTCCGGGTCCACGTGGAAGCCGAGAATGATCGCCTTCGAGGCGTACGCCAGGATCACGTCGGATTCGTTGATCGCGCCCACGGCCGCGTGGATGACGTTGACCGACACCTCGTCGGTGGAAAGGCCCCGCAGGCGCTCCCGGAGCACCTCGACCGACCCCTTGACGTCCGCCTTGAGCACGATATTGACGCCCCGAAGCTTCCCCTTCTCGATCTGATGGAAGAGCGTCTCGAGCGTCACTTGCTGGCGTTCGGCGGCGGCCGCGGCCTTCGAGCGGTCCGAGCGCGCCTCGCTGATTTCCTTCGCGAGGGAAAGATCGCGCACGACATGGAGGGTGTCCCCCGCCTCCGGCAGCTCCGACAGCCCGAGCAGCCCGACCGGCGTCGACGGCCCCGCCTCGTCCTCGTTCCGGCCGACGTCGTTGATGAGCGCCCGAACCCGTCCGTGGGCGCGGCCGCAGAGCACGACATCGCCCCGGTGCAGCGTTCCGTTCTGGATCAGCACCGTGGCGGTGACGCCCTTTCCCTCGGCGACGCGCGCCTCGAGCACGGTGCCCTGGGCGGGAAGTTTCGGGTTCGCCTTGAGCTCGAGAAGCTCCGCCTCCAGGGCGAGCAATTCGAGAAGTTCCGGCATCCCCTGCCCGGTGATCGCGGAGACCTCGGCGAAAACGGTGTTCCCGCCCCACTTCTCCGGAATGAGGTTGTGCTGGGAGAGCTGGAGCATCACCCGGTGCGGATTCGCCTGCGGCTTGTCGATCTTGTTCACCGCGACCACGATCTTCACTTCCGCCGCCTTGGCGTGGTTGATCGCTTCCTCGGTCTGCGGCATCACGCCGTCGTCGGCCGCGACAACGAGCAGAACGAGATCCGTGACGTTCGCTCCGCGGGCGCGCATGGCCGTGAAGGCCTCGTGCCCGGGGGTGTCGAGGAAGACCACCGGTTTCCCGTGCGTCTCGATCTTCCATGCCCGGATGTGCTGGGTAATTCCGCCGGCCTCGCTCGCGGCGATCTTTGATTTCCGGATCCAGTCGAGGATCGAGGTCTTGCCGTGATCGACGTGCCCCATCAGCGTGACGACCGGCGCGCGAAGAACAAGGTTCTCGGTCCGCGCCTCCGCCGCGGCTACGCCGTCGAGGAAGGCGCTCTCGGCCGTCCTCGCCTTGGCGAAGACGATCTCCTTGTCGAAGGCGAGGCCGATGGCGATGCAGGCCTCCTCCCCCAGGCTCGAGTTGATCGTGGCGACGATGTTCTGGTCCATGAGCCGCGCCAGGAGCAGCGGGGCCCGGATTCCGAGACGGTGCGAGAGTTCCTTCACGGTGATGGGAAGGGTGATCTCGACGCGCCGCTCGGCCGGTGCGGCCGGTTTGCCCACGACGGGACGAGCCCCCGCTCGCGGCTTCCGGTGGCGGATCCGGTCCTGGAGGAGTTCCCCGGGCGATCCGGCGCCGAAACCCTTGTGCTTGAAATCGATCCGGCGCTTTCCGTGCATGCCGGCGCTGCCGCCCCCCGTGGGGGTCGTGCGCGCGAGCTGGTCGATCTCGGTCGGACGCAGAATGCGGAGATTCTTGGCTTCCTCAGCCGTCTGCCCGCTCAGGTCGAGGGCGTGCGCCTTCTCGGCGCCGATGACTTCGGCCGGCGTGGACTCGAAGACCACCTTGGGCTTGGGCGGCTCGACGACGGCCTTGGGCTTCTGGGCCTCCGGCTTCACCGTCGGCTTGCGGGGGGCCAGGCGGGGCTTGGGCGCCGGCGGCGGCGCCCCCGGCACGGGGAAGATGACGGCCGGAACCGGAGCGGCCGGAAGAACGGCGACCGGGGGACCGCTCATGATCGGCTTCGGACCCGTGGGCACGGCCGGCGCCGCGGGCGCGGCGGCGACCGGGGCGGTCGGAGAGGCGGCCGCCGGCGCCGCGGGAGGCGCCACGGCGATCGGACCCGCGGGGGTGGGCGGAGCGACCGCCACGGGACCCGCGGCAACCACCGGTTTCGGAGCGGGGCGCGCCGTCATGAAGGCGGCGGGCTTCGGCTTCGGGGCGAAGATTTCCCGGACGGCCGCAATGTCGCGGTCGGCGAGCGGCATCACCTTGGAGCGGATGACGATCCCCTTCGCCTTCGCTTTGGCGACGAGGGCGTCCGGCTCGATCTTGAGCTCCCGGGCGAGGTCGGCGACGGTCATCTTGTGCGACATTCGGGTTCCTCTGCTTACACCGGGGCGGACGGAGCGGCGGAATCTCCACCCGCCTCCCTTTCTGCAGACGCATCGGCCGGATCTTCAGCGCCGGGCGCCGCGGCGGACTCCGTGGCGGGGGCGGACTCCGCCTCCCCGGGAGAAACAGGCGCGGCGACGGCGGCCTCCGCCGCCGGTTCGGTGGCCGGCACCAGGGCGTCCAGCGCGGCGGCCGGAGTGGCACCCTCGGCGGCGGCGGCCGGCGGCGCCTCCTCCTCGGGCGGGCCCATCACGTCGATCTCCCAGGAGGTGAGCCGCGAGGCCAGACGCACGTTCTGCCCCGCCCGGCCGATCGCCAGACTCAGCTGATCCTTCTCGACGATCACCGTGGCCCGGTTCCGGTCGTAGTCGAGCTCGATGGAGGAAACCTCCGCCGGCTTGAGCGAGTTCTTGATCATGATCTCGGGCGACGGATCGTACCGGATGATGTCCACCTTCTCGCCGCCCAGTTCGTCGACGATGTTGCGGATGCGCGATCCGCGTACGCCGACGCACGCCCCCACGGCATCCACGCGGGCGTTGAGCGACTGCACCGCCACCTTCGAACGGTGCCCCGGCTCGCGGGCGAGCGCCTTGATCTCGATGGTCTTCTCGGCGATTTCAGGCACCTCGAGCTCGAAGAGCCGCTTCACAAAATCGGTGTGGGCGCGGGAAAGCACGACGCGCACCCGCTGCCCCTTCTTCTTCACGTCGATCACGGCGGCCCGGACGCGGTCGCCGATCTTGTAGGTCTCGCCCGGCATCTGCTCGCTCTTGGGCAGGATGGCCTCGATCTTCCCGAGGTTGACGGCGTAGTGCGGCCCGTCCTGCCGGAGGATCGTCCCGGAGAGAATCTCGCCCTTCTTGGTCTCGAAGTCCGCGAAGACGACGTTCCGCTCCGCCTCGCGGATCTTCTGGATGATCATCTGCTTGGCGGTCTGCGCGGCGATCCGGCCGAGGATGGTCGGGTCGATGTTCAGGTCGCCCTTCGAGGTCACGATCTTCCCGGTCTCGCGGTCGATCCGGACGATGGTCTCGTCGTCCGTGTTGAAGTGCTTCTTGGCCGCGGAGGTCAGGGCGGACTCGATCCCCTCGAAGATGAGCTCCTTGTCGATGGAGCGGTCTTTGTGGATGGCTTCGACGATGCGCAGGAGTTCGCCGTTCATCGGCCACCTCCCTGGTTCGAAGCGAATACCGAAAGAAAAAGGTGGGGTTGCACCCACCTTTACGATGCGAGCGGGTTCGGGACCGGACGGCATCGAAAGAGGGGTCCCGCGCCAGGGTCAGACGCCGGCACCCAAGGCGAACATCAAAGTATAGGGCTTGAGGGAGGCGATGTCAACAGGAAATCGAACGGCGGGGCGCGCCCCGCCGGCGCCGCGGGGGAACCTGGGCCACTGAAGGAAAGTTGATCTCGGACAGGATTTGCGGTTGACTTCCCGCCGCCGACCCGGTAGTATTACCGGACGTTCGGGGCGCCGGGGGTGAGAGCCCGGCGTGAGATGAAACGGTAGAGAGGGGATTTCATGCTGGGCCTCCGGTCCGCCGGTGTGGCGGTGGCGGTGCTGCTTTTCGCCTCGGGTGCACTCCCCCGCCCTTCGAGCGAGCCCCCGGGCGGGGAAGGGGTGGCCCTTGGCCGTGAGATGGCCGTCCCCGAGCCGGTCCCCGCACCGACTCCGCCCCCCGCGCTCGCCCCCCCCCCCCCCTCGTCGCAGATCCCTCCGGGTTACGTCTACTGGAAGACCATCCAGGCGCGCGTCACCGCCTACGAGCCCTCCTCTCGTTCGTGCGGAAAGTCGGCGGACGGGATGACCTCTCTCGGAGACAACGCCTGGAGGATGGACGGCTGCGCGGTGGATCCGCGGGCGATCCCGTACCGGACCCTCATCGAAGTCCCCGGCCTCGGCGTGCGCGAGGCGGACGACACCGGCGGGGCGATGCGACGTTCGTGGGACCGTCACCGCCGGTTCCACATCGACGTCCGTTTCCCGTATGTCGCCCAGGCCCGCGAGTGGGGGGTGCAGACGCTGTACGTGAACCTGTACCGGAAACCCGAAACTCGAAAAGCTCCGAAGGAGACCACATGTCCGAAATCCCCAGTGCCCCGGTGAAGCGGATCTTCCAGAAAAACGGCGCGGAGCGCGTCTCCGCTTCCGCCCTCGGAATCGCCGTCACGGCGACCGAGGAATACATCGCCGGCCTCGCCAAGGCGGCCTCCGCCTCCGCGGCCAAGGAAGGCCGCAAGACCGTCATGGACGCGGACATCGATGCCGCCCGTCACACCTGCGGGGCCCCGCCCGTCATCGGGGGGTAGGGACGGAAGGCAGTTCTATCGTCCGGAAGAATTCCCCTCCAGGCCGTCCTTTAACTCCTTCAGCCGCTGCAACGCCTCGATCGGCGTGAGGCGGTCGGGGTCGGTCCGTCGGAGCGCCTCGGCCACCGGGCTGGGGAGCGGCGAGAAGAGGGAGAGCTGCTGCAGCTCGCCGGGGGTGGGGGCGGAGACGCGGGGAGGCCCTACACCCTCGTGACCCGTTTCCAGCCCATCCAGGATGATGCGCGCCCGGGCCACCACCTCGCCGGGAATTCCGGCCAGGCGGGCCACGTGGATGCCGTACGACTTGTCGGTCCCCCCCTCCACGATCTTCCGCAGGAAGACGATCCCGTCCCCCGCCTCCCGCACCGCCACGTGATAGTTCCGCGCCCCGGGAAGCGTCGAGGAAAGTTCCGTCAATTCGTGGTAATGCGTGGCGAAGAGCGTCCGCGCTCCCACCCGGTCGTGCAGATACTCCGCCACGGCCCAGGCGATGGCCACGCCGTCGAAGGTGCTCGTCCCGCGACCGATCTCGTCGAGGATGATGAGGCTCCGCGAGGTCGCGTGATGGAGAATGTTCGCCGTCTCGCTCATCTCCACGAGGAAGGTGCTGTTCCCCCGGGCGATGTCGTCCGCGGCCCCCACGCGGGCGAAGATGCGGTCCACCACGCCGACCTCGGCCCGGACGGCGGGGACGAACGAGCCGATCTGCGCCATGAGCGCGATCAGCGCCGTCTGACGGAGCCAGGTCGATTTCCCCGCCATGTTCGGGCCGGTGAGGAGGATGAGCCGCGCCCCGTCGGCGTCGCAGGTCGCGTCGTTCGGGACAAATTTCTCGGCGAGGATCTGTTCGAGCACCGGATGGCGCCCGCCCTCGATCCGCAACCCGGCGCCTTCCGCGAGCACGGGTGGGACGTATCGCCGCTCCGCCGCCACTTCCGCCAGTGAGGCGAGAACATCCATCACGGCCACCGCCTCGGCCGTGCGCTGAAGCGCGGGAATGGCGGCGGCGGCCTCGTTCCGAAGCTCCTGAAAGAGCGCGTACTCCAGTTCCTTCGACCGCGTCTCGGCGTTCAGGACCTCGGTCTCGTGCTGCTTGAGTTCCGGCGTGATGTAACGCTCCGCGTTCTTGAGCGTCTGCTTCCGGACGTATTCCTTCGGGATCTTCGCGGCGTGGACGTGGGTGATCTCGATGTAGTAACCGAAGACCTGGTTGTATCCCACCTTGAGCGAGGGGATCCCGCTGCGCCGGCTTTCCTCGGCCTGGAACCGGGCGAGCCAGTCGGCGCCGTCGCGTCGGAGCGAGCGCAGGCGGTCCAGTTCCTCGTTGAACCCGTCGCGGATCAGGCCGCCGTCCTGAAGCGTCGGCGGCGGGTCGTCGGCGATGGCCCGGGCAAGCCGGGCCCGGAGGGGGTCGCAGGAATCGCAGCGCGCGGTCTGCTCCTGGAAGATCGACGGCCCGGTGGCCGTCGCCCGCAGCCCCGGAACGGCATCCAGCGACTGCCGCACGGCGAGAAGATCGCGGGCGTTGGCGCGACCCGAACCCAGGCGACCGGCCAGACGCTCCAGGTCGTGTACCCCGCCCGCCGCCTGCTGGAGCGACTTCCGCTGGTGCGGCGCGTTCACCAGCGATCGAACCCCCTCCTGACGGGCGAGGATGGCCTTGCGATCCCGCAGGGGCGAGACGATCCACCTCCGCAGCAGCCTGGCCCCCATTGGAGTCACCGTCCGGTCGAGCACGCCGAGGAGGGTGGCGCGACGATCGCCGCTCGGGGCCTCCGTGAGTTCGAGGGCCCGCTGGGTGGCGCGGTCGAGCGTCACATGCCCGGCGGCGTCGTATCGCCGGATCGAACGCAGGTGCTTCAGCGTGGATCGCTGCGTCTCGCGGCAGTATTCGAGGATCGCGCCGGCGGCGGAGAGCCCGAGATCGCACCCCGCGACTCCGAACCCGTCGAGATTCGCCGTCCCGAGCATGTCGGCGAGGCGCTGCTCGGCGTTTCGACGCTCGAAGGTCCAGTCGGCGACCGGGGTGACGGTCCCGCGCCCGATGTCCCGCAGGGCGGCCGCCGGGCCGTTGGGCGCATCTCGCAGGGCTTCAGGGACGAGGCATTCGGCCGGGGCGATTCGCGCGAGAACATCGTCCAGGTCGGCCCGAGCCGGCTCTTCCATGAGGAACTCGGCCGTTGAGAGTTCGAGCCAGGCCACGCCGGCCCGGTCCCCCTTCACGCAGGCGGCGGCGAGGTAGTTGGCCGATCCGCGGTCGAGGAGAGAGTCTTCCGTGAGCGTCCCGGGCGTAATGACCCGGACGACGGCCCGGTCCACGAGCCCGTCCGCCTCGTCGGGGTCCTCGGTCTGGTCGCAGATCGCCACCCGCTTCCCGGCGCGCAGGAGCCGGGCGATGTAGGTCTCGGCCGAGAAGTGCGGGACGCCGCACATCGGCACCACCGCCTCGCCCTTGTAGCGGGAGGTGAGCGTGAGCCCGAGGATCCGGTGGGCGGTCTTCGCGTCGTCGTAGAACATCTCGTAGAAGTCGCCCAGCCGGAAGAAGAGGATGTCCTCCGGGTGCCGGGACTTGATCGACGCGTACTGTTCCATCAGAGGAGTCATGGGGCCCCGCATTCTACGGGCCTTCCCGACCGGGTGTCAACGGGCGGAAGAGGGGCTTGACGCGGCCCGCGGGGGCAGGTACGATGCGGATAGGGCACCGTCGTCCGGATCGGCGAGGTGTAGACCCGGAGCGTCCGACCCCTTCACAAAGGAGAACCCCGATCGCCAATGCCCGTGACCTCGCGCTCGCCTGCGCCCGCGTCGCCGACGCGAAAAAGGCGGAGAACATCGTCGTCCTCGACATCAAATCTTTCGTCTTTCTCACCGACTACTTCGTCGTCGCCTCCGGCCGGAACCGCAAGCAGTTGCAGGCCATCGCGGATGAAATCCTCCGCACCGCCCGACAGAGCGGCCTGAACTACCACCACGTGGAAGGGTACCAGGGAGGGACCTGGATCTGCGTCGATCTGGGCGATGTCGTGTGCCACCTCTTCCAGGCCGAACTGCGCGAGTTCTACGAGCTCGAATCGCTCTGGTCCGAGGCGAAGAAGGTGCGCTGGTCGTCGGCCCCGACCCGCAAGGCCCCGAAGCGGGCCGCCGCCGCGGGGGCGTAGCGGCCCGACGAACGGCGGCAGGAGAACCTCATGACGCGCGATCGAAGCCCCCTCTCCGGAAAGAGCGCCCGCCCCGCGCGCAGGCCGCGCTGGGCGCCCGTGGTGGCCGTCCTCGTCCTTGCGGCCGGCTGCGCGGGAAGCTCCTCCCCGCGGGTCAAGGCTCCTCCGGCCGCCGCGACGGCGCTCCCCGAAAGAGCGGTCCTCGAGCAGATCGGAAATGTCCCGGTCTATCACGTCTACGGCACGCCGCGGGAGATGGGGCGCCAGGCCGGAGCGGCGATGCGCGACGACATCATCACCCTCCGCGACCAGTACCTCCTCTCGTTCGCCTCCACCGGGGAGCGCCGCGAGTATCTCCGCCGCGGGGCCCTGTCGATGGAGAAGCACATCCCGTCGCCCTACCTGGAGGAGATGCACGGGCTCGCGGAAGGCGCCGGTCTGCCGTACGAGGACATCCTGCTCGCCAACACCTTCCTCGATGTGGCCCGCCTCACCGAATGCTCCACCTTTGTCGTTCCCGCGGAGCGTTCGGCCGACGGCGAGGCCCTTTTCGGCCGCAATCTCGACTTCGCCGACCGCGATTGCGCCCACAGATTCTCCCGCGTCGTCGTCTACCACCCCGCCGCCGGACGCCCCTTCCTCGCCGTCACCTGGCCGGGCATGATCGGGGTCCTCTCCGGCATGAACGAGGACGGCCTTGCGTGCGCCGTCATGAACGTCTACGGCTATGGCGACTCCGCGGACGGCATGCCTTACACCCTCCAGTTCCGGAGGATCCTCGAGGAGGCCGGGACGACGGCCGAGGCGATCCGCATCGGTCAATCGACGCCCCGCACCTGCGGAAACAACCTCATGGTCTGCGACGCCACCGGCGCCGCCGCGGTCCTCGAAGAGACGGCGAAGCAGTGCGAGGTGCGTCGGCGGGAGGGGGAGATGGTGATCTGGTCGACGAACCACTTCCGGTCGAAGTCGCTCTTCCGCCCCTGGCCCTGCGCGCGCTATGCGAAGATCGAGAAGATGCTCGCGGCGAAGGAGGCGCCGAAGAAGGTGGATGACGCCCACGCCCACGCCATCCTCAAGGCCGTCGCCCAGAAAGTGAAGCTCTCCACCACCCTCCAGAGCATGGTGTTCCGCCCCGCCTCCCGCCGACTCGACCTCGCCATCGGCGAACTCCCGGCCACGAACGGGACGTACGTGCGGCTCGATGGCCGGGCGCTCATGGCACGCGTCAGATAGCCGCCGAAGACGCTGAAGACACTGAGAAAATGAAGTGTTTCTTGGCTCATCCGGTTGAAGCATACTCGTGTTGACGCGAACCCGGAACGGAACGAACCACGAATTTCACGAATTCCACGAAGGGGGAAACGACAAGAACAGAAACGGAAACAACGGAACGAACAAGGTGAACCGCTGAAACCGCTGAAGCCCCTGAAACAGAGGATTCGTGGAATTCGTGAGATTCGTGGTTTCCTTTCCGGATGCGCCGGAGAAGTATCCTTATGGGATAGAGGCATCTCCGCGCGGCCCGTCATCGTCGGCCCCTCTTCCCTGCCCGGTGTCTCCAGTGACTTCAGTGGCCATTCCGTCCGAGGTTTCCCATGCCCCGCCTGCTCCTCTGCGACGACGATGCCGCGGTCCGGGACAGCGTCCGAATGACGCTCTCCGGCGCGCACTACGAGATTGAAGAAGCCGCCACCGGCCCCGAGGCCATCGCCTCCTTCGAGGCCTCGTCGCCGGACGCCGTCCTCCTCGACATCAAGATGCCCGGGATGGACGGAATCGAGGTGCTCGAGAAGCTCATCGCGAGAAACCCGGACGCCTGCGTCATCATGGTCTCCGCCCACGGAACCGTGGCGACCGCCGTGGAGTGCACCCGCAAGGGGGCGTTCGACTTTCTGGAGAAACCGCTCGACCGCGACCGGCTCCTCCTCGCCGTGAAGAACGCCCTCTCGCACGTGGGGCTGCGGCGGGAGAACCGGGCCCTGCGGGAACGGCTGAGGCGCGAGACGGTGATTCTCGGCGGCAGCGCCGCGATCCGCGAAGTGCTGTCGATGATCGACCGCGTGGCGCGCACCGACGCCCGGGTCCTCATCACCGGCGAGAACGGCACCGGGAAGGAACTCGTGGCCCGGGCCATCCACGAACGGAGCGACCGGGCGAGCGGGCCGTTCGTCGACGTGAACTGCGCCGCCCTCCCCGGCGAACTCATCGAGAGCGAGCTCTTCGGCCACGAGCCGGGCGCCTACACCGGGGCGCAAACCCGGTATCTCGGTCGATTCGAGCAGGCGAAGGGCGGGACCCTCTTCCTCGACGAGATCGGCGACATGCCGCCCGCCGCCCAGGCGAAGGTCCTGCGGGTCCTCGAAGAGGGGCAGGTACAGCGGCTGGGAAGCGGGAAGAACCAGACGGTGGACGTCCGCGTCCTCGCCGCCACGAACCAGGATCTCCCGGCGAAGATCGGGGAGAAGCAGTTCCGCGAGGACCTCTATTTCCGGCTGAACGTCTTCCCGATGGCGGTCCCGCCGCTCCGGGCCCGGCGGGAGGACATCCCGATCCTCGCCTCGCACTTCCTCGCGGAGTTCTGCCGTCGCCACCGGCTTCCGGCCCGCCAGTTCGCCCCGGAGGCGCTGCAGCACCTCTCCGCGCTGGAGTGGCCGGGGAACGTCCGCGAACTCCGCAACACCGTCGAGCGGGTGGCCATCGTCTCGGACGGTCCGACGATCGACGCCTCCTCCGTCCGCCGTCTCACCACCCCCCTTCCCCCCGGAGTCGCCCAGGCGGCCGCCTCCGCCGATCCCTTCGCCGCCTGCCGGACCTTCGAGGAGTTCAAGGGGGCCTCCGAGCGGCTCTTCATCGAGCAGCGGCTCAAGGCCAACGCCTGGAACATCTCGAAGACCGCGGATGCGATCGACATGCCGCGAAGCAACCTGTACAAGAAGATGGAGAAGTACGGGCTCAAGTGACGAATCGCGTACGAAGAATGCCGAGAGAAGGAGGCTATGTTTCTGAATCCCGGATTACTTCCTCCCGAGTGCGGAGGCGGCTGCTTGACGCACCTGGGGGGAGACATCTGCGGCTGCAATCTCCTCGAGCAAGAGAAGCATCTCAGATCGCTCCGTTGAGTCTGTCTCGAATTCGGAGAGCAACTGTCCCAGTGATCGAACCGCAGCGACGCGCACCGGGGACGAAGCGTCCTGTCGGACGACTCCTCTGAGAATCTCCACCCGCTCTTTCAGGCACACGTCATCTCCTGCCATCCGCCACCCGATGGCATCCGCAACCGTCGCGCGAGACTCTTCCGACGACTCCTCGGCCATGTACCTCCGAAGGTCTGTCATGGCCTCAGGCGCATTCAAGTCCAGAAGTCTGCTTGCGGCGCCCGCCCGCGTCAGTGCGTCCAAATCACCTGAGGACGTTTCTAAGAGCACTCTTCTCACGGCCTCCACTGACGCCCCGGCGCCCTCGGTGTCCAGCGCTTCCAGCAACTTCGCGCGCACCGTGGGATCGGATTCCTCCGGCAAGGCTCGCTCGATGGCGAGACCGACGAACGGATCCTGTCGTGCGGAGTAGGAGAGCAGCGCTGCGGCCGTGAGACGCATGTTCACGCTCTCTGCCCGGTTCGTGGCCACGGCCAGGACGGAGTCAGTGGCGCCTGGGCTAACGCCTTGGAAGTGCGTGAGCGCGCGCAAGAGATTGATCCGAACCTCAGCAGAGTCCGGCTGGCGCAGACGTCGCGCAATCTCGCCCACCAGCGAGGCTCTCATGGACAGTGCTACATCTGCACCGTCGGGAGGATACGGTCGAAAGTGCTGGGAACCCAGGAGATCCGCAGCGGTGGCACGTACATCGTCCGGCTTGTCTCGGGACAGCCACTTCCAGACCAGGTCTTCGGCCACCTCCGGATCGCGGAGCCAACGCTTTGCCCCCCCTTGCGAGTGCAAGACCACCCGCAGCGCCATTCTGACATCGGGGTCCTCGTCGTGTTCGATTTGATCGAGGACGAGGAGGAGCGTGGGTGGATCGTTCCAGAGGCGCTCCGAGAAAGCGTCGAGCAGAAGCGTGAAGGCCCTGGCCTCATGGGGATCCCCGCCTTCCCAAGGAAGGGGTCCGGACGCCTGCTTTACGAAGGCGCGGATTTCTTCCACATAGGCCGGGACCCAAGGGGCGTCACTCTCATCCGAAGGTGCGGGGTTGGTTCCGGGCCCCAGCGACCGTCCGGGATGAACTCCAGTGGGCGGGGGGATCGCGCCCGTGGTTTCGTGCCGCTCGGGAGGATAGGCGCGCTCCAAGAGCCTGAGGGTCGACCTCGCGCGATCCTCAGGACTCGCGCCAGAGGATCGAACCCGGAAGAACTCGCCGAGGAGACCCAGCGCAAGGGCGCCAGCCAGAAAGACGCGCACGCGGACCTTGCGAGGAGGCAAGGCGATCTCCCATTGCGGGTGGGCGCAGCTTCAGCGGACCAGGATCCGCTGGATGGAAGGCGTGGTGAGCGTCAACGCGGGTTCTGCGAAGGAAGCGCTGAAGTTCGCCGTGCTCGCGACCGATACCGTCGCGGGAGGGGCGGCCGCTCCCGTCCACGCCGCGTCCCAGGTTTGCCAAGCGTGACGGGTGAGAAGTCGATGTGGAGCGTTGAAGGTCACCGTGACCCGCGGGCTCGTGGGCCCGGAGAGCGCCGTTGTGATGGCGGTTACCAGCACGCGCCTGCAGGTCAGTCCCTGACCTGTTACTCTTGCCGTGGCCTTGCCGCCCGTGGGGCTTGAGTCCTTGTTGCTCCATAGGGCGTGAAGTTCCTGGCCACATCCGCCCCCCGTAACTGTCTCCTCGTCTGACTGCGCGAGGACATCTCGCGTCCCGCTCCCCGCCATCATCAGGAGCGCCAGGGTCGCCATCATGGAAATCCCGCGGCTGCGACGAATCGAGAACATGGACTCCTCCTCAGAAGGGTGACCAGGCGTTGTCCCGGGATCGGGATAACGCTGTCGGGATGTCCCGTGCGGCGCCAGAGGAGGTGATGATAGTCTGCTGGCTGGCTGGCTGGCTGGCAAGGGAAATCTCGAACGGGGTGCGACTCCCGCCGAGATTTCGATCTTGATTTTCTTCCTCCCCGCGGTAGAATCCCTTTTGGCCTCTGCCCTGCTCGTTCTTGGCTGATTGTACTGGGGACCGACAAACACCTTCCTGGGGACCGGTCTTTGTGCCGTGACGGGGAGGCCCGCCTGCGCGGGAACCCTGAAGCGGCGCAAGGGACCCCACCTCACGGACCGGGTCCTACACGAATCGGCAAACGGCGAGGGTGGAGGCCATTCCATTCCGGATTGAGGGCGTGATTCGCGCCCGCGAGGCGGGCCCTGACATGAAAAAAGTCATCTGGGGGTTCCGGATCGCCGCGGTGGTCGTCCTCCTCACCGGAGGAACCTGCTGGGCCCTCGGGATCGAACGGGAGTGGACCTTCCCCGCGTTCGCCGGCTTCCTCCTCCTCTATTTCACCGCCAGTCTCATCAACGTCTGGAGCAAGTTCTTCCGCATGCGGCGCCCCCCCGTGGGACCCCAGAAAACCACCACCATGCTCGGCGGAAGAGGGCCGGAAGACCCCCCTCCGCCGCCCCCGGCGACCCAGGACCCGAAGCCGTGAGCCGAGTCCTTCCCGACGCCTCCCCCTTCGCCGTCGTCCTCATCACCGCCCCGAAACCCGCTGTGGCGCGTCGCCTCGCCCGGACGATCCTCGACGAACGCCTCGCGGCGTGTGTGAATGTCGTCCCCGGAGTCCGGTCGCTCTACCGCTGGGAGGGGAAGATCTGCGAGGACGCCGAGGTGCTCTGCATCGTCAAGACGCGACACGCCCTCCTGGACCGGCTGATCGAGCGGGTCCGGGGATTGCACCCCTACTCCGTCCCGGAGGTGATCGTCCTCCCACTCGTCGCCGGATCGGCCCCCTACCTCGCCTGGATGGCGGCGGCGACGCGGCCGGGCCCGGACAGGCGCCCGGACAGGCGCCCTACGAACGCTTCGGATCGAGGGCGTCGCGCAGGGCGTCGCCGGCGACGTTGAGGGAGAGGAGCGTCGCCGTCATCACCCCCGCCGGACCAAGGAACATCCACGGGTAAAGCTCGGCCACCTGCCACCCCTCGTTCACCAGCGTCCCCCACGAGGCGGCCGGGGGGGGCACCCCCAGCCCGAGAAACGA
This sequence comes from Planctomycetota bacterium, assembly GCA_016192525.1. Taxonomy (GTDB): domain Bacteria; phylum Planctomycetota; class MHYJ01; order JACPTZ01; family JACPTZ01; genus JACPTZ01. The sequence goes on from JACPTZ010000014.1 coordinate 43,517, forward strand.
GAGAAAGGCCTCCTCCAGCATCACCTGCGGAATCGTGATCGTGGCACAGACCACGATCGCCCCGGTGCAGTTCGGAAGCAGATGCCGGAACACGATCCGGAACGGCGACACCCCGAGCGCCCGGGCGGCGAGGACGAACTCCTGCTGTTTAAGTACGAGCACCTGGCTCCGCACGATCCGCGCCATCGTGAGCCACTGCACGGCGCCGAGGGCGAGAAAGAGGTTTACGTACGCCTTCATGCCGGTCCGCGGCGTAAAGGCCATCAGCACGAGCACGAAGAGCAGATACGGCATTCCGTAGAGAATGTCGACCCCGCGCATGAGGACGCCGTCCACCCGCCCCCCCGCGTAGCCGGCCGTCGCCCCCACCGTCACGCCGATAAGGAGCGCCACCGCCGTCGCGACGAGCCCAACCAGGAGCGAAATGCGCCCGCCCGCCAGCACCCGCGCCGCGACGTCCCGGCCGAGGAGGTCGGTTCCCATCCAGCGGTCCCAGGTCGGCGCGCGGGGAGTTTCCCGGGTCACCCGGGCGTGCGGATCGGCCGGGCCGATCCAGATCGTGATCGTGCCCGCACTGCACACCAGCCCCAGAAGAAGGAGCGCGGCCAGGCCGAGCCGGTCGCGGCGGAATCTCCGCCACGCCCGACCGAGGGGGGAGTCAATGTCGATCATCGCTCGAAACCCTGAACTACCGGACAGACGCGCACGCCGGACCTGGATGATTCACGAGGGACCAATCGCATGCCGCGGACGGCCGCCAGGTCAGTCCGACAACCCTGGTTGCGCGGGGTCGGCCGTTGTTGTATCCCCCCTCCCCGGAGGGGAGGGGGTGGGGGGAGGGGCGCAGCCTCTCCAGGTGCAGGCGCGCGCCCCACTCCCTACCCTCCCCCCTACGGGGGGAGGGAAAACAACAACAAGTCACTCGCAGAGTCAACGTCAACGGATCGCCAAGAGCCCGCTCCGCTGGGGCGACGTTTGAAATGACAGGTTCAAACGCCGTACGGAGCGCCGTACGAATCACATCCTCGTCCTCGGATCCAGCCACGCCACGGCCCCGTCGACGAGCAGGTTGAACGTCACGAGAAGCGCGCTGTACACCGCCACCCCGCCCGCGACGAGATAGTAGTCCCGGTTCATCACTCCCA
>JACPTZ010000157.1 GCA_016192525.1 Planctomycetota bacterium
CTTCCGTCCCGAGGTCGAGCTGAAGCGTCTCGTACAGGTCCCGGTCGTGGACCTTCGCCCGCTCGCGTCCCACGTACCGCACTTCCGCGCGACCGTGGATCGCGTATCCCAGATGCTTCTCCCCCCACCCCGTGTCGTCGTCTCCCGCGGGCGCCGGCGGGGACGCCGGCGCCACATCCGACTTCGGCGTCTCGGCGGGTGCCGGCGGAGACGCCGGCGCAGCGGCGGAATCGGCCGAATCGGACTGCGCAAAGAGTCCGGCGGAGGCCGGGAGCAGGGCGAGGACGAGAGTCATGCCGAGGTGCGGTCGCATGTGCGCCTCTCCCGCATGGAGGTGACCCGCAGGGCGCGGGTCCGTAGAATCCACGATGCGCACTTGCAAGGCCTATGCCGCGGTGCTGCAGCGCCCGCGCGGCAGAGGACGCAAGATTCGCAACGATCTTGTATTCGGGAGTGACGGCAGACAGGAATGAGTCAATGCGGTCCCGGTGTGACTCAACCAACGATCGACAGTCTCGTGGATTTCCACGGGGAGAAAGCCCAAATCACGAACATTTTCCACGGAGGGCTTCGCCGGGCCTCCTCGGCAGGCAGCCCGCCGTAGGGGCACGGCGGCGCCGTAGGGGCACGGCGGCGCCGTGCCCCTACGGACGGCGAGTTCTGAGATGGTCCCTTACTCCCCCGGCGCGGGGGCGGGTTCGGATGCTGGGGGGGGAAGGTCGAGCGAGTCGATGACCCGCTTCGCCCAGGAGGGATCGGCCGTGTTCGCGGCGAGTCCGGCGGCGGAGGATGCGAGAACGGCGGGATCGCGTTCCCCGGAAAGGAAAGGAGTGAGCCGGTACAGTTCATCAGCGCTCGCATTGGCGTAGAGCGCCGCGGCCGCCCGGCTTCTCCGATCCGAAGCCAGGGTCGTTCCGCCCCACAGAAGCTGCTCGAGGGCGGCGCGCGACTTCGCGTCGCTCACCGATCGCTCGGTCAGAAGCCGGAGGGCGAAGGACGGGACCGACTCATGCCCGGCGACGGCCCCTTCCGTGAGGGACGCCACAGCGAACGCGAGGTGGTCGACCGCCGACTCGGACTTCGTGTCGCAAAGCGCCCTTAGAAGGGCGACCTTCTTGCAGTCCGGCTCGGTCGACTGAAGCACCTCCTCTGCCGATTGCTCGAGGATCTTCGGCTCCTGCTTCCGCATCGAGAGAAAGGCCTCGTAGAATTCCCTCTCCTTCTTCGCCGGGTTCGGCGCCTCTTCGACGGTCAGCGTGTCCCGATCGACATCCCGAGGGTCGACCCTGGTCCCGACTTTGGGGATCATGCCCAGAAGGGACCCGCTCGATCTCGAGTCATCGATGGTCGCCCGCCCTGGACCGAGGGGCCCGGTGTCCAGAAGAGAGCCCTGCGGCCATGATGGATCTGAGGTGGCGGGGGCCATTCCGCCCGGACCGGCTGGGGCAGGCGAGGACGCCTGCCCCCCCCCCGTGGCGCGGGCGTCCCCGCCCGAGCCGGCGTCCTCGCCCGCGCCGGCGGGAGCGAGCGAATCCGCCAAGCCACCCTCCTCGGATGATTGCGGACTTTCCCCGGACTGGCCGAAGGAGTCCTGCATCGACTCGGCCGGAGAAACGAAGCTCCTTCGCCCGGCGTCCCACGTCGGATCCGCCCGCAGCAGCGACAGGGCCATCGCCCCCGCGGCGAAGAGAGCCGCGGACGCTACCAGGGACCACTGAACGGTTGCGCGAGTGAGGCCCATGTTCGGTTCCAGCAACAAGGGGCACGGCAAACGCCGTGCCCCTGTGGGTTCGCCGTTGGACGTGGGTCTGAGCGGCGCCTAACACGGATTACTCATGAACGGGAAGAGCAATCCCCGAAGACCCGTCCACCCTGAGCGAGCCCACCTCCGTTGGCGGGCGAGTCGAAGGGCGGGGCGCGACAGCGTGTACGCCCTTCGACTCGGGGCCGAAACAGCCGGCCCCTCGCTCAGGGCGGACGGGTTGACTTCTCGTGCGTCCCCTGGGAATCGCGATCTGTTCATGAATCATCCGGGCCAAACCGCCCGGACCCATCCGACTATCGGCTCTTGTGCTTCACATCCACCCCGTCCGTCGCGCCGGGCGCATGGCACGTGCCGCACGCCTCGTTCCCCGCGGCCGAGGTGTAGAGATCGACCATCGCCTGCGCGTCGGTGCTGTCGTGACAGGAGGTGCAGACCGCCTGCCATCGACGGGTCGGCGTCGTCTGGGAGGCGTGCGTTCGAACCGATGGTTCATGCCAGGTCGTGCTGCCGGCGCCGTGGCATGCTTCGCAGTGCTTCGCCTTCCCGGGCATGGCGGGGAAGACGACCTCTGCGAAAGACCCGCCCTGGTAAGTCGAGGCGTTCGTCAGTTCCTCGCCCATGTGGATCTTGTGAAGCATGGTACGGAAGTCGACGCTGACTCCTTCGAGCCCTCCCGCCACACTCCCGGACGAGTTGCCATAAGTGTACCGCTCCTGCCCGGCCATGCTGTGGCAGTTCACGCAGGTGTTGAATCCACGCCGACTGGCCCCGTGGAACGCCAGGTTCCCGTGGCAGGCGTTGCAGTTCTCGGGATCGGAGATAAGCTGGTGGGTGACGATCGACGTGGCGGTCCCGTACAGGAAGTCACCCCTGCTGGCAATCCCCGCCCCGCGATAGGTCTGCACCTCATTCTGCAGGGCGACATCGATGTTCTTGGATCCCCAGATCGCGACCGTGTACGTACCGCTCTGATAGGAAAGGCCCGTCCACTTTCCCCAGTCCTCGCCCATCCCGGGGGTGCCGCGGATCGTGGCATAGTACTCCGTCTGGGCGGTGTCCGCCACCCATCCACCGACGCCGACGTTGTGTCTCTTCCAACCGAATTTGGCGTCGGCGCGGTACGTCATGACGAGGGCATTCCCGGCCGTAACCGGATTCGCGGCCGTTCCTCCGGTGGTGACAACCCCGGTCGTGGGATTCAGGGAGTAGTCCACGCCCTCCTTGAGCAGGGTCAGAGTCACCTCCTGGATCGTGGCGCCCACGGCATGGGCGTAGCGGAGAGGTTGTACGAACCAGACCCGCTTCTGTGCCGTGTCGATGGCGCCGATCTGGACGTATTCCTCCAGATTGGCCGTGCCGTCGTCGATCACCACGTAGTCGTTCGCCGCCCAGGCGGCGTCAACCGTACCGACGATGACATAGGCGCCGTACTCGGGCGTCGGATCGGCGGCGCCGGTGGCGACGGGCCAGTCCGCGATCGCCTGCACGGCGCCCGCCACGGCGGTCCGTTCCCAGAGGGTTTGCCGGCCGAAGTAGACCGGAAGGTTGGCCGCCGTGAAGGCCTCACCGACAAGCCCCGTGGCGCCGTCCCCCAGATACTCGAGCGTGAGGTCCATCGGGACCCGGATGGTGTAACTGGCGGCGGCCGCGGAGGGAACGGTCTCGTAGTGGAAGATGTCGTTCGCCGCGAACGCCGTCCTCCCGGCGACCATGGCGAAGATGGCCGGATTCCCGGCCGGGCCCTTGAAGACGGACAGGTAGACGTTGTCTCCGGCGATGTAGGCGGTGGTGCCGGAGGCGACGATGAAAGACACCGTACCATCGTTTGAGGTGAAATAGGTTGAGGCGCTCTTGCCGTCCACCGTGTTCGGCAGCGTCCCACTTCCCATCGCCCCGGTGACGGAACCGGTGACGGTGAAGGCGGTCGCGGAGGTGAAGCCGACGGTGATCGTCTGCTGAATGGCGGCCGTCGTGAGGGTGATCGCTGAGACGGTGTTCCCGCTCTTGTTCACGCTGGTCGCCGCGGGGAAGGATGTCCCGGCGATGGCGGCCCCGCCGGTCCAGTCGGCATCCACCAGCCCCGTGGCGGGGTCGATCCCGATCACGGTAAAGGCGGTCCCGCTCGAGAACTGAACGACAAGGACCTCCTTGTCCGCCGCGTTCACCACCTTGCTCATGGTCCCCTTGTTGGTCGTGCTGCTCGACGCCAATCGCCCCGAGAAGTCATAGGGACTCGGGCTGATCGCGCTGCTGCCCGTTCCCACAATGGGCGTGACGGGTTGGGGGTTCGTGCTTGGACCGGTCAAAACGATGCTGGCCGCGTCGATGGAGGCCAGCGAGAGGTCTGTGCCGGCGTCGTTCTTGAGGGTGTAGGTGATGTCTACGACGTCACCGTTGGCGGCGGCAGTCGAGACGAGGTTCGTCGCGGTGGCGTCCTTGATATCGGTGATCGCGAAGTTCAGTCCGGGGTTGGCCGTGGCGTAGATGGCCGCGCTCGAGTTGAAGGCGGGGTGGGTGTGGGCGTATTCGACCGACGGCGGATTGCCGGGCGTCGCCGCGCCCGTTGCGGCGTGACAGGTGGCGCAGGTGCCATCGGCCTGGTTGGCGGCCATGGTCAGGCCGTTGCTTTGATACGGACGAGTCCAGTCGATGTCGTCGTGACAGGAGCCGCAGGCACGCTTGCTGGGAATCCTGTGGAGCGTGCCCTGCGCGGGGGCCGTGAGGGCGCCGGCGCCGTCCGGATCGCCATGACACTTGTCGCAGGCGACCACCCCCCGCAGAATGGCGGTCTCCTTTGTCTTGGCCGCCGAGGAGAGGTTGGAGTAGCCGAGGTCCCGGGGCATGGAGACGTTGAAGCTCGGCATGACCGGGAAGTTGACGACGGAGAAGTCCTTCTGGACGCCGTCATTGTCGATCTCGTAGGGGACGGCGGCCACCGTCGTGTAGTCCTTGACACCCAACGCCGTCACGGTCACGCCGTTCACGCTTGGGAGGTGAGAGCCGTTGTGGATCTTGTGGATCATGACGCGGAAATCGGTCGTGACGCCGGGGGTGACCAGCGGGTCGGCGGAGTCTTCGGCCCCGGACGTGTGACAAAGGACGCACAGTCTGACATCGCGCCGCTTGCCGTCATAGGCGTCGTGGGCCTGGAGGGTCTGGTGGCAGCGGTTGCAGTTGGCGGTCGTCACCACCTCCCGGGCCGGCATGTCGGCGAGGGCCGTGGCGCTTCCGACCGGGATGTCGATCAGGACATTGGCCACGTCCTTCACCGTCTGGGTCCCCACCGTGTACTCCTTGTAGACGGCGATCCCGATGGTGTAGCGACCGGCGACGAGCGCGGTCCCGGTCAGTTCACCGTCGGTGAAGGCCGCCGTATCGTTAAGCGGCGCCAGGTAGGTGGCGGGCAGAGCGGGCAGGGTGTAGGTGTAGGTGCCGTCCGCGTTGCGCACCGAAGCCGTGGTGAGATCGGTCCTCTTCGCGATCACGCGCTGATAGTTGGAGGACGGGCCTGACAGGAAGATCTCGCCATACGTCAAATCGCCGATGGCGATGGATGACTTCTCCGGCATGCCGGAGCCGGGGACAATCGCCTTGTTGATCGTGTCGAGCGAGAAGGTGATGGACGGGGTGTCTCCCACGGCGAACACGCCGTCGCCACCATCACCGCCGGTCGTCAGCGTGGTCCCGCCGAGGTTGATTCCCGGGAGATTCGAGGCCGCGTTGAGGCTGGTGTTCAGCGGCGCGGGACTGCCGGCGCTGAAGGTGTTGGTCGTGGTCGTGGACGTGCCA
>JACPTZ010000158.1 GCA_016192525.1 Planctomycetota bacterium
CCCGCAGCACGTGCTGCGGGGCCTACTCGGGGGAAGGCGGGGGCCTACTCGGGGACGCGGGCAGAGGCTGGTCCAGCGAAAGTAGCGTAGCAGGACTACTGCTTCGTGACACTTGAGCCCATGCGTGCGCGGGCAGCTTGCGGCCGGTGCTCGCGGCGCGCAGGCACGGGCCCCGCGGCAAGCCGCCCGCGCCACCCGCAACCCGGTGTACGAGGTTATCGCATTGTCATCCTGCGAGCCTGAGAGGAAATGCGCCGACGAGCGGTGCGCCGAGTTGTCATCCTGAGCCCTGCCCGCCTCCTTCCGGCGGGCAGGGCGAAGGATCACCAGTACTGGAGCAAACTTGCCGCATGCGCTGGCGATCCTTCGCGTCGGGCTGCGCCCGACGCTCAGGATGACATGATAGCGGCGTGCCTCGTCCTGAGGCATTTCTTCTCAGGCTCTGAGCGAGCCCGCCTCTCCGCCACACGGATGGCGGACAGGCGTTTGGCGGGCGAGTCGAAGGACGGCACCGCGGGCGCACCCTTCGACTCGGCGCCCGCAGTACGGATGGCGGGCGCCTCGCTCAGGGGGGACGGGCCGATTCATCGGCGCCTGGCCCCGAACTACGTTGATGCACCTTAGCATATCCGCAGGCCGGGTCGCGGTCCAGCAATCAGCACCCCCCGCGCCGCGCCGGCCCAGGGGGACTCCGATCGGCATGCTCCGCACGCGCAGAGACGTCCTTCACTACCTCGCCCAGGCCACGGACTACGAGCGGCAGACGAAGACCGCCGCCCGCCGGACGGTTTTCGATCTCGACCGGATGCGGCGTCTCTGCTCGGCCCTCGGCGACCCCCAGCTCGCACCGCACACCGTTCATCTCACGGGAACGAAGGGAAAGGGATCGACCGCGATCCTCCTGCACGACCTGCTCCGGGCCCATGGGGCCCGCGTCGGTCTTTACACCTCCCCGCACTTCGAACGGCTGGAGGAGCGGATCGTCGTGGACGGGCGACCGATCTCCAGCCGGGGTCTCGCGGCCGCGCTCGAAGAAGTCCGCCGCGCCGCCGTCCGATGCCGGCGCCGGGAGCCGGGCTTCGCGCCCACCTTCTTCGACCTCTTCACGGCCGCGGCGTTCGTCCACTTCCGGCGACGACGGGTTGCCTTCGCCGTGATCGAGGTCGGACTGGGAGGCCGGCTCGACTCGACCAACGTCCTCTCCCCCTCCGTCTGTGCGATCACGACCATCGACTACGACCACACGCACGTGCTGGGCGACACGCTCTCGAAGATCGCCCGCGAAAAGTGCGGGATCCTGCGCCCGTGCGTCCCCTGCATCAGCGCCGAGTCGAAACCGGAGCCGCTCGCCGTGATCGAGGCGGCGGTGAGCGCGAACGGAGGACTGCTCCGCCGGCTGGGACGCGACTTTCACGTGGCCAACGTACGTGTCGCCGGCCCCCCGTCCCGGATGCACCAGCGGTTCGATCTCGTCACCACCGACCATGACTTTCTCGCGCTCCGGCTGCCGGTGGCCGGGGAACACCAGGTGCGGAACGCGGCCGTGGCCGTGGCCTGCCTGGAGGCGCTCCAGTCGCAGGGACGGGTCCGGGTTTCCGGGAGGGCGGTCCGAAGCGCGCTCGGCTCGCTCCGCCTCCCGGGTCGGGTCGAGATCCTGCGGCGCCGTCCCTGGATCGTCTGCGATGCCGCCCACAATCCGGCGGGAATCCGCGCCCTCGTCCGTTCCCTGCGCGTCCTTCGCGGCCCGGCCCGCACGGCCCCGACGACCTTCCTCTTCGGGTGCGCCTCGGACAAGGACTGGCCGGCCATGCTCGGTGAACTCCGTGGCGCGGGGGCGAGGCTCGTCGTCACCGCGATCCCGAGCCCGCGCTCCGTCCCGCCCGAACGACTGCGCACCGCCGCACTTCGATCCGGGTGGCGGGAGTCGTCCCTTGAGATCTGCCGGGACCCTCTCCGCCGTCTCACCGGACTCGTCAAAGACCTTCCGGTCGAGGGACTCCTCTGCATCACGGGCTCGTTCTACCTCGCGGGTCGGCTGCGCCGCGCCCTCCTCCGGCTCTCACGCCCTGAATCCGCTTGACGCTTTCACGAGGGCCGTGCTAGGGTGCGAAACGCGCCTCCGCAGAGCGGCGCCCGATCGGCCCGTCGCCGGTCGAGATGGAGACCGTAATGCCCTCGCCGGAAGACCTGCTCTTCGGAAAGATCGCCGTCTCGTACGGGTATTGTTCCCAGGCGCAGGTCGATCAGTGCCTCCGTGAGCAGGACACCTCCACCTCCTCCGTTCCGCTCGGCGAAATCCTCCTCAAGAACCAGTTCCTCAGCCCGGACCAGGTCGCCGAGGTCCTCAAGCAGCAGAAGAAGGTCCTCGACCAGACCGACATCGACACGAAGAAGAAGAAGCGCGAGATCCTGTTCGGACAGCTCCTCATCCGGAAAGGCTGGGCCACGGAGGCGCAGGTGAACGAGGCGCTCCGCGAGCAGGGGCTCGCCGACCAGCGCGGGCGCCCGAGGCAGCTCGGGGAGATCCTCGTAGCGCGCGGAATCATCACCGCCGAACAGATCCAGCAGCTCCTCGCCGAGCAGAACAAGTCGATCCTGCGCTGCCAGATGTGCGGCGCCCGCTACAACGTGGCCGGATACGAGCCGGGAAAGATGCTCCGCTGCCTGAAGTGCAACGAGCCGCTCGTCGTGCCCCGGAAGATCGAGAGCGTCCAGACCGAGGCCTCGATCCGGAGCGACGGCACCACCGATTCTCTCCTCGGTCGGACGCTCGGCGGCTGCAGGATTCTCCAGGAACTCGGCCGGGGCGGGATGGCCACCGTCTACCGGGGACATCACGTCGGGTTGAACAAGGACATGGCGGTGAAGGTGCTGCCGCGCGAATCGGCCCTGAATCGCGAATTCATCGAGCGGTTCGTCACGGAGGCGCGCGCCGCCGCGAAACTGGAACACCCGAACATCGTCCAGGTCTTCAATGTGGCCTGCGAGGAGGACATCAACTTCATCCTGATGCAGCTCGTCGACGGCCACTCGCTCACCGACTCCATCCAGAACCGGAAACGTCTTCCCGCGGATCAGGCGGTGCGCATCATGAAGGAAGTGGCGAAGGGGCTGGGCGCCGCGCACCGGGCCGGGATCGTCCATCGAGACGTGAAGCCCGACAATGTCCTCATCTCGAAGAACGGACAGGTGAAGGTGGCCGACTTCGGACTCGCCCGCGACGTCGGCCCCGCCCGGCCGGAGGCGGGTCAGGGGGCGACGACGCCGTCCCAGGCCGGCGGCGAGCCGATCATGGGGACTCCCTACTTCATGTCGCCCGAGCAGTGGCAGGGTCGGGGGGCCGATGCGCGTTCGGACCTCTACGCCCTCGGGGCCACTTTTTACTACGCGGTGACCGGACGGCCGCCGTTCGAGGGGACGTCGCCCTACACCCTGATGAAGCTGCACACCACACAGATTCCGAAGCCCGCGCATCACATCGAGAAGGACATCCCGGAGGGGGTCAGCGCCATCATCCAGAAGCTGCTGCAGAAGGACCCCCGAAAGAGATACGCCTCGACGGAGAATCTGATCCGCGACCTCGACAAGGTCCTGCAGGACGAGGTCCCGTCGGCGCTCGAAGAGGTGGGGGAACTGGTCGTGTGCAAGTTCTGCGGCACCGGGAACCCGCAGAAGAGCCGGAAATGCAACGTGTGCGGCGAGTTCCTGCAGGAGGGAAAGAGTGCGACGATTCTGCTCGAGGACGAGTTCGAGTGTCCGAAGTGCCACCAGGCCCAGACCATCGGCGGCGGCCGCTGCGCGAAGTGCCGGGCGCTGCTCTGCACGAAGTGCCACGTGCGACTCGCGGTGGCCGACACCCTGTGCGACTCCTGCGGCGGCGCCCACGGCCGCGGCCAGCTCCCCACCCGAAGACCCAGCCGGCCGCTCTGAGGCCTACCGCGTGTACTGATAATAGGCCTCGAGCGTCATCGCGCCGATGGCCGTCGAGTAGACCCGCCCTCCCGCCCGGCCCCAGGCCCCCTCGCAGTCCCAGGAACCGGCATCGTCGCCGCGGCGGCGCTGGTGTGAGACCATCACGTCCTTGAGTTGCGTATTCCACTTCTCCCAGTGCGGCCCACCCCGCTCCTTGAAGGCGAGTGTGGCGTAATACCAGTACCACTCGTTCAGGATGTCGTCCGGCTGCCAGAGCATCTCCTCCACCTTCCCGGTGTTCACCTTCGGGACGTCGAAGTGCGGCTCCCACACCACCCCGTGCGGCTCGCAGTACGCGGCGAGCTTCTCGACCTCGGGCGAGGTGGTGCGGCGCCCCAACCACAGCCAGGCGACCATGCCCGTGGCCGCCGAGTCATAGCCGCCGTATCATATCGGGACAGGGCTGAGCGAGCGGATCTGCCCGCGCCGGAGGTCGGTGATCTTCGTCATGTACCGCAGCGCCTCGTTCTCCACCTCGGTCGTGACGGTGAACCCCGCCGCCTTCGCGATCGGGAGCGCCATGAGGTAGTAGATCGTGGGGCCGATGTCGTCGCCGCGGAGCGAGATGCTCCAGCCGTGCTCCCGGTCCTTCGTGCGGGCGGAGTAGGTGAGCGCCCGCTCGATCGGCTCCCGGAGGGCCGGGTCCTGCGTCATCCCGTACGCCTCGATGAGGGCGAGGAGCGGGACGGCGTGATTGTAGGCGGCCATCTCGCTCTGCGGAGAGTGGTAGGTGCGATCGAGTTTTCGGGCGGGGTCGAGATCGATCATCCCGTCCGGCTGCTGGATGCGGAGGAACCAGTCGAGGGCGTGCTTGACATGGAGCGCGTAGGCGTCGGTGCCCTGGTGCGTGTAGCCCGCCCCGAGGAAGGCGAGGACAGCCAGGCCGGTGACGCCGGCGTCGACGTAGTCGTCCTCGCGGTCGAACCCGGGGATGCGGATGCGACGGTGCTCGGGGACATGGTCGGCGCAACGCCACGAGCCGTCCTCCTCCTGGTGCCGGGCGAGCCAGTCGAGGGCGTCGGCGACGGCCTTCTCGGTGAGGGCGTCGCCGCCGTGTCTCGCCAGAGCGGCCTGGCGGGCCTCGCCCCAGCGGTCGGCGAGGAGCGGGAGCGGAGACTTGGGGGCCTCCGGCGTGCGCGAGGGATTCCGCACGCGGGCGATGGCGGCGCCCACACGCCAGTCGGGGTCGCTCGCGAGATCGTCGAGTCTCTGAGGAATCGCGGTCTGGAGAGTAGCCAAAGCCGCCGCCGCAGAGGGTCGCAGGGAGGGATCCTCCGCCGACCACAAGTCGCGAATGGTCATGGCGAGCCGGTTTGGAAGTGTGTCTCCCGGAACTTCAGCCTCGCCGAAGGCCCCTACGTCAAACCTGTTGATTCGCGCGGAGTTCTGCGCCACCCACAGATAGTTCTCACGCCGAACCCGCAAGGCAACATCGGCCCTGAAGAGATCCCATCCCCCCCCGGCCGCCCGCAGGGAGGTCGCGCGGACGCGTTCCGTTGCTCCACCCCGCCTCGCCTCGAATACGGCGCGGGACACCCCATCGATGGTTTGGGACAGACTCGGTAGTGCCGTTGAGTCCGTGAGAGTGTCCATTCTCAGACCTTCATTCAACGCGTCCTTGCAGGCCATGATGGCGCTGAGGGCGCGTTCGAGGCGAACCTGAAGCTCCAAGTCCCGCGGGAAGTCCGAGGAAGCAAGAATCTGCGCTGACGCCGCCGCGAGCGCGATCTCCGCGTCAGGCACCCATCTCCCCGCCAGGCGACGATTGAGCTGATCCGGGGTGACGTGGAGAGGCCTCGCCTCGCGATCCAAATGAAGATCCTCGTCGAGAATGAGGTCTC
>JACPTZ010000156.1 GCA_016192525.1 Planctomycetota bacterium
AGAGAGGGTGCTTGGGAAAGAAGAAGAAAAAACGGAAGACAGGCACCCGTTCACTTGACAGCAGGGCGTGGCTCATATAAGGGGCGACCCTTGCGGTCGCCCCCCTGTGGGAGACGCCCCAATCTCCATACGCCGGGCCGCTCGAGGCGCAACTCGACAGGAGGGCGGGGACAAGCCCCGCCCGTACGAGGTTACCGCATGGTCATCCTGAGCTCAGCTGGCCGCTCCGCCACACGGATGCCTGCCCGCCATCAGTGTGGCGGGGCGGACGGGCGTTTGGCCGGCTGGGCGAAGGATCACCAGCGTCGGAGTCTGCAAACCGCACACGCGGGTGATCCTTCGCCTCGGCCTGCGGCCGAGGCTCAGGATGACAATGGGACGGGACGGTAACCTCGTACTCCCGCCCCTGCGGGGACGGGGCTAAAACAAGTAATCCGTCGTCAGGAACCTCGAGGTCCGCTCCCGCAGCACGGCCTGGACGACTTCCGTGTTCGACGGATCGGCCTTCGACGCCACCAGGGTGCGGATCGAGAAGACGCGAAGCGCATCGGTCACGGAGAGCGTCCCCTCCGCCGAGTCCTTCCGGCCGGTGAACGGAAAGGTGTCCGGCCCGCGCTGACACTGACTGTTGAGGTTCACCCGGCTCACCTGGTTCACGAGGGCGTCGACCAGCGGACCGACCACCGCCGGATCGCGACCGAAGAGGGCGGCCTGCTGGCCGTAGGGAGAGGCGGCGAGCCATTCGAGCGGTTCCCGCGGATCATCGAAGACGGCGATCGGAACCACCGGGCCGAAGGTCTCGTGCGTCCAGAGGTCCATCCGCCGATCGACGGGATACACCACCGCCGGGTGGAACCAGGTGCGATCCGAGGCGCCGCCGCCGGGGTTCAGGACCCGCGCGCCCTTCGCGACGGCGTCTTCCACGAGCCGGGACATCCGCTGGACCTGCCCCTCCTCGGGGAGCGGCGTGAGGGTCACCCCGTCTTCGTACGGCATCCCGGATCTGAGCGACGCGACCGCCGCGGAGAAATGCTCTGCAAAGGCATCGGCGATCCGCCGCTGGACGAAGATGAGCCCGAGCGCGGTGCAGCGCTGGCCGTTGAAGGTCATCGTCCCCCGGACGCACTCATCCACCGTGGATTTCAGGTCGGCATCGGCGAGCACGATCCCGGGATTCTTCGTCCCGAGCCCGAGAATGGTCCGGAGCCGATTCGGCCTCGGATGCTTCTGGATGATCAGGTTGGCCACTTTGCTCGATCCGATGAAGGCGAGGATATCGACCGCCCCCGATTCGACGAGCGGCGTGACGACGGTGCTCCCCTCTCCAGTGAGGATGCTGACCACGTCGGGCGGAAACGACTCGGCGAAGGCGTCGAGGAGCGGCAGATTGCAGAGCATCCCGAGGCGCGGCAGCTTGGCCACGACCGTGTTCCCCATGACGAGGGCGGGGAGAAGCGTGGTGTACATCTCGTTGAGCGGGTAGTTGTACGGCCCCATGCAGAGCGCGACGCCGAACGGGGAGCGGCGGATCTGCGCGAAGAAGCCGGAGTCGAGCGTAAAGCGGGATGAGGCGCGGTCCAGTTCCTTGAGCGCGCTGACGGTGTCCCGACCGTAAGCGACGGTGCGGTCGAATTCCCTGAGCGCGTCGGCCCAGGGTTTGGCGACCTCCCAGCAGAGGAGCCTCGCCACTTCCAGCCGCCGGGCCTCCATCCGGTCGAGAAACGTCTCGACGTGGCGGATGCGCTCCGTCACCGACGCCGTGGGCCACTTCCCGCGGCCGGAATCGTAGGCCTTGACGGCGCCTTCCATGGCTTGCTTCGCGACGCCGGCATCGAGGAGGGCGCAGGGTCCGAGGACGCGCTTCGCGAGACCGCCGCGGCCGTCCGGCTGGTAGACTGGCGAGTGAACCTCCATCGAGGCACCCTTCCAGTCGCGAACCTCGCCATTGACGAGGTAGCGCATTCCGCCGGCGAAGCGGCCGGGATCACGGTCGGGGGAAGGTCGGGACCAGGTGAGGGTCATGGGGCGAACTCCTTCAAGGAGTGAGGTCCTCGGAAAGCGCCCACGTGGGGAACCGACAGTCGCAATCGCATTCTAGCGACGCGTCGGCGCTCTCGCAAGCACTGGTCCGACCCCGCAGAGGGCACGCGGTTGGCGACTCACAAGTGAACACGAGGTCCTTCGAGACCCTGAATTATCGTTGAAGGGAGGGAGGGAGGATACCATTCGCGCATGTTAACGAACACCATTCTCTCACCCGACCGGTACGGGAGAGTCGCTCATGCGCGTCGCTAACGCTCGCGGCGTTAAGAGGGCGTCCGCCACGTTCATCTTCGTTTCCGTCTCGCTCGGATTCACACCGCTCACCCTGGCCCAGGTCAAGGGCACCCAGATCCCGATCGTGCCGGGGACTCGGGAAGCGTTCGAGGTCAGACTCTCGAGGCCCGATGGCACATCGATCTACAGGATCGGCATTACGAAGGTCAAGCGCACGGAGGGCGGCGACGTTGTCATGGTCTTCCAGAACAATGCCGAAGTCACGCTGAACAAGGTCGAGCGTCAGAATGAGACGGTCCTTCATGCCTGTGTGATTGACGGGATCGAGATCCCCGAGGCGACGCATAGGCTGGAGTTTTTCAACCAACAGACTCCGCATACGCATCCGGCGCTGGCGGCGGGGTTTGACGGAGGCGGCCCCAACACGCCGTTCTGGTCGAACTTGATGGTGGCGGTGTACAGCACGCGCGCGAAGGTCCCGATCTACTCCCACATCATCCGTGAATGGTCCCTTACCGTAGAGAGCGGAGAAACTTCAACGACGTGGGTCCCGAAGGCTGCGAAGCCGGGCCTGAGCCCCCTACCGCGCTATGACGGCGATTCCGTCTACCTGTCCCAAGCGCAACTTCTGTCCGAAGGGGACACCGTTCCGAGAGGCGCTGTTTTCTGGGACCTGCCCGCGATCAGCAACCCCGCGCCGGGCCATGGGGCACTTGGAGTCGGGGCCACCCTGAAGATCGGAGACTTGATCAAGAAGCGGACGAAATTCACCCTACTGGCGTATGCGGACTGCAATGACGACCTCAACGCCGAATTCCTGTCGCACCGTGTCGATAGGGAAGCGAAGATCGACGTCCGGATTGGCAGTACCCCGACGGAGTCGACGGGAGTCGTGGATCCCGCGACTGCGCCGACAATCTCGCCGTCCCCATCCAGTGAGATTGCCAACCAGGCCGATCAGAATGACCCCGGCCCCCTCAAGGGGTTCACCCCGAAACCGGGGAGCACTCAGAAGCAATAGCGATACGGGAGCCCTCCACGGTATGCATTCGACGAATCGCCAACCTGTGCGACTCGTTGCGGCTAGCGTCGGGCTCATCACGGCGATCGTCTTGGTCGCTCGGTCCCGAATCGACACCGACCCGAAGGGGCTCTCGCCGTCCGATCGCGCCCGCCCTCCCCGCACCATCGAAAGAGACGATCCTCCGACGGAGCCGCGACTTGTAGCGGCAGAGCCGCTCGGGCGAGACGGCGCCGTTCCTCTCACAACGACCGGCGCCGCCGAATCCATCTGGGCGCGAGTTGAGTCCCACATCGAGTCGCGCCTGCATGCCGAGAGCCTGATCCCCGACCTGATCCTCATGCACCTGGAATTCGAGGACCCATCGAGGCGAGAGCGTGCGTGCGCTCATCTTGTCAAGGCGCTCGGGGAGCCGGGAACGCCGCGAGGCGCCAAAAAGCTCGCTCTCCTCTTGCTGGCCGGAGTCCCTGACGAAAGAGTGCATCGCGAGCTGCTCCGGGCCATGGAAGATCCCGATGAGACGCTTGCTTGGGTGGCCTTCACGGCGTCCGGGATGAACCCTTTCGATGAAACCGGCCGGGAGAACGGCAAGAAACAGCCTGAATTCTGGAAGGTCGCTCTGACGTTAAAGGCCATAGGGGATGACGCAGACCCTACGTACGAAGATCGTTTCCGGCAGGACCCGTCATTCGCCGGCTTTGCCGAGGACGGGCTTCCCCCGGATACGCTCTTCTATCGTTGCTTCTCGCCGATTCGCGAAGAATCCGTGCGCAAACTGCTGTGCGACCGCATCCGAACGGGGAAAGACACCGACATCCGCCTGGCCCTCTTCAATCTGCTGACCCTCGACACGGTGCACCCGCGAGTGGATGAGATCCTGATGTGCCGGGAGATTCTGCAAGATCGGGACCAGCCCAAGACGCTGAGATTGGGTTCGGCATCGTTCCTTATCGGAAGCAAGGACGGCTACTTCGATGCCAAGTCGGTTCTGTTGGAGCTTCACGAGGGGCCCGACTCGGACGTTGCGCAGAGAATCATCTGCGCGGCAGGATACGCTTCCCGTGAGACCCGGAGTCTGTTAGTCGATCCTCTCATATGGCCTGGCGTCCGGTACACGGCCGAGCGCCACTTGGGTATGGCGAAGACCCAGGGTGAATACGCGCGAGCATCGCAGGTCCTCGACGAGATCGGCAGGTGTGATTCGGACGAAGGGGTGAAGTTCCTTGCCGATCTTGCCCTGACCCAGCCGTCTCCAGCCGCTCGTTGCGCCGCTCTCACTTCCACGGTGCTGCCGGAAGCAAATCTCACTGTCGCCTTCGACGCACGAGCCCACACGATCCTCTCGGGCGCTACGGACGCCGATGAGGCCATCCGCGTTCAATCACGCACCCTCTTCCCGAGGCTGGCAAGAACGGCCCTCCTCAGCAAGTCGAATCCGTCTCTGATCGACATGATGGATCGCGCTTTGGCGCAGGCCAAAGCACGGGCGGCAAGCAATGCGGGAGGAGGAGCTGCCGCCGGAGAGGTGTTGTCTCAGATGCGTACCGCGTGGAATGAACTTCGTTCGAAGTGAGGGGAGTTGATTCGTTCGTCGGGCGCCGGCACCGCTCTTGAGCGGCCCTCCGGCCCCCTTCCTCTTCAGAAACTGCGAACCACATCCTCCTGCTCCTCAGTCTCGATCGCACGGACGGAGCGGGCGCACCGGACCTCGGCGATCGCCTCGTCGGCCGTGCGACCCAGGGCGCGGAGGATGCAGGCCGCGAGCATCCCGCTCCGGCCCAGGCCACCGGCGCAATGGATGAGGACGCGACCGCCGCCCGCCAGCGCCCCTCCGGCCCATTCGGCGGCCGCGCGCGCCTCCTCAACGCTGCACACGCGCTGGTCGACGATCGGCAGGTGGTGCAGATTCCATCCCATGCGGCGGTACTCGTCAAGAAGCAGGTCCACCCCGTAGCGGGCAAACTCGTCGCGCGCGAGCAGGCAGAGGACGTGGCTCACGCCGTGCCCGCGCAGAGCGGCGAGATCGGCGGCAAAGTCGCGTCCCCAGTCGCGCCGACCCGGCAAGATCGTGAGCCCGAGGAGCCCCGGCGCGGTGAACCGCTGATCGACCCAGTCGACGCGGAGGGGTCCCCGGTGCCGGATCTTCTCGACGATCCGCTCCGAGCATCGGCCGGCGGTGTAGAGCGCCCAACGTTTCTGAAGCAGGCTCGATTCGTCGAAACCGAGGGTGTGGACGGCGTAGCGCATCTGGGCGATCCAGGCCTGGAGGGGGTCGCGGTCGGACTTGATCAGATCGGGGTAGAAGGATCGGAGGATGCCGATCGTATCCCAGGCGCGGGAGAAGGGAGCGGGAAGCGTCCGGGACGGAGTCGCGTCACCCGGGCGGGAATGGAGAGACTCGGAAGACACAGCCCCCGCCAGGTCCTCGATGTCGAGCAGCGCGTCGGTCAGGGCCAGTCCGCATTCCAGGTCCGCCTCGTCGCGGACCGGGGTGAAGATGTAGAGCAGGTCGTTCTCGAGTTTCAGGAGATCCTTGAGCACGTGTCCGCGGTGGGTGTGGAAGAAGTCGATGAGCCAGACGTTCTCCTGGGCATCGACGATGATGTTGGCGCCGTTCAGGTCGCCGTGGACGTACGAGAACCAGGCGGAGCCGGCGGACATCTTGAGGAGGCGCCCGACGTTCTCCTCGTAGAACAGCGCCGGATGGCGGCAGGTGCGGCCGCCGGGGAAGTGCAGGAGGGCGGGGTCGTTTTCTTGAACCACCTCCTCCACCTTCCTCCGCACCGAGCCGGCCCACTGAGGGCTGAAGGCATAGTACTCGAGCAGGTTGCGGCCATGTAGCGCTTCTGGAAGGTGGTCGAGAAGCCCCCCCCCATCGCCGCGTACCGGTACTTGATCGCGCCACGGTCGCGCAGATCGGCGAAATCGCTGATCTGCGGGGCGTTGTTCCCAAGGACCGATTCCACCCGTTCAAACGACGCCCGCTCCTTCCCGATCATCGCCTGCGGACCGATCTTCACCACGTACGGGACCTGCGGGTGGCCGTAGAGATCGGTGCTCTGGGTGCCGAGCACGACGTTTCCCGAGAACCCGCCGTCCAGACATCGGAATCGGGCCTCGCGGGAATCGCGGAACAGGTAGCAGAGCAGGGACCGATCCGCCTCCTGCAGTTTCACCCCACCCTCGATCGTGATCCGGGGATGCCCGGAGGCCTGCGGAATCGGAAGCGGAACATCTCCCCCTTCGCCCCCGAGAAAGCGCACGAACTCCCCGACGGCCGGGAAGATCTTCACGCCGAGCAGCCGCTCCAGTTGATCGAGCGCCTGAAAGTGATGCGCCCGGGAAGAGCTGGCCGTGAGGGCCGAGCAGACGCCGATCTCGAGTTCCGGATAGCGGGCGCGCAGATCGTACGCCAGAAAAGTGACTTTGGCCTCGGTCCAGACGCCCATGAGCCCGACTCGTGTCTTCGCCCCGACGAACGGGGCCAGGTGCGCCTCCAGGGTCGTCCCGACGAAGTCATTCAGCGTGAGCGAATCCACAACGACCGTCTGTTTCGCCGCGCCTGGCGGCTCCTCGAAGGCGAACCTGGCCCCCTCGGTGCCGCGGATGCAGTGATCCCCGAACTGGCGAAGATGCGAGGCCTGGTTCGGATCGTTCGGACGGTGCCAGTCGCGGATGTGGATCAGCCGAAGGACGGAATCGGGCTGCGCGCAGGCCCACTGCATCACGCGCGCCACGGGTCCCTCCGCGGGTCGCTCGCCGAGAAGCCGGCGGGCCTCCTCGTATCCGATGTGAAGTGTGTTGGGAAGCGGATCGTACTTGCCGATCGGCTTCACGAAGTCGTTCTGCAGGCACTGGGTAATGAGCAGGGCCGGGGGCACGGAGGAAACGTACCTCAGAGCGGAGGACGGTTCAACATTTGGCGGCGGCGAGGCGTCGAAACTCTTTGACTCCGCCGCATCGCAGGGACTAGGCTTAGAGGGCCCTTGTGGGGGCGGCCTTTGCGGCCGCCCGACTCCGGGCGGGATGAGCCGCAGAACAGGCGGGCGGGGGCAAACCCCGCCCCTACGCTTCGCCTGCCGGGACGGGTTCTCGCCGTTCCGGTCGTGCGAACGGTACGGTCGAAGCGGCATCACGTGAGGGGGAGACATCCTTGGGCGCACTCAACGTTGAAATCTGGGACCCGACGGGCAACAAGAAACACGTCGTCGAGGTCCCTGACGACGCCCCCGTCATCCGCGTCGTCGCCGTGCTGGTCGATCGCATGACGCTTCCCCGGACCAGCCCCGACGGCCAGCTCATGAGCTACAAACTGCACCACAAGCGCAGCGGCCGGCAACTCCTGGACGATCAGTCTTTCCGCGACTCGGGCGTCGCGGAGGGCGACATTCTGCGGCTCCAGCCGGAGATCACGGCGGGCTAACGGGAGGGAGAATCGTGCCGTCCGGATCGGAGAACGTCGGGAGCGGCCCGGGTCCGGAGGGACGCGAGCGGCCGGTCAGGTCCGCCCCACTCAACCTGAACGAAGACCGCTTCGACCGCCTGCGCCGGATCCGCGGGTGGGACCAGGAGCGGCTGGCCCGCGCGAAAGTGCTGCTCGTCGGCGCCGGGGCGCTCGGGAACGAGATCCTGAAGAACCTCGCGCTCGTGGGCGTGGGAAGGGTCTTCATCGTCGATCCGGACCGCATCGAGAACTCGAACCTGTCGCGGTCGGTCCTCTATCGCGAGTCGGACGAGGGGAGGCCGAAGGCGGAGGCGGCGGCTCGGGCGGCGAAATCGATCTACCCCGCGCTCCGGGCCGTCGGACAGGTGGGGCGGGTCCCGGAGGACGTCGGCCTCGGCGTCTTCCGCTGGGCCGATGTGGTTCTCGCCGGGCTCGACAGCCGCGAGGCCAGGCTCGCCGTGAACCGGGGATCGGCGCTGACCGGGAAGACATGGATCGACGGCGCGATCGAGGTCTTCAACGGCGTCGCGCGTGTGTTCCGTCCGTCGTCCGGCCCCTGCTACGAGTGTACGATGAACCGGACCGATTGGGAGATGGTGGAGCGTCGCCGCGCCTGCAGCCTCCTGACGCGGGACGAGATGCTGGAGGGCAAGGTTCCCACCACCCCGACGATGGCCTCGATCGTGGGGGCGCTCCAGAGTGAGCAGGCGATCCGGTTCCTGCACGGAATGGAGACCATCGAGGGGAAGGGGCTCGTGCTGAACGGATCCGCGCACGATCACTACGTGGTGGAGTATCCGCGCAAGCCGGACTGCTGCGGGCACGAGTGGTGGGAGTCGGTGACGGTGCTGGAGGGCGGCGCCGGCACCTGTCGCGCGGGAGACCTTCTGGAGCAGGCCCGATCCGACCTTGGCGGCGACGCCGTGCTGGAGTTCCGGGAGGACCTGATTTCGGCCCTGACCTGCGACTCCTGCGGCGAGCGGGAGCCCCGGTTCACCGCGCTCGGCCGCATCCGGGAGCGCGAGGCGAAGTGTCCGAAGTGCGCGGCGCCGCGGAGGCCGGAGGCGTATCACACGATCGAGGGGTCGGAACCCTTCCTCGACCGTCCGCTGGCCGAACTGGGGGTGCCGCCGTTCGACGTCGTCGCGGCCCGCTCCGACGGACGGCATCGCGCTTACGAACTGGGCGGGGACCGGGAGCGGGTGCTGGGGGAGGCGCTCTGAGGGCGGCGACGCACGGGGGGAGGCACAGAGGAGAAGAGAGACGCGGAGGGGGAGGCACGGAGGAAAGGAGAGACGCGGAGGGGTTCACGCGGAGACGCGGAGACGCGGAGAACGGAACGCGGTGAGAGGAAGGCGAAGAACGGAGCGAGGAGAGGGAAAAGCGGAGAGTCCATGACGGCATCAGGACCGGATATCCGGGACATCTCGCCGAAGGATCTCGAGAAGGGGCGCTTCGGAGGGGCGGGGAACGAATCACTCCGCGTCGCGCTGGCCGAGACCCCGTACAACGAGATCGTCAAGCACGGCCTCGAGCACGCGGAAGTCGAGGTGTGCGGGGTGCTCGTGGGGCGACTGCTCCAGGACGAGGGCGGGCCCTTCCTCGAAATCGAAGCGGTGATCCGGGGCGAGCATGCGGCGAGCCAGGGGGCGCAGGTCACCTTTACCCACGAGACGTGGAACCACATCCACAACGAAATGGACCGCCGGTTCCAGAACCGCCGGATCGTCGGGTGGTACCACACCCACCCCGGGTTCGGCATTTTTCTCTCGGAATTCGACCTGTTCATCCACCGGAGTTTCTTCAACGCCCCGTTCCAGGTCGCCTTCGTCTTCGATCCTCGATCCGGAGATGAGGGATTCTTCTGCTGGAAGGAGGGCGAGACGTCGCGCCTGGCGCACTTCTGGGTGGGTCGGACGATGCACTGTTGCCGGCCCGCGTTCGAGGAAGTACGGCGTCCGCCGGCCCCCGGATCCCCGGGCACCGCGGGGCCGCCGCCGACGGATCAGACGACGCCAGACGCCGGGGGGGGGGCCACGGCGGCCGATCCCGATCGGATCGGTGCCCCCCCGCTGTGGAGCCTCGTCACTCCCATCCTCCTCATCCTGTGCGGAATGTTCGTCGGGTTCCTCGCGGGCACCCACCAGGGGCGACGCGAGGCGGATGCCGTCCTCCAGGGGGCCATCGAGCACGAAGTCCGGGAGATGGTCCGGATGCAGGTGATGCATACCGGCCTCTCCACCGAGATGCAGACGATGGAGCGGATCGTCGCCGACTCCGTCTCGACGATCGATACCCTTTCGAAGTCGGCCCCTCCGCCCGGAGGCACCGTCCCGGCGGACCAGGCCCGCCAGACGCTCGAGGAGGTCCGCTCCCGCCTGGTCACGCTCCGGGAGAAGTACGAAACCATGGACCGGCTGGTCACGAGCGCGATGAAGCGCGGCGCCGCGTCGGTGGAGCAGCTCGAATCGCAGGTCGTCGGCCTGCGCGGTCAACTGCTCGAACTCCGGCGGATCGTGATGCTGCAGATGGTGCAGACGGCCCGATCGCTGCTGGATCAGGCGGCGCTCTCGGACGACCGGAGTCGGAACGTGCTCAAGACCAACGCCCGCGAGATGTACGACCGCGCGATCGTCCTCACCCCGGAGGATCGGGCGACGATCGACCGTCTCTTCCCCGAGTTTGCGCCGCCTCCGGACTCCGGGAAGAAGAAGGGACCCGCGGACGGCGAATCGGAGAAGAAGTGAGATGGCGGACGCGGAACCGCTGCGAATCAGGATCACGGATCACGACCTGAGCGATCCGAAGATCGAGGAGATCGTCGCGCAGGAACAGGCCCTGCGGCGCCCGATGCCGACGGCGGCGACCCTCGCCCCCACGCCCTGGTATCTCAACGCGCTTTTCTACACCAGCGTCGCGGGTGCATTCGGGGCTTTCCTGGGCTGGGCGATCATGGAGCCGTTCTTCGATGACGAGGCCATCGGCGGGAGGATGCCGGGGGGGGCCGCCATCCTGGTCGGGCTGCTGATCTTTCCCGTCGTGGGGGGAATGACGGGGCTCATGATCGGGGCCATCGAGGGGATCATGTCCCGCCATCTGTCGCGCGCGGCGTCCGGGTCCCTCATCGGACTGGGCCTCGCCTTTGTCCTCGGGCTGGTCTCCGTGTTCGTCGCCGGAATCCTGTACGAGATTGTCGCCGTCGTCATGCTGGCGTTTCTCCGGCCCGGCTCAAACGAGCTGACCGGCGGAGTGTTCTTCCTTCAGATCGTGCGACGCTCAATGGCCTGGGCCCTGGCCGGCATGACGGTGGCGCTCGGGCCCGGCCTCGCGCTGCGGTCGAAGAAACTCACCTTCAATGGATTCCTGGGCGGCATGCTGGGGGGGGCGATCGGGGGGCTCTTCTTCGATCCGATCGACCGGCTGATTTCGGGCCCCGGGCCGGGCGGAGGCGC
Source organism: Planctomycetota bacterium (assembly GCA_016192525.1). GTDB lineage: Bacteria > Planctomycetota > MHYJ01 > JACPTZ01 > JACPTZ01 > JACPTZ01. The sequence goes on from JACPTZ010000156.1 coordinate 11,195, forward strand.
CGAGGTCAGTCGTTGCCTCGGATTCTCGATCGTGGGCGGGTTTGCGGGACTCTTCGTGGGGCTGGTCGAGCACTTCGCGAAGGAAGCCTGGCTCCGGATGATCGCGGGGCCCCTGGCCGGGAAGCAGTTCATCGTCTACAAGAGTCCGACCGTGCTCGGAAGTTCACCCAAGTGCGAGATCTATCTGTTCAAGGATGCGGGGATCGAGCCCCGGCACGCCGGCCTCTACAAGGTCGGACTGCGGTATGAGATCGAGGACTACGGCACGCCCGGCGGGACGATCGTAAACGGGATGCCGGTGAAGCGCCAGGCGTTGCGCGACGGCGACCGCATCGTCCTCGGCGAAACCGTGCTGACCTTCTCGGAGCGTCCGCGGCAGACGGCCGTGCCGGGAAGGACGGGCGGATAGGCCCCGGAAACGGAACATGCCCATCGAGTTCAAGTGCGGGAAGTGCGGAAAGGGGCTGAAGGTCCCGGACACCCTCGGCGGGAGGAAAGTCCGGTGTCCCTCGTGCACCACGGTCCAGAATGTCCCGCCGGCCGGCCCGACCGGCGCCGGCGCGCCGCTCGAGCCGCGGGCCGCGTGGGCGCCCAGGATGGCGGCTCCGGCTCCTCCGGCGGGAGGCCCCTCCGGTCTCACCCTGGAGCTGGATCGGCCCCCGGGGCCGGGGCAGCTCCCCGTCACCATGGTCGCGAACAAGGTGGTCGCGGGGCGGATGTGCCCGGCGTGCGCGCAAAAGGTCGCCCTCGGCGCGCCGGTCCACAACTGCCAGGCCTGCGGCTCGACACACCACGAGGCCTGCTGGGCGGACCGCGGCCGTTGCGCCGTGGAGGGCTGCAGCGCGTCGGCCGGGCCGGCGCCCGCCCCGGGGAGGACGGAAATCTCCGGACCTTCGAAGCCCTGCATCTACTGCGGAGAGCCGATCCACGCCAGCGCGAAAAAGTGCCGGCACTGCGGAGAGTGGCTGGATCCGGCGATGAAGCGGGCCGAGGAATCGGGAGAGGCGCTCACTCCGGCGGAGTGGGTCTTCGCGATTCTGTGCGGGAACATCGCCTGCATTGTGGCCATCATCTGGATGATCCAGGGAAACCCGAAGGGGAAGAAACTGTTCCTGGTGACTCTGGTGACCCAGGTGGTGGCGTTCTTCATCGGCATGATCATGGGGGCCGTGGGGGGGAGGCGATGACTCCCGGTGATTCGAATGGCGGCGCCGCCCTCCTCCCCGCGTCCGCGCGAACCGGGCCCGGGCCTTCGGGGATGGATGCCCCGTGGGACCGAATCCTGCTCGCCGTCTTCGCCGGAGTGGTCGTCCTCGCCGCTCTGCTGGAGCTCCAGCCGGACGGATACGGCCTCCATCTCGGACCGTTCCCGGTCACCTCGGGGGGCTGCTTCTCCCGAACCGTGTTCGGAGTGAACTGCCCCGGGTGCGGCCTCACGCGGAGCTTCGTCTCGCTGGCGCATGGACGCTGGCGGGAGGCGTGGCGATACAACCGCGCGGGGGGACTCCTCTTCGCGGCCCTGGTCCTCCAGTTTCCGTGGCGGGCGTGGCGCCTCCTCCGGGGCCGACCGCACCCGCGTCCGGCCGAACGCGCCGCGGAGGCGGGCGGATGGCTGCTCCTGGTCGCGCTCGTCGCCAACTGGCTCTGGAACCTCGTGTCCGGGACCCCCCCCCTGCCCTGACCCATGCCCATCGTCCTCTCCTGCGCCTGCGGCAAACGACTCCGGGTCCCGGACGAACGACTCGGCCAGAAGGTTCGATGCCCCGGCTGTGCGGCGCTGATCGTGGTGACGAGCCGCGCCCCGAGCGTCTCCGACGCCCCGGCGGCGCCGCGCCGACCCGCCACCCCGTCGGAGCGCGACCAGCTCTGCGCCATCTGCCAGGGCGCGATCGGGGCGGCGGAATCGCTCGTCGACTGCGCGAAGTGCCGGCTCCCCTTCCACGCCGAGTGCTGGGACGAAAACGGGGGATGCGGAACCTACGGCTGTTCACTGGCGCCGAAGACGGTAAAGGCCGCGGGCTCGGCCGCTCCCACGACCGGCTGGGGCGACACGAAGACCTGTCCCGCCTGCGGGAAGGAGATCCGCTCGATCGCGCTCAAGTGCAGACACTGCGAGGCCACCTTCACCGGCGTCGATCCGATCACCCCCGCCGAGTACCGTGAAGTGCAGACCTCCCGGCAGCAGGTGGGACACGCTCAGATCGTCGCGCTGGTGCTCTTCGTCGTCAGCCTCTTCGGCTGCTGCGCGCCGATCACCCTGCCGGTGGCGGTCGTCTGGGTTTTCAGGAACCGTCAGACGCTCCGGAACATCGCCGGGGGACATCTCGTGATCGCCTTTGCAGCGATCGCGATCTCGACCTTCTATTGCCTTGCGTATCTCCTGTTCGTTATCCTCGGAGTCTGATGAACCCCTCGACCCCCGTGCACCCCGCGCCTGGACGATTCGACGGCTGGACCTGCCCCGCCTGCCAGGGCCACCTGCGGGCGGGAGATCCGATCGCCGAATGCACCACCTGCGGGGCGCCGCACCACGCGGCGTGCTGGGAGCGGGCCGGGGCGTGCCGCGCCTACGACTGTCTCCCGGCGGCGGGCGGCCCGGCCGGGCGGAGCCTGCCGGCGCCGCGCGGAACGGCGGACGCGCCCGGGCTCCCGGAGATCGTCATCCGTTCGAACGAGGTGAAGGACGTCGACATCGAGGAGGTCTCCACCCGCTCCGCCGCGGGGACGGCGCCGATCCGGATCGCCCGTTTCGTCGAGCGGCGCCACAGCCGGCTGGCGGCGTGGGCCTTCGGGCTGGGGATCGGGGGGGTCGTGCTGGCCGGATTCCCCGGGATCTTCGCCGTCGTGCTCGGCGCGATCGCCCTCGGCTCGATCCTCAACGACCGCCGGCTCAAGGGGGCCTGGATGGCGGCCACCGGGATCGTGCTGGGGATGCTGTCCACGGCGGGGTGGCTCCTCGCCGCCATCTTCATCTTCTGGAAGCCGGAGCCGGGACACAGCATCCCCTCGATGAGCTTCAGCGGCGTCCCGAACCTCAAGGATGCTCCGGCCGAGATCCGGCCGATGCTCCTGGCGAACGTCCGCATCACCGGCTCGAGCGGAAGCCTGGTCGGCCGGAAGGAGTGGCTGGGATCGGGCGTCGTGTATCAGATCGAGGGCCGGGAGACGGTCCTGATCACGAACCGGCACGTGGCCGATCCCGACTTCGCCGAGGGAAGAAGCGGGGCTGAACTTCCGGAGGTCGATCTCAAGGTCACGTTCGCGAACGGCGAGACGGTGCCGGGCCGGGTGGACTGGGTGGCGCCGGGCGGGATCGATCTGGCGCTGGTGAAATGCAGCGCCCCCTCGCCCGGGACCGACGCCCCGAAGCCCCCCCCGCACGTCCCCGTGCGGAGGCCGAAGATCGGCGAGACGCTTTTCGCGATCGGCAACCCCGAGGGGCTCGGCTGGTCGTACACGCAGGGGGTGGTTTCGAGTCTGCGAACGCTGGAAACGGAGGGCGGGGAGGTGATCGTGATCCAGACGCAGACCCCGCTCAATCCGGGGAACAGCGGGGGGGGGCTCTACGACAAGGACGGGAATCTGGTGGGGATCAACACCTGGACCCGGGACAAGATGGCGACGGAGGGGCTGAACTTTGCGATCTCGATGGAGACGGTGGACCGGCTCCTCCAGGCGGACGGGAAGGCGCGATGACCCTCCGGATGAAACGTCTGGCGGCGGACTACGAGCGGGTGCGGCTCGCCTTTCCGGCGGGGTCGCCGATCTCGATCAAGGAGGTGTACGGGCGCCCGCCCGAGAAGTACCACGTCCGGTTCGAGGTGGCCGGGCTGGCGGTGAAGGGGGGAAAGATCCTTCCGGAGAAGGAGCATCTGGTCGAGGTGTATCTGCCGGCGGCGTATCCGCGGATGTCGCCGCAGTGCCGGATGCTCACACCGGTCTTCCACCCGAACATCGCCCCGCACGCGATCTGCATCGGGGACCACTGGGCGGCGGGCGAATCGCTCGTGGAGCTGCTGGTGCGGATCGCCGAGATGCTCTCGTTCCAGTCTTACAACATCAAGAGTCCGCTGAACGGCGAGGCGGCGCGATGGGCCGAGCAGCACGCCGGGGAACTGCCCACCGACCGCCGCGATTTCAGTTTCCGGGACGTGGGTCCGGCGAAGCACACGGCGGTCTGCCTGAACTGCGGGAGCACGGACGGCGTGGAGTCCTGCGGCTTCGGTCATGCCGCCTGTCCGGACTGCCGGGCGCCGTGCGGGACCTGCGGGAAGTCGACCTGTCTCCGGTGCGCCCGCCGGACCTGTGCGGTGTGCCGTGCGGAGGGATGCCCGGGCTGTTCGGCGACGTGCGCCAACTGTACGCTCGGCCTCTGCGCGAAGCACCGGGCGGACTGCAAGGTCTGCCGCAAGCCCCATTGCGGGGACTGCATGGTCCCCTGTCCGACTTGCTCCGCGTCGGTCTGCCTCCGAGACTACGACGGCGCCGCGGGCCGCTGCCGCCCGTGCGCGAGCGCCGGGGTGGCCGAGAGCCGGTGATTGGCCACTGAAGGCACGGAAGGCGCTGGAACAACAACAACAGCAGTGGCAGGAGGGGGCATCGCGGGACGGGCGCCGCGATGGAAGGCGCGGACGGTTTGGCCTGTGCACACAGGTTGGAAGCCTGTCTCGCCCGCTCAACAAGGGCGGGCTCGCCAAGGGCGAACGGAGTTCCCCCTCGATTACTGCGGTGCCTGCACCGGGATCGTCAGCGTCGTCCCGGGATCGAGCGTCACCCTCCCGTCGTGGAGCCTCAGCGGCGGCGCCGGGTCGGAGTCATCCTCTCCCCCGAGCGCTTCTGACTCGATCTGCAGGTTCCAGGTACCCGGAGGGAGAAGCTGAAACGTGGCGCTCGCCTCTCCGGTCTCGGAGTGCAGAGTGTCGCTCTGCTCGAAAACAGTGTCGCCCTCGAGACTCACGAGTCGCACGGAGAGGGTGATCCACCCCTCCCCCACCTTTGAAACGACCGTCAGATCGCTCCCCTTTCGGGCCCGGATGAGGATCTCCTCCGAGGTCCCCGCGTCAACGACGACCGGGTCGGTGTAGTGCTGCCGCGCTACGACCGTGAGGGTGACGGGCGCCGCCGGCAGGTCCTCGATGGCGAATCGGCCGAGAGGGTCGGGGTCGAAGTACCGCCACGTGTCGGCCCACTCAAACCCCTCGCCGGAAACGTGAATCCGGCCGTGTACTGGCCCCCCGCTTCGAGAATCGACGATCCGGCCCCGGAGGGTTCGGGTGGGAGGCAGGACCAGGACAAGCCCCCCGCGTGAGCCGGGCACTTCGAGCGTCTGGGAGCGCCACCGTCCAAACGGAGTCTCCGCCTGGAGGGTGAGGGGAAGGACCGGGTCGGGGACGAAGAAGTCGAAGGCGCCCCCGGAGTCCGCGTCGGCGAAGGTGATCTGCCGGTCCGCAGACCTGGCGCAGATCCCCGCGAAGGGCGCTGCAGCCCCTTCAGCCGACAGTACCCGGCCGACCAGACGAACCCATCTCCGGGGCGAAATCACCACCGGGGTCTCATCGCGCACCTCGCCGGCGCGAACACTCACTTCAAACGGAGGAAACGGGAGATCGGAGTCACCGTGGCCCGGACTGACGGTGTACCCTCCGGCCCACAGGATCGCGGTCAGACGTCCGTCCGCATCGGTGTCGCCGAAAAGGCAGGGGGAAGAGGACAGGGATCCCCGATCGGGCGGAAGGGCCAGACCGGCCCGCTCCGCTTCCTCGCTCGTGATCGAGGCTTTGCGTTCCAGCGCGACTCCCGTTCCGGCGCTCGCCTCGCCCTCCCGGGTCACGAATCGAAACCGGACCAGTCCGATCGGGGGGAAGGGGATGGCCGGTCGATCGACACCGTCGTCCCCCCCCGCCCTCACGACGGCCTTTCCGCGGACGGGCTCGCGAAATGCGGGATAGGCCAACGCGAGGCCGGCGGCCTCGCCGGGCGCCCAGGCGAACGAGCAAAACACGCCCAGGGCGCCATCGGAGTCGGAATATCCATCGACCTCCACGCGGCCTCCCCCGATATGGCGGCCGGCTCTGTACGCGCGCAGAGGGCCTCGACCGCCGGAATCGGTGAGCCACACGGCGGGACGAACGCGCTCCGCGATCTCCGGCGGCCACCCGACCAGCGTGGACTCCATCCGTCGTGCCGGCCCTCCCCTCTCGGCGACTCGCACTTCGATCTCCACTTCCGGGTCGCTCCGAATCTCGACCGACCCGACGAGGGCCCGCTCCTCCCCGAAGCGGGCATGGACATCATAGTCCCCGGCGGCAAGCCCGCTGAAGAGCACACCGCCGCCGGCGTCCGACCGTCCCACGAGACGCGGCCGATCGGGGCCGTCTCCGTCATCGCGCCAGGAATCGGGGAAGCCGGGTCGGGTCAACGGTTCCTCCCGGCGGAGTCGCTTCTGATAGACGGAGATCTGCGCGCCGCGGACAGGGGTCCCGTTCGCATCGACGATCTTGAGCGTGACCGGTCGGGACGGCTCCACCTCAAAATCCAGCCCGGCCAGGTCCTGCGTCCCCGCCCGAATCAACCAGGTGCACATCGTCGCCGAACCATCGATCTGGAGCGTGAAACTCCCGTCGGGGACCAGGTCAAACCGATACCCGCCATCCGCCCCTGTGACGATGTCGCGAACCCAGGCCTCCTTGTCCCACCATCCCTCTCCTTCTTGGATGGACAATCTCGCGCCGGCGAGCGGTCGCCCATCGGAACGAACCATCCCGCTCATCGACCGGAATCGCGGAAGGCGGAACTCCCGCCGGGCCTCGGGCACAGGATCTCCCACGGGAAATCGGACAGGCGGGTAGGGATCGAGTTTGACGCGGATGAAGTCGATGAGATTCCGAACGAGGGTCAGCCGACAGCGACCTTCGGGATCCGTGATCCCGGGCGGACACAACTCATCAGGCGTCGAGGCGCCAAGCAGGCGTATCGGGAGGACGCGCGCCCCGCTCGCGGGACGCCCATCGGCGTGCCGAAGGGTGACGTGAAGCGACCAGCGCGAGAGGACATGGGGGTAGGCGGAATCGGACAGCGGCTCGCCGGGGGCGAAATCGGAAGCGGCGATCGCTCCAGGAGACGGGGAAGGGGCCGGGCACGGAAGCGAAGGATTCGGGGCGCGACGACGCCCCTCATCCGGGAGCGGGGGTTCGGCATCGCGGGCGGTGTGACGATAGCTGTCGACGCCGATGACGAGCAGGGCGAGCGCCAGGACCGCCGTTAGAATGGGGATTCGGCGGAAGTTCATTTCGAATCGTCAGGTCCTCTCTCGCTCCCCTGCTTGACCCCGCCGATCCGGTCCCAGGGCCAGTGGCAGAACCACGCCCTTCCGGTGACACTCTTCGCGGGAACAAACCCGAAGAGGCCACTGTCGAGGCGCGTGGGTGAACCGTCCCCGAGCACGAAGTAGCTTCCGGCAGGATCGGTGACGCTCTTCGACTCACGGACAAGATATCTCGACCATGGAATGAACTCGTAGATGTATAACCTGACTCTCCAAGGAGCCGTAACGAAATGACTGCGGTACTTCTACGCGTAGCGTAGGGGCGGGGCTCGCCCCCGCCCCC
>JACPTZ010000161.1 GCA_016192525.1 Planctomycetota bacterium
AGACATGACGTGGTAGAACGCCCCCGCGAACTCCACCCGCGTCGCCCGGCCCATGCCCGAAACTCTACGCGATCATCGACCACCCCGTCAACTGAAATCTAAGGAGGCGGTCCGAGCCATGCGGGCACAGTGCCTGCGGCGAACCACTCCGCCCATGCGCCTCACGCCTATCTTGGCGCCCGCGTTTCCGCCTTGATTCTCTCTCTGACTTTGGGAATACGCTTCGGAATCTCGGAGTCGCAGGTCCTATCGTCGATTCGGTCCAGCGCCTGTGCGGCTGCTTCCTCGTGACGAAGTTCGCACTCGCATTCCGCGAGATAGAGGTTTGCCCAATCCCTGAGCGGAAACTCGCCTACCGCCGCGGCCGCCGCGAAGTGGTCGCGCGCCCGGGCAAAGTCCCGAACCGTAACCATGCACGGTCCTTCGCCCACGATGTTCCCCTCCCGGTCCATCTTGGGGGCGGTTCCCTGAACGCTCTTACCTGTTAAGTAACGACATGCAAGAACATGGTGTATCAGCGCACTGCACGATCCGCCGGGCGCGCTGGCAAGCGCGACTTCCGCTTTCTCCACCGTCGTGTCACACTCCAACGGTACGGAGCCCAAGACCAGTTGATGCCAGTTCGAGTCTGCGAACAAGTCTTGAACCGACGCCGGCTCCGACGCCACTTGGGCACATGGAATTGTCACCACCGAGCTCTCGACCCGCGGGTCCGACGATTTGAAACGACTCGCGTATACCGCCCTTACGCGAACCTCCCGCGAATCCCATGGCACGAACCGGCCTTGCCGGAAACAAAGGGACACCGCTCGGATCGACCGGACACTGGCTCCGACGGCGAGGTTCGTGGACGGGGTCCCCGCCCTGATGTCCGACACGAAATTGCACGCTACTGCCTCGAACTTGCCTGGTTCAACTTCTACCTCGATTCGAATGTCACGACCAATCTCAAGTTCTCCGTGGAGCGCTGTCTCCTTGGAACCTGAATTCTTCATGGTCGCCTCCAGCGTCACACATCCCTGGTAACTCAGCTGGCAGCCGGCTGCTGGCCTGAGGTCGAGATCAAGCGAGGTTTCTTCGGCCGCAGCCCCGACTGTCGTCAGACAGGAGGGGACCATCAGGAGAAGGATCATCAGCTTGCTATTGAGATTCATGGCTATCACTCCACGGGGTTCTCGGGTCGAGGAACGGATCGCATCCGAACGAGGGTTCTCGCGTCAAAATATACGGCTGTTCCCGCTACTATCGAGTGCATGAGCTCCTGCATAGTCACCATGAACCCTCCATCCGTGTCCTTTCCCGCGAAGTGATGGCCAACTTCGTGGACGGATACGTGTGATGTCAGGGCCTCGAACGAGCTTGCGGGCTCGGTCTCCGCCATGACGCGGAGAAAGTCCGCGATGACCTCCTGAAAGATGATCGTCCCGGGTGCACCCGTATTGATGGCAAGCGTATATCCGCCTGCTGACGATGTGAGTTCATCATCAGAATCGAGGTCCCTCGGCCGCTCCGGCTGAAAACCGGATTGCAGATAGGCCACCCAGTGCGCAGGGTCGTTATGCTGTTCGGATTCTCTCCAAGGTTCCAGTTCAGCGGCGAATGATGCACCATCTGTGTTCATCTTGAAGGGAACCAGCGTTCCATTGTTGGCATTCCCTGGATCCCCTGCGCCGTCATAGACCGGCACGATATACGCGGCAGCCAGACGATTCAGCGAGAGAGAATCCGACGACTGCAGCAGATCGGTGTTGATGGGCGGAATCTCGAGAAGAGTGTCGTCATCCCGAGTTGTCAGATTCAGCCCCATCAACTCCGGGTGCGGTGCGTCCAGCGTGATCGCTGTTTCCGTGTTCGATACGATCCCAACGTCCTGACCCACCAACGAGCCGCCCTGGAAACGACCTCTAGTGCCGGCGGTGACGTCGAGCGTATTCCCGATGGGGAAATGATCCAGCCCTCCCTGGATGTTCCCCAGGGTGAAGGTCGTCCCAGTCGCGTCCGCTGCCACGAAGTCCGCCTTGGCGAAGTTGCCAACCGCATCCGTCATTCGATCCACCTCCATGTGCAGGTGCCGCCATAGAGTGAGAAGGGGGGACTGCATGATCTGGGTGGGCACTCCGGCCGAGATCTCGGGCAGAACGGTCAGGAAGGAGTCCCCAGCCCCATTGCGATAGACCTTTGCCTCGGGATCGCCCTCTGCCGCCAGCAACGTGCTCGTGACTGCGCGGCGAGTAAACCCGGCCACCTTCCGGAAGTTATTGCCCGGTTGTCGGCAACCGGAGACGCCGAAGCGGAAGAGGACCTCCCCCCCGGCGTCGGTGGCATCGTCTATCCGACCGAGATCGTCAGCCAGTATGAATGTCATGCGCGCCGGACGACCCAGTCGCGACACTCCCGGCCCCTCAAAGGGCACGCGATTGTCCTCCAGGGGACCGGTCACGTCGTCGTCGACGGGACCAGAAGTCGTCGACGGATCATCGACATCAAACGACTTGATCCAGACCTTCTGATCCGCTCTCGCCGGGGTGATCCTCACCCTCACCGCCACGGTATCGTGCGAGGAGTCGCTTGGGAAGTTCTTACCCGGGAAGAACCGCCGCTCGCCGCCCTCGATCACGCCGTGCGGAGGATCCGTAATGATGCCGAAGGAATGGTCCGTCGCCACCTGGAAATTACCGGCTCCGCCGGGATCGCCGGGGAGGGGTTCGTAATCCACCGACTCAATCGCCACGACGGTTGACTTCACCCTGTCGAGGCACCCGCCGCCGTCGCCGAAAGTGGCCTGGAACTCCTGGTCGAGATCCTGGCCGCTGGGAGATGTCCCTTCAATGTAGAGGCGAGTGCGGAGATACAGGTTGTCGAACGGATGCGGCAGGACCTCATCCGCAGACTTCACCGAATCCCTCCAGAAGCTGACGTGCGAGGACGGCGAGGCGTCGGAGAGGGTCAACTTCGCGTTGCCGAGAACGGCCGGAATGACCAGCGGTCTCGCGAAGAACCACCACAACTGCGGAAGGTCGTCCTCCCCGGGGACTCCGACCGGGCCGGTGTCGGGACTCTGACTCAGGTCATCGTCATCGTCGTTGATCCATGCCGCCCCGCTCGGGCCCTCTTCGGAGGAGTCGGGAACGCGCACGAAGGGATCCGCCTCCAGGGTGCCCAGTTCGTCGTTCACCCGGAAAAGAAGGAGGTTGAGTTCGATGACAGCGGCATCCGCGTGTGGACCCGGGCTCCCAAAGAGGGTGCTGATGGCGGCGTTGTGCTCCTCGACAACGCCAAGAATGGCGTCGTCGATGTCTTCTTCGTCGAAGATGATGGAAAGCCAGGAGAGGACGGAACTCTCGTCCCCATCCTCAATCGCAACGATGAGATTCTCCTCATACGAGGTGATGAGATCCCTTTCGGTCTGATGCGGCTCAAACTGCTGATCGATCTGGATAGTGTGTGGAAAGACGGCATCCCGGAGAGCGAAAGACTCGTTCATTCGGAAAATCGGAAACCCAAGGCACCACGCGGACGGGTGTAATCGCGCCGCCTCAGGGAGCGCTGGGACCGATCGAGACCAGACAATGCTCCCCCCCGGATTGACAAGAAAAGTGGTAACTAATGAGTCCGACGGCGAACTCAGGGCAACCACGTAGATCATGGCGAGACCCGGCGGCGCCGTCATGTGGTAGGTGAAAGTGATCTCCGTCGGCGTCTGCCCGACCTCCGGCGTCCGGGCGCATGGCGGAGCAACGGTGACACACAGCGCCTCGGGGCTGATCGGCGGCACGAAGATACTGGCGAGAATACCGATTCCCACGCTCGATGAGCCCAGGTTTCCGAACGCGTCCATTGCCAACGCCGTGATCGTTTGGGGCCCCGCCGCCGTCAGCATCACGGTCACGGAGAAAGTTCCGTCCGCGTCTGCTGTGACGTCTCCGAGGGGCGTGATCTTCCCCGTCGCGGGGTCGGTCGAGAACACCTGCACCGTCGCCCCCGGCTCTGCGGTGCCGCTGACCGTGAGGAACGGGTCGGTGGTCTCGAACCCTTCCGGCGGGGAGGTGATCACCGTCGGCGTGGTGATGTCCCTCGGCCGGGCGTGCGCCTCGACGGAGAAGGGGCCCTCCTCCCCGCAGGCGTCCACGGCGGTCACCACGTAGAAGTAGTCCAGGCCGGGGGCCACCTGGGTGTCGTCGAAGAAGTTGTCGGCGATCGGCTGGGGCGTGAGCATGGTCGGATACGGCCCCCCGGAGACGGCCCCCCGGTACACCCGGTAGCCTACCACATCCGGCTCGTCCACGATGTTCCAAACGAGCGAGACGTGCGTGGAGTTCGCCTCCGCGATCAGAAACGGGTCCGGCGCCGCCGGCGGCGGATCGGTCCCGGCGATAGTGAACGTGAGCGCCCCCACCGACACCCCCGGCGCCGTCGCCGTCACCGTCTGGCACCCGCCGGGACCGGTGACGTACGCCGGACTCGTCGCCGTCCCCGTGGCCTCCGTCACCGCGAGGACCGAGGACGCCGTCCCCGAGGCGATCCGGCGAAGGCGGAGGTTGCCCAGGTCCGCGATGTGGACGTTTCCGAGCGGATCGAGCCAGACGTCCACCGGCGTGCTCAGAAGCGCCGAAGCGGCCTCGCCCCCGTCTCCGGACAGGCCCGCCGTGCCCGACCCCGGCGCCGGACCCGTCGGCGCGGCCCCGGCGACCCGGGTGATGATCCCCGTCGCGGCGTCGATCCGCCGGATCGCGTGGTTCCTCGAGTCCGCGACGTACACGTTCCCCGCCGCGTCGACGTGCAGCCCCTGCGGGTCGGCGAACCGCGCCGCCGTCGCCGGACCCCCGTCCCCGGAATAGCCGATCGCCGTCCCCAGAACCCCCGCGACGTGATGCAACGTCCCCCCCGCGTCCACCCTCCAGATCGAGTTCCCGGTGAAGTAGGAGAAGTAGAGCGACCCGCTGCCGTCCGCGAAGACGCGATGGTTGAGGCCCGTGCCGATGAACACGGCGACCGATGTGGCGCCCAGACCGTCCGCGAAGGCCTGCGCGCCTCCCCCCAGCACCGTCGTGATCGTCCCGGTCGCGGCCGCGACCTTCCGCACCCGGCCGTTGAGCGCGTCCCAGATGTAGAGATTCCCCGCCGGGTCCACGGTCACGTCCCCGGGGCGGTTCATCAGCGCCTGCACGGCCGGTCCCCCGTCCCCGCCGAACCCCGCCGCCGCCTGTCCAGCCACCGTCGTCAGGATCCCGGCGGCGTCGACTTTCCGCACCCGGGCCACCGGAGGGAAGCCGAGCGTTGTCTGCTCGCAGAAGTAGACGTTGCCGTTCCCATCCACCGTGATTCCCGTCACCGTCAGAAGCGGGGATTCGGTCGCCAGGCCGCCGTCCCCGGAGAGTCCCGGGGCCCCTGTCCCGGCCACCGTGGTGACGATCCCGTCGCGGTCGATCTTCCGGAGGCGGAACTGGTCCACCACGTAGAGGTTCCCCGCGGCGTCTCCCGCCACCCCCTGCACGGCGCCGTACCGGCCCGCCGTCAGCGGACCGTGATCTCCCACGTTGTCGCTCCCCGCGATCGTCTGGATCGTCCCGCTGGAATCGATCCGCCGGACCCGGTTGTTGTTGCCGTCCACCACGAGGAGATCGCCGTTGCAGTGGAATCCGACCCCCCGGGGTCCCGAGATCCCGGCGAGGGTCGCGGGACCTCCGTCTCCGAAGAATCCCGCCACGCCCGTTCCCGCGATCGTCGTGACGATCCCGCTCGCCAGGTCGATCCGTCGCACCCGGTGATTCGAGAAATCGCCGACGATCAGGGCGTCTCCGGCGGGAGTGAGCGTCAGCCCCTGGAAGAGATTGAATTGCGCCTGGAGCGCGGGTCCCCCGTCTCCGCCGTACCCCCGGACTCCGGTCCCGGCGATGAGCGTCAGCATCCCGTCGGTCCCCACGCGGCATAACCGGCTGGCCGTCGCGAAGTAGACGACGCCCTCCGCATCGACCGTCACCGCGCTCAACGAACCGTCCGAGGCCGACGTGAACCGGGCGGAGAGGGCGGGAATCGGCGTTGTTGAAGGGACCGTCGTGCCCCCTCCCGCGAATCGGGTCACGATCCCGGTGACCGAATCGACGCGACGCACGAGGCGGTTCGAGGCGTCGGCGATCAGCAGGTCGCCGTCCGGCAGAAAGGCCAGGGTCGTGGGATTGGCGAATCGCGCCTCGGTCGCGGGCCCTCCGTCCCCGGAGTAGGCCGGGGGGACAAACGGCGTTCCGGTCCCGCTCCCCGCGACGGTGGTGATGATTCCGGTCGCCAGATCGACCCGGCGCACCCGCTGGTTCGAGGCATCGCAGAAGTAGAGGTTCCCCGCGGGATCGAAGGTCATCCCCTGGGGCACGTTGATCAACGCGGAGGTGGCCGGTCCGCCGTCTCCGCCGAAGCCGCGGACGCCGGTCCCCACCACGCTGCGGACGACGCCGTTCTCGTCCACCTTGAGAATCCGATGACCCTGACTGATCGAGACGAGGAAAGCCCCGCCTCCCCCGGGACAGGGTGAGAGCGCCACCGCCTCCGCCTCACCGGGGCCGGCCAGGAACGCGTCTGTAGCGAGCCCGCCCTCTCCGTACTCGCCGCCCGTGTACGTCTGAATGATCTCCGCCGTCTCGGTGAAGTGTCCCCCGCCCGTCTCGCTCCGGAACACGATCCCCCAGTTCGGCACCGGGTTCAGGTTCGGGTCCTTGAGGTTCACCACGAACGGGAGCGGGACGGCGCTGTTTGGCGCGACCGTCTGATTGTCCCCGCTCACGATCGTGAACTGCTCGGGCGACTCCGGGGCGACCTCCGTCTCGAACTCCACCGGCGGGATCGTCTCGAAGAAGGTGAGGACGGGCCATCACGTGCTACCATCCCCCCGAAAACTCGATCCGCACCGCCCGGCTCATCCCGAGAGCCCACCCCGCCGCCGCCCCCTCATCAACGATTC
>JACPTZ010000162.1 GCA_016192525.1 Planctomycetota bacterium
GGGATCCGCCCAGCCGCTTCGTCGTCCGGACGTGCGCGGGAGTTCATGAATAATCCGGGCTAGGCTCCATTCCGCAGCCGGCCGAGCACCTCGAAGAAGCCGGGGAAGCTCTTGGCCACGCAGTCCGGGTTTTCGATCGTCACCCCGCCGGCGCCCGCCCCGATCACCGCGGCGCTCATGGCGATCCGATGATCGTCGTGGGTCGAAAGCGTGGCCGGTCGGAGCGGACCGGGCTCGATTCGCAGCCCGTCGTCGAAGACCTCCACCCGGGCCCCCAGTTTCCCCCACTCGGCGGCGATGGCGGCGAGGCGGTCCGATTCCTTGTCGCGGAGATGCGCGACGCCCCGGATCGTCGTCGGCCCCTCCGCGAAGAGGGCGACGGCGGCGAGGGTGGGCACGGCGTCCGGGCAGTCGGTCATCGTCGTCTCGATCCCGCGGAGCGGCCGGGCGCCTCGGACCTCCGAGCCGTCCCCGTTCCGGGTCACGGCGCACCCCATGTCCGAGAGGCGGTCCAGCAGCGCCACGTCCGCCTGCGCGCACGAGGCCCCGAGTCCGTTCACGCGGATGCGGCCGCCGGTGACCGCGGCGATGGCCCAGAAGTAGCCGGCGCTCGAGGCGTCCGGCTCCACGGAGTAGGCGAGGCCGCGGTAGGACTGGTTCGCGCGGACCGAGAAGTGAACGTACCCCGCCCTCACGATCGGCACGCCGAAGGCCCCCATCACGCGCTCGGTGAGATCGACGTAGGGCTTCGAGACGAGGCCGCTCTCGATTCTGAGGTTCACCGAACGCCGCGCGTGCGGCGACACGAGAAGCAGCGCCGTCAGGAACTGGCTCGAGGTGTCCCCCGCGAGGACGGCGTCGCCGCCCTCGATCCCGCGCGTCGCCACCCGCACCGGCGGGCAGTCGTTCCCGTGCAGGCTCGTCGCCCGGACGCCGAGAAGAGTCAGGGCGTCCAGCAGGTCCTGGATCGGGCGCGCCCGCATGCGCTCGTCGCCGTCGATCAGGTACTCCCCGTCGCCGAGCGCGCAGAGCGCGGTGGAGAAGCGAAGCGTGGTCCCCGCGTTCCCGCAGGAGAGAGCCGCGGCGCGGACCGGAATCTTCCCGCCGGTCCCGCGCACGCGGAGCTCGCGGCCGGACGGGTCCCCTTCGACGCGGATGCCGAGCGCGTCAAGAGCCTTCACCATGAGGAGGCTGTCGTCGGAGAAGGACGGATTGCGGAGGATGCTCGTCCCCCCGGCGAGCGCGGCGCAGACGAGGGCGCGGTTGGTCTCGCTCTTCGAGCCCGGGACGGCCACCGAGACGTCGGGCGTGGGAAGGCGGGAGATGGTGAGGGGGGGGGTCATCTCCCCAGAGTATTCTCCCCCGACCGGCGCGGGTCAAGCCCTTTCCGCCGCGGGGAGCGCCACCGTGAACGTCGTCCCGCCCGGGCCGCTGTCGACGGAGAGCGTCCCGCCGTGTTCCTCGACGAGTCGTTTCGTGATGACGAGGCCGAGTCCGATGCCGCCCTCCTTCGTGGAGACGAACGGCTCGAAGAGCCGGTCGCGCACTTCCGCCGGGAGTCCGGGACCCGAATCGCGCACCGCGAGGAGCACGCGCCCCTCCGGTGAACGGCCGATCGAGACGACGAGGCGACCCCCCTCCGGCATCGCCTGAACGGCGTTTCGGCAGAGGTTCATCGCCACCCGCGGAAAGCGGCGCGGGTCGAGCAGGACCTCGGGAACGGGGGTGAACTCCCGCACGCAAACCACCCGTTTGTGGGCGAATTCCGGTTCGAGAAGTCGGAGGATGTCCGAAACGACCGGTTCGAGGGCGCCCGGGGCCCGATCGAGGGCGGGGGGCTGGGCGAGATCGAAGAGTTCATCGACGGTGAACTGGAGCCGCGCGATCTCCCGTTCGAGGAGCTGGAGCGATTCTCGATCGGCCGGGGGGGCGGTGCGGGCCAGCATCTGGACGGTGAGTTTCATCGCGGCGAGCGGATTGCGGATCTCGTGGGCGACGGCCCCGGTCATCTGACCGATCGCCGCCATCTTCCCCGCGCGGACCAGATCCGCCTCGTAGCGCCGGAGGTCCTCCACCATCCGGTTGAACGCGGCGGCCAGCTCCGCCAGCTCGCGCGTCCCGCCGGCCGGGAGCCGGGCCTCGCGCTGTCCGGTCGCGATCGCGCGGGTCCCGGCGACGAGGTCGTCGATGGGGCGGGAGATGGAGCGCGCGATCCGGTCCCCGATCAGACAAACCGCCAGCAGGGCGATCCCGGCCAGGAGGAGGAAGGGACGCACGGCCGCCTCCTGGCGGGCCTGAAGATCGCCGGTGCTGAACAGGTAGAAGGCCCAGCCCTCCATGGAGCCCCGCAGGCGGGCCGCCAGCACCCACGTCCGTTCCGGGTCGATCGAAGGGGGCAGATCGCGGGCGGACTTCAGCCGGGCGCGGTGCGGGACGGCGGAGTCCTCGGCGCCGATTTCGAGCTCGAAATGCGACGTGATGTCGTCGGCGGATACCGGGAGGGTCGTGGCGATCGTCACGCCCTGCCGATCGACGATGATGATGTCGGCCCCGAGGACTTCCTTCAGTCGACCGACCGTCGGCATGTTGAGCGGGAAACCGGTGCGGCTCACAAGGGAGTGGAGGTCCCGGCATTGAACCAGCAGGCGTTCCTCGACGGCGTCCGCCACCAGCGTGACGGCGACCCACACGATGAGGGCAAACACGAGCGCGAAGAGGGAGAGGTACGGCCACAGAATGCGGGAGCGGAGGGTGGAACCGGTGAATGCCATCGGAGTCCGGGCCGGGGCGGACAGGGATCCGTTCTCGCCTGGGAATCGTTACAGAGTAAGGGTCCGCGCAACAGCAAACGGAACAAACGCAATTGTACGAGGTTACCGCCCCTGGCGTTGTCATCCTGAGCCTGCCCGCCTCCGTCCAGCGGGCAGGGCGAAGGATCACCAGCACTGGAGCGAACCTGGCGTATGAGCTGGCGATCCTTCGCGTTCGCCTGCGGCGGACGCTCAGGATGACAAAGTCGCGCAAGTCGTTCAGGTAATTGTCGCGCGGACCCTGACTGAGGGAGATTCCGTATTATCCCTCCCCCCGCCGGGGGAAGGGCAGGGAGAGGGGAACGGCTCGGAACGGGCGGCGACGGATCACTCCATCCCCCCCGCAATGGCGGGAATGATCGAGAGGTGGTCGCCCGACTTGACCGGGGTTTCCTCGCTCTGGAGCATCCGGATGTCCTGGTCGTTCAGATAGAGATTCAGGTACCGGCGCACCTTTCCCTGCTCGTCACAGAGTTTGGCCTTGATGCCGGGATACTTCGCCTCGAGGCTTTCGATGCAGGCGCCGACGGTGGCGCCGGCGCACTCGACCTCGGACTGCATGGCGGTCATCTTCTGGAGCGGGGCGGGGATCCGGACGGTGGCGGACATGGCGGGCTTCTCCTTGAAACGCGAACGACGCCATCATACGGTACTCAGCCGGTCCGGTCAAGCGACGACCGGCGCTCAAGTGCGCCCATCCGCTCGATCTGCCTGGCGGTGTTGCGAGGACGCGGACTGCCCCCCCGAAGTCCCCGAGCAGGCTGCAGCTCCCGAAGAGCCCATCTCGGGAGGGCGGGCCCCCGCAGGGCGGCCCTTGCGCCTGCCCGCCATGAGTGTGGCGGGGCCGCCCGCCGGTGGGCGGGATGAGCCGCGGAACAGGCGGGCGGGGGCGAGCCCCGCCCCTACGCTTCGCCTGCCGGGACAGGCTCCTGTTCCACGCTCACGAAAGGGATCTCGCGAAACATCTTCCCCGGCACGTCCAGCACGAACGCCCGCGGTTCCGTCTCGGTCCCGCCGCGGACGGCGATGACGGCGTAAACCCACGGGCCGACGAAGTCGACCACCTCAAGAGCCCGGTCCGTGTCGAACTGGGATGGCCGGGCCGGATGATCGGGGTGGGAGTGATAGCAACCGATCACCTCCCATCCGCGACCGCGCGCGTACGACTCCGCGCGCGCCTGGTCCGGCGGATTCATGATGTACCGGTCCGCGGCCCGCTCGGTGTTCAGATTCACCGCGGGCCACGCCTCCTCCACGATCGCCCGATCCCCCTCCCGCCGGCCGAGGAACAGCCCGCACCCCTCGTGCGGATAGACCCGCTTGAGGTGCCAGAGGACCTGGTCCAGCGTCGACTGTCGGATGTGGAGTGACATCATGTTCCCCGTGTCGGTTGAGCATACGGAGAGCCGGGATCCTGCGCATCCCCGGCCGCCGGGCGGGACCCGACCTGGGTGCATCCCGCCTGAACGGCCCCCCCCTCCGGGCCTGTCATCCTGAGCCTCGGGCGAAGCCCGAGGCGAAGGATCGCCAGCCGATGCGCCCCAAAGACGCCTACGCTGGTGATCCTTCGCTCCACGCCGCCAAACGGAGGCGGCGTTCCGCTCAGGATGACAACCTGAGGGCCGTTCACGCGGGATGCACCCCCCGACCTCGTCCCGCCGATGAACCTGCAGTCGGACCGGACGTGCACCTGGCAAGGGCCGGCCGCGATCCAGACACCGGTCGGCTCCCGCCCCTACGGCCGCCGGGCGGGACCCGACCTCGCCTCGCCGAGAAACCTGCAGCCGGACAGCAAGGGCCCAACCCAAAAACCCGAAACTCAAAACTCGAAACTCAAAACCCAAAACCCGAAACCCAAAACCCGAAACCCGAAACCCGAAACTCAAAACCCGAAACCCGAAACCTACTTCCCGGCCAGCCACCCGCTCAGATAGCGCGTGCCGTGGTCGGGAAAGACCGTCACCACCAGCCCCGACGTCATCTCCCGGGCGATCGCCAGCGCCGCGCATACATTGGCGGCGCCGCTGTACCCCACCAGAATCCCCTCCTCCGAGGGCAGCCGGCGGGCCATCTCGTAGGCCTCCTCCGTCTCCACCGTGATCCGCCGGTCGGCGAGCCGGTCGTCGTAGATCCCGGGCCGGATCGCGGTCTCCATGTGCTTCAACCCCTCCAGCCCGTGCACCGGAGTGGCCGGCTCCATCGAGACGCAGACGACGCGGGGACTCAGTCCCTTCAGCGCCCGCGTGACCCCGACGAAGGTCCCCGAGGTCCCCAGACCGACGACGAAGTGGGTGATCTCCCCGCCCGTCTGCTCCCAGATTTCGGGCCCGGTCGTCAACTGGTGCGCCCTCGGATTGGCGGGGTTGTTGTACTGGTCGGCGTAGAACCACCGCGAAGGCTCGGCCTCGACCCGTCTCCGCGCCTCGAGGAGCGCCCCGTCGGAGCCGTCGATCGGATCGGTGTAGACGATCGAGGCCCCGAAGGCGTCGATGAGCATCTTGCGTTCCTCGCTCACGTTTTTCGGCATGACGAGCGCGACGGGATAGCCGCGCGCCGCTCCCAGCATGGCGAGCGCAATGCCGGTGTTGCCCGAGGTGGAGTCGAGGATCGTCTGTCCGGGCCGGAGGGCGCCGGATCGTTCCGCCTCCAGAAGAATCTGCCGCGCCGCCCGGTCCTTCACCGACCCGCCGGGATTGGTCCACTCCGCCTTGGCGAGCACGCGCACCCCGGGGGCCAGATCGCGCGTCACGTGACGGAGTTCGACCATCGGGGTGTTGCCGATGAGCTCGAAGACAGACGCAGCCGGTCCGGGGGACATGGCGGTTCCTCAGGGCGGCGGCATCTTAGCAGGCGGGCGGCGCGGGAGACAAGCGGTACCGCCCCGGTCGCGTTTCTTGACGATCGAGCGCCGGAAGGCGTACCCTCCCCCCGTCACCGCCCCAGAGAACCCGGAGGTCCCCATGCCCGGAAAAAAGCCCCGAAAGCAGGACTCCGCCGGCCGCCACGGGAAGAAGCCCAGGCTCTCCCCGAGTCAGTGGTCGAAGCTCGAGGCCCAGTTCCGCGAGAAGATCGGGAAGATCGACCGCACGGACGTGAAGTACGTGCTCGACAAGACGCTGGGGAAGGTGCAGTCGCTCATGCACTCTGGCGTGGATTGGATCTCGAATCTCGGGCGCCAGGTCACGCTGCTCTTCGAGATGCTGAGGGACTGGTGGAACGGCGGCCACGAGTGCCCCTGGGTCACGGTCGCGACAATCACCGCGGCGCTCCTCTACTTCATCAATCCGATCGATTTCATTCCGGACATCATCCCGCTCGCCGGTTTCCTCGATGATGCGGCTGTGATGGCCATCTGTCTGAAGCTCATCCAGACCGATCTCCGGAAATATGCCAAGGCGAAGAAGATCGACCTTGAGGCGTACGGGCTGTAGCGGAAGGTGAGCCGCCCATGGAACTCCCGGCCGCCGTCAGGCGTTCTCCGCGAAGATGATCTCGTGACCGTCGGGATCGAGCACGCTGAACCAGCGACGCCCCGCGTCCCCGCGGAGGTCGTGCTTGAGGGGGAGGCCGTCGGTCTTGACCGCCGCGTAGAGGCGCGGGAGGTCGCTCGACTGGAAGATGATCCGGGGCTCTTCGGGGGGGACGCCGCCGGGCAGGGCCACGTCGAAGCAAAGCTGCGTTCCACCGCTCCGCACCTGGAAGAACTCGGGGGGGCGGTCCTCGTAGAGGACCAGCCCGAGCCGGTTGACGTAGAAGTCCCGGGCCTTCGCGAGATTCGTCGTCAGGAGGGTGACGACTTTCAGTTGTCCGACGGCCGGCAGACCCACAATCACCTCTGGAAGATGGGAAGATACTCGTCGGGCGCCTGCAGAAGGATGGCTGCCATGGCGGTGGCGTAGGTGGGACCGACGTCGTCCTCGAAGTGGCCGTCGGGGATCTGCGAGGAGAGGATCTCCTCCCGCACCTGGCTGTAGTATTGCGACCACATCGCCCCCCCGGCCTGATAGAAGGCCTGACAGGCGTAATAGTGCCCGTAGTAGTAGTGATAGTAGGCGTTCTCCCGGCTGTCGGGCATGCTGTTGCGGAGGTAGCGAAGCCCGTTCCGGATCTCGCGCGAGTCGTACTCGCCGGCGCTGTAGAGGCAGGTGATCCCGGCCGCGGTGAGGGCGAAGGTGCTGCGCGTCATCATCGACGGCAGATTCTGGTAGTTGAAGCTTCCGTCCGCGTTGCAGGCGCACTCCTTGACGTACTTCATCGCGCGATCGACGGTGGTCTTGGGCACCCGGATCCCCACGTTCCGCGCGGCGCGCAGCGCCTGGAGGGTCGAGACCGTCACGGAAATGTCGGCGTCCACCGGGGTCGGCTGGTACCGCCACCCGCCGTCCGCATTCTGGCTCCGGACGATGAGTCCCGTGGCCTGCCGAAGGGCGCGACGGACCTCCTCCTCGCGCGTCATCCCGTACACCTCGGCCAGGAACATCGTCGCGAAGGCATGCTCGTACATCCGGGTCCCGTTCGCGGTGATGTAGCCGTCGGCGGGGCGGACGCAGGAGAGCACGTAGTCGAGCGCCCGGGCCACGTTTGAACCGAACCGTCCCCGGCCGGGCGTGTCGCCGTGCGCGAGAAAGGCCATCCCGGCGAGGGCGGTGACGCCGACGTGCTCGTACTCGTCCCCCTGATAGGTCTCGTTGAGCTTGTACCCCACCTTGCACGAAAAGGAGCCGTTCGAGTGCTGCTGGTTCGCCAGCCAGACGAGGGCGCGCTCCGCGGCGGCGCGGGTGACCGGCGCCAGCGGGTCCGGCGCGAACGGGGGATCGTCGGCCCCGACCCGGAACGGACCGGAAGCGAGGACGAGCATCGCCGTGACGATGAGGGCGGGAGCGGGAAAAGGGCGGTGGCGCATCAGGCGGAAGTAGAGTAGCATTCCGGGGCGGAGAAGAGAATCGAAAACTCGACGATCACCGGCGCCCGTACGCGAACACCCGGTTCTCGTGCGAGACGTACAGCCGGCCCCCGACGATCTGGACCACCGGTGAAGACCGCCCCGCCGTAGGGGGGGTGAGCGACTGGCACGAGGCCCCCTCGGCGAAGGGAACAATGACCTCGACGGGGATTCCCACCCGGTTCGTGGAATCGAACCTCGAGGCGCTCAGGATCAGCGCGTCGCGCGACGGCGTCGGAGAGGAACTGAAACTCGTGTTCTCGCCCAGCGCCACCGGCGTGGTCCACCCTCCTCCGGCGGCGACGGGATATACGCCCACGGCGGCGCGGCCGTGGGTGCCGGAGAACCGGTAGACGAGGGCCACGCGCGTCTCGTCCATGAATGTGTCGAACGGCGCTTCGCGCAACCCCGTGTCGCGCTCCGAGAGCACGGTCCCGCGCTCGGCATCCAGCATCATCAGCCGCAAGTTGGAGGCCGGGTCCGACGGCGCCTGAAGGTAGGCCACGACGGCGGGGGTGGCCATGAGGGTCGCGCCGACCATCCCTCCCGTCCCATGAGTCCAGAGCGGTCTCCCTGAGGGAACCCCGTACATCGTGAGCGTCCCGCGCTCATCGCACGCACAGAGCTTGTCGGGGGACGCCGGCGTCACGGAGTCGATGGCCCGCTTGCCGACGCGGATCGTCCCGGCGGGGGCGCCGGTGTCGCGGTCGAAGACCAGCACCTGTTCCCCCAGGGCGTCGCGCAGCAGAAGGTGCGATTCGGTCGCCGTGAAGTCCCCGGTCTGCTGGATGTCCAGCACCTGTTCCCAGACGCGACGGCCCGTCTGTCCGTCGATCGCCACCAGACGAAGCTCGCCGAGCCGCTCGCGCGGGAAGGCGAGCACGTAGCACATCCCCCCCTGGAACACGCAACGGGTGGTGTAGTAGCCGAGCGCGCATCTCCATCGTGCCTCTCCGCTCACGGCATCCAGGCCGGTCGCGCCCTGTTGCGTCACGCAGACGAGATGCCGGTCGCAAAAACCGAGCGGGGCAAAGCCGGCCGACTCCCGAATCGCCTCGCCGACCCCGGCCTCCCAGGCCGGCTTCCCGTCCGTCGCCGAAAGCGCCTGGATCTTGCGCTCGGTCAGGGCGTAGACGAATCGCTCCGCGCCGGGCGGAGGAGGACCGGCGGGGCGCGCGACCTCTAGACGGGAGACCTGCGGAGCGCGCGCCTGCCAGAGCAGATCGACCGGCAAGGGGAGCTCCGGCGAATCCCGGCCTCCCTCAGAAACGGCGTACCGCGGATCCGCCAGGCGCGCGTCGACAAAGGACCCCCCGGTGAGCGGCTTTCCGTCCGGCCCCGGCGGCACCCCCTCGATCGGCACGTCCGGCCATCGACGCCGCAGCCGCTGGCACAGTCCCCGGGCCGTGGCCCACATCCCGCGCGACTCGGCGACCAGGATGAGAATCGCACACGCCTCCGCCGCCCTCGCCGAGTCCGGATACTCCTGCAGAAACTCCTGGAGAAGCGCGATCACCTCCTCGGTCCGATCCGCGGCCCTGAGGCGGAGCGCGAGCGCGATCGCCGCCTCTTCCGCCGCTCCGCTGTTCGGGAACAGGGCGTAGACGTCATCGAGACGATCCGGATGTTCGGCGGCGCCGGCGAGCATCTCCCGCGCCTCTTTCTCCGTGCCCGCATAGGCGTCGCGACCCGCCTTCTCGAGAAGGTGCGCGACCTCTGTCTTCACGGCCAGGCGAACCGGTCCGGTGGGGACACGATCCGACCGATGCGCGGCGAGGAACGACTGAAGCAGCGCCACGCCGCGGGTCGCCTGCCCCCGGGCGCTGCAGGCCCGCGCAAAAGCTCGCGTCGCCTCCCACTCCGAGGCCGTGTCCGGTGCGGCGGCGACGGCCTCCCCGAACGCCTTCCCGACGGCCTCGATGTCGGCGCCCGGGGCCGATTCGCCGGCCGCCGCCAGGAGCAGTTCGAAAAGAAACCGGTGGGCGTTCCTTCGGATCGACAGGCGGTCGGGCGCGACGCTCCCCTCCGTGAGGGCGACCACGCGGCGGAAGTGCCGGATGGCGTCTGCGGGACGACCCGCCGTCCGGGCGAGCAGTCCCGCCCTCTGGTGCAGGAACGGGTCGTTCGGATGACTCTCCAGGTCGTGCGCGATCCGTCGGTCGGCGACCTCAGCGCTGTAGAACAGCGTGCACATCTGCCGGTTCGAGACGCAAACCAGGTCTTCGGCATGAAGCAGCGAACCGCCCGACTCCGCCCCGCCCGGCCACGGCACGATCCCCAGACTCTTCCCGCTCCGGGCATCCACCCGGAACAACCCCTGGGAGGTCGGAAGCCAGATCACCTCGCCCGCGAGCATCCCGCGCCCCAGCATTTCGGCCCGTGCTTCCTTCAGATCCTTGGGCATCGGCCACTTGCGCTTCCCCTGCTTCTGAAGGTCCAGCGCCAGAAGGTCCTCTCCCTGCAGAAAAAGCGTCCCGCCCCGGAGACCCAGAACCCACCGGTAGACGTCGTCCCCTCCTCCCCAGTCGCCGACGTTGGCATTGAGTTCCTGCCTCCATCGCTCCTCGCCGGTCGCGAGGTCGATGGCGTAGAGGTAGGGCGAGTCCATCGGCGTCAGATAGACCGTGCCCTCGTGGATCAACGGGGGATTGTTCGCCCAACCGAAACCGAGCCGCTGTGGATTGTAGGGATCTCGCGTCGGCTCGATCGGGTACTGCCGATACTTGCGGATCCAGCGAGGCCATCCGGTGGAGGCGTCGAGGCCGGCGACGACACCCATGTTGGTGCAGTAGACGAGCGTGTCCCCCGACTTCGAGATCGTCGACCCCATCGGCTCGCGAAGCGGGTTGTTGAACAGATTGATTTCGAGGAAACCGGAGGAGACGTAGGTCGACCAGCGTATCGCGCCGGTGCGGGCATCGAGGCAGGTGACATAGTGTTCGATCGGGTCGGTGGGTCGGAGGGAATAGGAGGCTCCGACATAGAGGCGGTCCCCGTCGACGAGCGGGGCCATCGGGAAACTGGCGCGTTCTTCGAAGGAAGTTCCGGTATTGTCGCCGCCGAGACGCCAGCGGATGCGGCCGTCCTGGGCGTCGAGGGCGAAGAGGGCTCGGTAGGGTCGGGGGAACTTCACCAGGAGGAAGGAGAGGCGGTAGTCCGCCACCTCGGCGCTCGTGGCGAGCGGGACGTAGACGCCGCCGTTCGCGACCGCCAGGGTGTGAAGGACCCGTTCCTCAAACGGCAGCATCCCGGGGGGAAGGCGCGTGGAGGCGGTCCACAGGGGGCTGCCGGCCGGGGAGAATCCATTGTAGGCCCAGCAGGTGATGTCGTTGTGAAGATAGACGACGCCGTCCGAGATGGCGGGGACGACCGGCATAAAGCCGTGCTCGCTGACGTCCGGGTCCTGAACGATGAGGCGACTGGTCCGGTTCATGTTGTAGTTGTACTCGGAGACGGGCACGGCGCGCACCCTGGGGGGAAACTCCTTGAGTTCCGCCATCGGCCGGAATCCGGAGGAATCCCCCCCCGGGCACGGCCAGGCCCCGACGGCGGCGCGGTCCGCCCCAGCGGCGGAACCGGGGTCGTCGCGCCAGGGCCCCCGGGAGAACCCGGCGAGATACTCGGCCAGGGGGACGGCGCGATCCCCCTGAAGCAGCGGTGGAAGGTCGATCCGTTCCTTCGAGAGGGCGAGGAGGCGCTCGAACGCCGGGCGGTCCCCGAGCCGGAGGGCACACAGGGCGCGCCCGGCGAGGAGCGGTACGAGCTGAAGTTCGCGGGCGGAGTCGCGCGTCACGGCGGTGTCGAGGAGCGAGGCCGCTTCGGCGAAGGCGCCTCGCGCCAGGGCCCAGCGCGCCGCCATGGCCTCCGCTTCGCGGGCGGCACGGCACAGGGGATACCGCTCGGCGACCTGGAGAAGCCCCGGGGCGTCGCCACGCCGGGTCGCGCGATCCAGGAGACTCCGGGCCCTCGACTCGAACGCCGAGCGATAGGCAGCGACCCCCTCGGGGGGAAGCCCCCAGAGCGCCTTCCTGCAGAAGGCGCCGACGCCGACGAAGACTTCGCGATCCAGCGGCATCACCCGGTCGGCATACTGTTCGAGCCCCTCCTGGTATCCGCGCACGGCGGCGTCCCATCGCCGGGCCGATCGCGCGGCGTTCGCCGCATCGAGAAGCTCCGTCGCGGCGGGGTTCTCCGGGAGGTGACTGCCGCTGATGGGAAACCGGGAGCGCGACTCGTCCTGCGCCCGCACCACGCCCGCGACGCAGAGTACCGCGAGGACGAACCAGGCCTTGGCGCGGGCGCGGATTCGGATTTCGAGTCTCGGGTTTCGGGCTTCGCGTTTCACGGTTTCGGTCGCAGAGAACGATTCAAGAAAGGAGAGAAGGCGGGGGGACGAACCCCCAGGCCGCTCGATCGCCGCCCGGATCCGCACGGGTGGGAGGTGGAAGCCCCCCCCAGGAACCCGCAACCCCCAGCTCGAAACCCCTCAGAGCAGCCGGACCACCTTCCGGATCACCCACTCCGCCGTGATGAGCAGCAAGAACAGAATGTAGAAAAGCGGCGAGTCCCAGAGATCGTCCTCCTTCGACTCCACCGAGACCAGATCGCCGCTCTGCTGGATCAGTTTCGGCAGCTGATCGATCTCGCCGAGCGTGAGGAACTTCCCCTTCGTCTTCGAGGCGGCCATCTCCAGCGACTTCCGGTCCATGATCGGATCCTCGAACTCGATCATGGGGAGCCGCACGGAAAACGGGACCGTCGTCCGGTCCTTCTCCTCTCCGAGCACGGTGGGACCGATCGTCGCCGCGTAGCTCCCCGGATCGGCAGGCTTGTAGCTGCCCTCGTACTGGCCCGGCTTTCCGGGGATCGCCTTCAGGTCGATCGTCTCGTGCTTCTCGCCGGGGGCGTCGATTTCGCAGGGATAGGAAGGATCCTGAATGGGCTGAAACTCGGCATCGTAGAGGCGGGCGGAGAGTTCAACCTTGTCGCCGAGGGCGTAGGTCGGCCTTCCCACATACAGGTTGAACCGCTTGCTCCCGATCAGTCGGCCGCCCCTGAGGTAGCGGATCACCTCGCCCCAGTGCGTGTAGAAGTGCTTGTCCCCGACGAGATACCGCCAGCGCCAGGAGGAGTCGATCGCGGTGAAAAGGACCCGGCCGCGGTTGTAGTTCTGCGTCGCAATCAGGGGATACGGCCCGTACTTGTTCCCGCTCCGCGGATGGACGGCGAGCACCGTGGCCCCGGGCTTGGACTTTTTCACCGGGGTGTACCAGAACACCCCGGGCAGCCCGTCTTCCCGGCCGTCGTTGTCCTCCCACAGTTCGACGTTCATCGCCTTGTCCGGTTCCAGCCGCATGAGCGGCGACTCGCGCCCCTCGGGGGTGAGCTTCGGATGGAACGATTCCGTGATGTTGTCCGAGGAGCCCGCCTCGCCCTCATCGATCCCCTCGAGCACGACCGGCAGGAGCCGCGCGATCGGGGTGTTCCGGTAGGAGCGCGGGGTGTCGTGGACGCCGCTGATGACGGCGAGACCGCCCCCCATCTCCTCCACGAACTGGGCGATGTTCTCCAGCGCCTGGTCCCAGGTCAGGCTCGACGTGGGCGCCGCAAAGGCCCGCGGATCGCGAGGATCGACATCGCCGAGGATGATCACGTCATACTGGAACAGGTCCCGCTTCTCCGCCGGAAACTCCAGAAGGCTGGGCACGCCCCGGCTCGATTCCTGGGGAAAGTCGGCGTCGGCCGAGACAAGCAGGCAGTGGACCTCGATGCTCGCCGTGTCGCGGATGAGGGCGTTCTTGAGATAGCGGTACTCCCAGCGCGGATAGCCGTCAATGTAGAGGACCCTGATCTTGCGGTCGACGACCTTCAGGTGGTGGAGGAGGCTGTTGTTGGTGTCGAGCAGCTCCCCCGCCCGGACCGGAACGCCGAGGGTGGCATCGTAGTCTCCCGGGCGATCGGGTCTCCACTTGAGCGTGACCGCCTGTTCGATCTCGGCGCCGAGAAGCGTCACGTTCTGCTCCGCAACCACCTTCCCGTCGACCGCCAGTTCCGCGCTCACCGTCTCGCCGGTGAAACCGCGCGACTTCACCATGAACTCGAACGTGACCCAGTCCTTGGCCGTCACCACCTCCGGCGCCACCAGTTTCAGGACCTCGATGTCCTTCGGCTCCTGCGGGTTTCCGACCCCGACGGCATAGATCGGGACATTCACGTCGCGATTCGCGAGGTACTGCGCGGCGGTTTCCGGGGTCATGCCCGAGTTCGATCGGCCGTCCGAGACGAGGACGATGGCCGCGACCGGGGTCCCCTTCTGGTCGTTGACCGATCCCAGGAGGGCGTCGCCGATCGCGGTCGCCGGACCCTCTGCGATCTGCGTGCCCGCCTTCACAGGGGGAAATTCATGGAGCCCGTTGGCGAAGGCGTAGGTTCTGACGAGGTGCTTCTCCGCGAGCGCCTTGCAGAGCGCGCCGTCGTCCTTCGCGAAGGCCTGGTTGACGAGGTCGATCCGCGCGGCGGAGTCCAGGGCCCGCTCCTCCTCGAGGGAGAGGCGGCCGGAGCCGCGGTGGATTCCGGTGACCGCGGCCACCCGTTCGCGGTCGCCGGCATCGGTGAGTTTGTCCTTGAGCGTCATCGACTGGGAGACATCGATGAGGACGAGGACGTTGGTCTGCCTCCGGTTCTCCTTGTCCACGAAGAGAACCGGCTGCATGATCACGAGCGCCAGAAAGGCCATCAGGAGACCGCGGAGAATCCCGAGGGTGATCCGCACCCGCGGCGATACCTGAAGCGACTTTCCCTCCCGGCGGTAGATCGACCAGACACACAGGGCGATCGCCGGAAGAATCACGAGGAAAATGACCCACACCTCGGGCCTGTTGCGGAGGGCGATCCCCCACTCGCCCTCACCGAGGAGGACGCGGTCGATGCCGAGGAGCCAGTCGATGGTGTCGCGGAACATGCGGAAACCCGAAACTCGAAACCTATTTGTGCGCCCCGAACTTCATCGCAAAGAACGATTCTACCAGGCATAGGCCAGGTACTTCCAGAGGTGGCTCGACGGAGGCTTCTGCTCCACCGGCCTCCCCCCCCCCTCGAGGCTCCGGCGATACTCGAACTTCGTCTCGGCGAACCGCTGCTTCAGCTCCTCCTCGGTGATCCGTGAGAGGTTTCCCTCCTCCGGATTCACGTTCACCGCAAAGTAGCTGAGGAGGTCGCTGCGCGGAACCGCCTCGTCGGAGGGCCGTTCGAGGGTGTAGACCCCCGCATCATCGGTCCGCGGAAAGGCTACGAGGAACAACCGGGCCGAGTCGGTTCCCGCAGGGGCCGCTTCCCCGCCCGCCCCGGCCGGAGTGTCCAGGGGGATCGGGCTGACGGAGGCCAGACCCTGCCGCGGCGTCCCGATGTTGTAGTGCTTCGAGTATTGCTCCACCTTCACGATGTGCTCGATCGGTTCGCCGACCGTGACATTCGTGAATCCCTGCGCCTGAGCGGAGAGGTAGGTGGCCATCTGATCGACCAGGATGAGGTACGGCTGCTTCCCGGGAAGCAGGTTCCACTCATCGTCGGCGGAGGTCGTGCAGAGGATGCACTTGCCGCGCTGCAGGGTCTTCTCCACAAAGGCCGGAGAGCGCGCCTCGTCGGCGAACCGGGCCAGGACCCGGACGTCCGGCCGCTCCTCGGGCATCTCCAGGGCGTAATACCGGAAGAAGAGGAGCTTCTGCAACTTGTCCTGGAGCGACCGGAAGTACTCGAAGGGTGGGCGCCGGTCGTCGAGATCGCCCAGTTTCACTTCCCGCTCCCTCTTCTCGTCGCCCAGAAGGCCGCCCAGTCTCGCCGGCAGGACTCCGTTCCCGTCCCTCCAGAGCAGCTCGTTGTAGGTCGCGGGCTCCACCCGGTCGCCCAGATAGACAAGCAATCCTCCCCCCGCCCGGACGTACGATTCGAGATCGGCGGCCTTCTCCGACGTGAGCGCGGTCAGGTTGGCCAGCACGAGAAGATCGTACCGCCGCAGGTCCATTTCGGGAAAGGTGATGTCGGTCGCGGTGTCGATCTGAAACAGCGAGATCCGGTCGAGCGGGTCGTCGGTCGGCCGCAGGGCGTAGCGGAGGAAGACGACTTCATCCTTGAAGAGTTCCGCATCGGGCTCGCCGTCGACGAGGAGCACGCGCAACGTGTCCCGGACGTCGAGCGCGAGGAATCGACGGTTGTCGGGCGGGAGCGGATCGCCGTCCAGCTCGGCGCCGACGAAGTGCGGGCCGGGCTCATGAAACGTCGTGACGAACGGGACGACGATCGGCTGCCCCGGAGAGAGCGAAACGGTCTGCGATTCCTGGCGATTTCCGTCCACGTTGAACGTGAGCCCCGCCCCGCCGCTGCTCCCCTCGCCGCTCGCGAGGACCTCCACGTAGAACGTCGTCGTCTTCTCGGTCCCCACGACCTTGGTGGTCGAGGTGAGCTTCGTGATCGTCGCGTTGGACGGACGCTCCTCGCCCACATCCACCAGAATCAGATCCGCCGCTTTCGAGAGGTCGCGAAGGGCATCGCGGAAGCGCCCCTGGGCGGTTTCGCCCGCCTCGAAGGCCAGACGCTGGAAGTCGGTGAAGACATAGACCTTCTTCCTTGTGTTGGGCGACCGCTTCGCGCACTCAAGGAGCGCATCGACGCAGCGCGGGAAGCTGCTCGACCGGTCGGACGGCGTGAGGTCCTTGAGGACCGACTTGGCGCGATCGACCTGGATCGAGGGGTCGCCGATGAGCGCTTCGGAAGTCTCGCCGATGAGGAAGAGCGAGACGTGGTCCCCGTCGCGGACCTTCAGACCGTTCACCACGGAGAGGGCCGCCTCCCGGGCGCGTTCGAACGGGGTCTTGCGGCCGATCTGATAGGCCATCGAGTAGGAATTGTCGATGGCGAGGATCGCGTGCGTGTCGTTCTGGACGAGGAGACCGAGCGGGGCCGATTCGAGGACCGGCTGGGCGAGGGCGAAGGCGAGCAGGACGCAGATCGCCACGCGGATGAGGAGCAGGATGAGGTTCTCGAACTGGAGCCTCCGGCGGGTCTTCTTGAGCGCGGCGAGCAGGAACTCCATCGCCCCCCATCGCACCTGCCGGTACTTCTGGCGGTTCAGGATGTGGATGATGACCGGAATTGAGCCCGCGAGGGCGAACCAGGCCAGGAGCGGGTTCAGGAAGGAGGGCATCGGTCACCCACAGAGTCCGAAAGCAGAGACGGACGGAGAGACGCGGAGGAGTTCTCGCGGAGACGCGGAGACGCGGAGAAAGACGGATACGGAGAGAAAAAAGGACAGAGAAAACGGATACGGGCTGATAGCCCGCAAACCACCCCCGATCCTCGAATCGACAGCCGGCCACCCTCGGGGCGACGTCCGCCACTACCTGAATTCAGATTCGCCCGCAGCCGGTACATAGGATCCGTTTCCCGGCGGCTTCGTCCGCGATGCCGAGTTTCCTGCCACAGAACGGGCAGAGGTACTAAATCCTGCGCCGGGCGAAGAGCTTCTCAAGCGTGCAAACAACCTACACTCCCATCCTCCATTGTTGTCCTCCGCGTCTCCGCGCCTCCGCGTGAACCCCTCCGCGCCTCTCTCTTCCTCCGCGCCTCTCTCTTCCTCCGCGCCTCTCTCTTCCTCCGCGTCTCTCTCTTCCTCCGCGTCTCTCTCTTCCTCCGCGTCTCTCTCTTCCTCCGCGTCCCTCCGCGTCTCTCCTTCCCTCCGCGTCTCACGCCTTCTTGGTGCGTGTCCCCAGCCGCGTCGCCAGATAAGTCGAAAGCACCACGTCCAGCAGCCGGTCGGTGGTGAGCGGGACGAAGTCGATCCGCTGCTGGAGGCAACCGCGTTTCAGCGTCGCCTGAAAGGTCGTCAGCTCCTGCAGATAGGCGGTGCGCAGGGCCCGCGGGTCGCAGAGCAGTTTCGGATACTCCTCCATCCCGTCGAAGAGGGTCATGCGCTCGAACGGAAAGGTCGCCTCATACTCATCAAGCACGTGGAAGACGATCACCTCGTGCTTCTTGTGCCGGAAGTGCTGCAGACCGGCGAGGATGCGCGCCGGGTCGTCGAACAGATCGGAAACGATGATGATCAGCCCCTTCCGGGTGATCCGCTCCGCCAGCGCGTGAAGGGTGGCCCCGAGATCGGTCTTCGCCTCCGGCTTGATCGCCTCCAGTTCCGCCAGAAGCCCCTTCATGTGCATGGGACTCGAGGCCGGCGGTATGAACTTCTTCACCCCGCGATCGAAGAGCCCCAGTCCCACGGCGTCCTGCTGCTGCGTGATCAGGTACGCCAGCGCCGCCGTGATCTGACACCCGTACTCCAGCTTTGAGACCTCGCCCGACGAGTAGGCCATCGACTCGCTCGTGTCGAGCAGGATCGTCGCCCGCAGGTTCGTCTCCTGCTCGTACTCCTTGACGTAGAGGCGGTCGGAACGGCCGAACACCTTCCAGTCGAGGTGCCGCAGGTCGTCGCCCGGCGTGTATTCACGGTGCTGGGCGAACTCGACGCTGAACCCGTGGTACGGGCTCCGGTGGAGGCCGGAGACGAACCCCTCCACGATGAGCCGGGCCTTCAGGTCCAGCTTCGTGATCTTATTGAGGACCCGCGGGTCCAAGTACTTGTGGTATCGCTGCACCGGGCTGTCCCTGGGATTCCGAGGCGGGCGTCACCTCGATGAGTTTGTCGATGATCTTGTCCGGCGTCACCCCCTCGGCCTCCGCGCTGAAGTTGGTGATGATCCGGTGGCGGAGGACCGGCTTGGCGACCGCCCGGATGTCGTCCGTCGAGGCGAAGAAGCGGCCGTTGAGGACGGCCCGCGCCTTGGCCCCGAGGATGAGATACTGCGAGGCGCGCGGACCCGCCCCCCACGCCACCCATTCCCTGATGAATTCGGGGACGGGGCCGCTGGCGTGGATGCGCGTCTGCCTCGCGAGCCGCATGGCGTACTGGATCACATGATCGGCGATCGGCACCCGCCGGACGATCTCCTGCAGCGCCAGGATCTCCGCCCCGCCCAGCACCGGCTCCACCTTCGTGTCGGTCGGCGCCGTCGTCACCTTCATGATCTCCAGCTCCTCGACCTCGGTCGGATAGGAGACGAGAATGTTGAACATGAAGCGGTCGAGTTGCGCCTCGGGGAGCGGATAGGTGCCTTCCTGCTCGATCGGATTCTGCGTGGCCAGGACGAAGAAGGGCGGATCGAGCACGTGCTTCTTTCCGCCCGCCGTCACCTGCAGTTCCTGCATCGCCTCGAGGAGCGCCGCCTGCGTCTTCGGCGGAGTCCGGTTGATCTCGTCTGCCAGCAGCACGTTCGCGAAGATCGGCCCCTTGATGAAGCGAAGGACCCGCTCGCCGCTCGACTTGTCGTCCTGGATCACCTCCGTCCCGGTGATGTCCGAGGGCATCAGGTCGGGCGTGAACTGGATCCGGCTGAACGTCAGCGACAGGGTCTGCGCGAGCGTGCGGATGAGGAGCGTCTTCGCCAGCCCCGGCACGCCGATGAGGAGACAGTGCCCGCGGGCGAAAATGCCGACGAGCAGTTCCTCCACCACCCGATCCTGGCCGACAATGATCTTGCGGATCTCCTTCCGCATCTTCTCGTAGGCGGCCTTCAGCCGCTCCGCGGCGGCGAGATCGTTCTCGAACGGAATGTTCTGACTCACATGGGTCTCCTTGAAGGAGTCAAGACTCGCCCGTCGAAAGTCGCCCGTCAGAAGTCAAAACTCACCCTTCCGACTCTCGACGGTCGACTATCGGATTCCGACTTTCGACTATCTCAGCGGCACCATCCACACGCCCGTCCGCCACACCACCATCCCCCAGCCCTCCCCCGCCACCACCTCGCAGGGGGAGTCCGTGGGGCGATCCCAGTCCATGATACGCACCACCCCGGCCCCGGGATCGCGGGTGTCGAAGGCCATCAGCCCGCTCGCCGCGGGAAAGTAGTACACCCCTCCGCTCCAGTAGCCGCGTCCAATGGCGGGCTCATCGAGACGTCGGGTCGAACCGGTCCCCCCGTCCCCTGCTCCCGGGACCGACTCCCCTCCATCCACGATCCGCAGAGCGGCGCCGCTGAAGGCCATGCGGCCCCGCCCGTCCGCGACCAGATACCGGTACAGAACCCCGTCCCTTTCACCTGGCCAGAGGGACGCCCCGGCCGGTCGCGTCGAGAGGGCGTCCAGGAGCCGTCCCGACTCGCGATCCAGCACCAGCCCGAGATCGGAGTCCTGCGGCGTCACGACGACGCTGGATCCGACGACGAACGGGGGATTGTCGCCCCAGGTGACCGCGCGTGAGACCAGCCGACGGCTCTCGGGACGCTCGCTTCCCGCCAGGACAACCCAGCGGACCTGCCCCGTGAGCGCGTCGCACGCCGCCACCACCCCGAGGTTCGTGACGTACACGACGAGGTCCCCGCCCCCCGCCGGGACGAGCCCGATCTCGGCCGCGTGGACCGGTTGACGCTCTCGTGCGACCAGTACGTCGACCGCTTCGATGTGCTTTACGACACCCTGTCGCGAGAAGCGGTCGCCTCCGGCGCCATTGAGCGGCTTCTCGCCGAGGAGCTTGCCAAGTCCGTACGCCAGCGAGGGCAAATCGAGCGGGATCTCTTCAAGGCGAGGGGCGCTAGGCCGGTCGACGTGGACTTCCTGGAGGACCTCACGAGCTGGCGGGAGGCCATGGCGAAGGAACTGGCGCG
>JACPTZ010000223.1 GCA_016192525.1 Planctomycetota bacterium
ACGAGGATGAGTCGAAGGCGACCGGAGCGGTGAGTGGAGCCGAAGACGTCGAGGGACTGACCGTGCAACGGATGATGCTCGCGGACGATCGTAACCTTCGGTGGAAGGGGCTGGGTGTGGGTAGTGTGTGGTGTTGTTGTTTCCGAGCATCGACCACGCGATCCTCACA
Organism: Planctomycetota bacterium; assembly: GCA_016192525.1. Taxonomy (GTDB): domain Bacteria; phylum Planctomycetota; class MHYJ01; order JACPTZ01; family JACPTZ01; genus JACPTZ01. The sequence continues at coordinate 170 of JACPTZ010000223.1, forward strand.
ACGAAACTGCGCCGACTTTTCAAGGACCATGATCTCCTTCGGTATCTGGATTTCGCCATCGACACGAGCAACGCGCAGGAGCCGGTGGCGGCGTGGTTTCCCGGGGACGCACTCTTCACTCCGGTCGAGCGGCGCAAGGGGTTGCCGATCGGGAACCTGCTGAGTCAGCACTTCGCGAATCTGTATCTGGCGGATGCGGATCGGTTCATCTCCAGTGTGGACCGTCCCCTCGTTACGCCCCCGCCAAACGGATGGCGGGGTCTACTCGGGGACTCGGGGGCCCCAAGGCAGGCAGGCAGGCAGGCAGGCAGGCAGGCAGGCAGGAGCCTCGGGTACCTTCGGTACATGGATGACATGCTCGCCTTCGGGGACGACGCGACGGAGTTGGCGAAGGTGCGGCGGTTCGTCGGCGACTTTCTCGAACGGGAGCGGCTGCATCTGAACGAGGACAAGAGCGTGATCTACCGATGCGGGACCGGATTCCCGTTCCTGGGATGGATCGTCACGGCCTCACACCGGCGACTGCGTCCGCGGCCGAAGCGACGGGCGTTTCGCCGACTCGATCGCTTGTGGGCGCAATACGCCGCAGGCGAGATCGGGTCTGTCGAGGCCATGGCGAGCGTGGCCTCGTGGCTGGGGCACGTGGGGTGGGGGCGGGCGAGGCGGTTCGCGGCGCGCGCCCTGAGGAGGGCGGTGTTTCGGCGAGGGGGGCGAAGGGCGTTCGTGGGGCCGACTTCAATCCGCCCGGGCCGGCGCGGCGCCCCGACCGGTGAGATCACTCCCCCAACACCTTCACGACCACGCGCTTCTTTCGCCGCCCGTCGAACTCCGCATAGTAGACCTGCTGCCACGGGCCGAGGTCGAGGGCGCCCTTCGTGATGGGGAGGATGACCTCATGGCCGATGAGGAGGTTCTTGAGATGGGCGTCGCCGTTCGTCTCGCCGGTGCGGTGGTGGCGGTAGTCGCGACCGGAGGGCGCCAGTTTCTCCAGCCACTCGTCGATGTCGGCGATGAGGCCGTCTTCGGCATCGTTCACGTAGACCCCGGCGGTGATGTGCATGGCGGAGACCAGGACCATCCCCTCGTGGACGCCGCTCGCCTTCACCGCGGCCGCGATCTCGTCGGTGATTCTGACGTAGTCGCGCTCCTGGCGGGTGTTGAACCACAGGTACTCGGTGTGGTGTTTCATGTAATGTTCCTTTGCCCGTCTGAGGTTGCCGCATTGTCATCCTGAGCCTCGCCCCGCGGGGCGAGGCGAAGGATCGCCAGGCCTGCCGCAGGAAGGCGTTTGCCCGAGTCAAGGCTGGCGATCCTTCGCATCGCTCGCCAAACGGCGGCGGGCTTCGCTCAGGATGACAACGTCACGGGCGGTAACCTCGTACCTTTGCCCTTCCTCCGCTCCGGTCCCATGCCACTCCGAGACCATCTCGATCGGTCCCACCAGGGCATCATGGAAGGCCGGGAGATCGGGGGCGGAAAGGGGGCTCATCCGGTTGAAGCATACTCGTCTTGACGCGAACCCGGAACGGAATGAACCACGAATTTCACGAATTCCACGAAGGAGGAAACGACAGGAACAGAAGCGGAAACAACGGAGCGAACAAGGTGAACCACTGAAGCCGCTGAGGCCACTGAAACAGAGGAGTTGGGAGGGGGACAGAAACAGAAGAAGCGAAAACAGAGGGAGTGTAGGCAAGGAGAACAGGCTCATCCGGCAATGAAAGGAATCCGTTTCCGTGGTTGTTCTTCGCGACTCCGCGTCTTTGCGCCTTCGCGTTGAGTCCTAGCCCGGATTATTCATGAATGCGCGGCGCCTTCGCGCCGAGCGCCCGGCACGTCAAGCCGTCCGCCCTGAGCGAGGCGGTCAGTTGTTTCGACCGCCGAGTCGAAGGGCGACACGGTGTTGCGGTCCGGCCCTTCGACTTGCCGGCCGGACAGAGGCCGGCTCGCTCAGGGCGGACGGTTTTCCGGGGAAACGCACTTGCCGTTCGTGAATAATCCGGGCTAGGGGCTCCCAGCCTTGGCGTTCGTGGCGATTTGCCTGCCCGCCGACCTGTCCCCCACAGCCCGACGGGCGAAGGCGGAAGCCCGTCAGTGGCCTCAGCGGTTTCAGTGGTTTCCTTTTCCGTTGTTCTGGGCTGTGCGTTGCTTCGAGGATGGTCCCCGGCATTCATGGTGGACGCCGCCCCTCCCGCAAAGCGGTTGTCGATTCGCGGGAGGAGTGGTAGTTTCATCTCATGGTCGACGAGCCCTTCAAGCCCGTCCTGCTCTACGACGGTCACTGCGCCTTCTGCCGGCGGGAGGCGGCGCGGCTGGAACGGTGGGGGGGCGGCCGCCTCCGCGTTCGATCCTTTCGCGATCCCGGGGTTCTGGATCCGTATCCCGGGATCACTCCCGCCGCCTGCGAGCAGGCGATGCAGACGGTCGAGTCGGACGGCCGTGTTCGGGTCGGGGCCGACGCGATCGTCCGGGTCCTCTCCCTCCAGCCCCTCCTGGCCCCGGTCGGGTGGCTCTACCGCGTTCCCGGTCTCCGGCAGTTCGCCGATCTCGCGTACCAGCTCGTCGCCCGAAACCGCTTTCGGCTCTTCGGCACGAACTGCATCGGGACTGTGCGCCGGGAACATGCGGAGGAGCGAACCGGCGTCGGGGGCGGGCGGGGCCCGAACGCAGAGAGCGGTCAGGGCCCCCGGACAGCGGACGGGCGGGTCCCGACCTCGTCGCCCGTGAGGGGCGTTCCGGACGCCCGCGATCCTCGGCCGGTACCGGGCGAGTGAGCCTCGGGTGACCGGTCGGTCCCCGCCCCTACGGACTCAGCCCGACCTCTGTCTTGGCCCGCCCACCTGAATCACGGCGGCGTACCCGCAGGATCCGGACATATCCCGGGCACCCCTCGGCCAGGCATGGGCCCTGCGGCAAGCCGCCCGTGCCATCCGAGACTGGGCCGCCCTCCCCGGGCACGGGCGGGCGAGCCGCCCGTGCCACCCCCGCTCGCGTCGCCCATGCCACCCCCGCTCGCGTCGCCCGTGCCACCCGTCCGCGGTCCCTAGAAAGGCGGGTCCTCTTCGCGGCCTGCGGTGGCCGGCGCCGCCTCAACGATGGCTGATCCCGCCGCTGGAGACTCCTCCTCGCCGGGTTCCTCCGACTCTCCCTCTCCCTCCTCCGCCTCCTCCGCCCCGGCGCCCGGGCCGAAGCTCGCGGCTCCCGTTCGGGCCGAAGCCAGAGCGTGGCCGGCTCGGGACGGTCGCGTGCTCCGGGAGGCGTCTTCCCCGTCCTCGTGTTCGGTCGTCCCGCTGCCGCCCCGGTTTGAACCGACGAAGTGGATCCGGCTGGCGACGACCTCCAGCTTCGACCGCTTCTGACCGTCCTTCTCCCACCGGTCGAGCTTCAGACGGCCCTCTACACAGACCGGCTGCCCCTTCTTGAGATACTCCGAGCAGAGCTCTGCCGAGCGCTTCCAGGCGGTCACGTCGACGAAGCAGACTTCCTCCTGCATCGTTCCGTCCGGCTTCTTCCACCGCCGGTTCATGGCGAGCCCGAACTTGCAGAGCGCCGATCCGCCCGGCGTGTAGCGGAGTTCCGGGTCCCTCGTCATGTTCCCCATCAGCAGCACGAAGTTGAGGTTGGGCATGGCCCCCTCCTTTGCGTTGAGACGTCTCCCCGGGAATCGTTCGGGCCGGCGCGCCCCCGGGTGTGCGCCTCGGCCCTCTCCCCACCTTACGACGCTCTCCTGAAACGATCATCTTCCACCCGTTCCCCCGCCGTCCGGCCCCAGGTGCGGCGGGGTGAATCGGGGGGACTCCGAGCGCGAGCGTCATCGCCGTCCTCCACCGCCCTCACGCGTCCGTGGACTCTGCCGCTTCCATCGGCACAACCGCGAGTTCCACGGCCGGGAGCGCTCCGCCGGTCCGGCGCAATCGTCCCTCTTCCACGAGTTGTTGCACCGACTCCGCCACGGTTTTCTGGGCCGTGCCGGAAAGGCGCCCGTAGTGGGGAGACTCCCGCAGACGGAGGCGCTCGATCAGATGGGACTCGCTTCCGCACAACACCTTGCTCACCCCGCTCACTCCGAGATGGAATCGTTGCAGGTCCGGCACGGCCGATAGGATCGCGGAGGCGAGCCGCTCGGGCGGGGCGGGCGGAGTTTCGCCGTCTCTTCGGGCGGTCCGCCGGCCCGCGGAACGGCCGGAGTTCCCCCCGGCGCTCCCCGTGAAGAACTTCACGATCCTTTCGCGGACGGATGTGGCCGCGGTCACCTCGCACCGGTCGCAGTGGCCGCACCGCGTATCGGCGGGCATCGCCTCGCCGAAGTAGCGGAGCAGAACCCCGCGGCGGCACTCGAGGGTGGTGGCGTACTCGATCATCCGCGCCAGCCGATCGAGGTCGCCCTCCTGCCGCTCCCACATCGCACGGAGGTCGGGGGCGATGGTGCCCGGGGGGGCGTCGCCCGCCAGGAAGCGCCCGGGTGTCGTTCGGCGGATGAATCCCTGCGATTCGAGAACCCCGAGAGCCACGTTCACCCGGTTCTGGCTCCAGCCCGGCTCCTCGGCGAGCTCCTCCAGGGCGCGGCGTCCCTGGATGTGGCCGTACGCCTGACGGATCCCGAGGAGGTCCGGGTAGTTCATGCGGATGAAGTACTGGTGGAGTCCGGCGTCGCGCGCATCGAAGAGGAGCCGCGCCTCGGCCGGTTCCCCGTCGCGGCCGGCCCGGCCCGCCTCCTGATAGTAGGCCTCGATCGAGCCGGGGTGGTGGAGGTGGACGACCGAGCGGACATCGGGCTTGTCGACTCCCATCCCGAAGGCGACCGTGGCCACGATGATCCGCGCCCGGCCCGAGGCGAAGGCCTCCTGGCTCCGGACCCGCTCGGCGGCCGGCAGCTCGGCGTGATAGGGAACCGCCTTCTCCCGGGCGGTGACCAGTTCGGAGGCGACCTCCTCGGCGTCGCGCCGGCGGGCGACATAGACGATGGTCGAACCCGGCCGCTCCGCGAGCACCGCGCGCAGGTGCGACCGCTTTTCGCGATCCGACACCCGCTCCACGCGCCAGGTGAGGTTCGGCCGATCGAAGGAGGCCACATGAACGAGCGGGTCGAGCAGCCCGAGCGTGGCGATGATGTCGGCCCGGACCCGCGGGGTGGCGGTGGCGGTGACGGCGAGGACCGCCCTCGGCCGCAGTCGCGCGATCACCGGCGGCAGGCAGCGGTAGTCGGGCCGGAAGTCGTGGCCCCAGTGGCTTACGCAATGGGCCTCGTCGACGACGAAGAGCGACACCGGGAGGCGGGAGAGGGTTTCCACGAACCCGGGCTGGGTGCACCGTTCCGGGGCGCAGTAGACGAGCCGGTGTTCGCCCCGGGCGATTCCGGCGATTCGCCGGGTGATCTCGGCGGCGGCCAGGCCGGAGTGGATCGTGGTGGCGATCTTCACGCCGCGCGCCTCGAGACGGTCGACCTGGTCCTTCATGAGGGCGATGAGCGGCGAGACGACGACGGTGAGACCGGCGCTCATCAGGGCCGGCAGCTGGTAGCAGAGCGACTTCCCCGCCCCGGTCGGCAGAACGGCGACGGCGGACCGGCCGCTCATGACGGCGCGGATGACCGCCTCCTGGCCGGGTCTGAAGGTGCTGAAGCCGAACCGGCCGTGCAGGGTCTCGATCAGGCGATCGAGATCGGCGGCGGACTCGGAGCGGCCGGCCGCTTCCCGGCGGGTGCCGGGTTCCTCGGCGACGACGGCGGCAGATGCCATGACTTCCTCCTCCCTAAAAAAGAACTAACACGAAGGACAGGAAAAGACATCTCATGCGATTCTCCAAAGCTCGCGGTTGCCGGGCTTCGTCGGGGGCGGCGTGGCGCCGGAGGGGGCGTCCGGGGAGTCCGGCGCTGACGGCTCCGGCGTCGCGATACCCTCGAGGCGGTCGCCGAGCCTCTCGAGTTTCTTCTCGGCCTCTCCGTACGAGGTGCCGGCATTCTTGAGGTGGGTTCCCATCTTGCCGAACAGATCCTGAAAGCGCGCCAGATCCCCGCGCAGCCGGGCAAGATTGGCCTGGATGGTCTGCGCCTCCCGCTCGATCTGGAGACTCTTCAGCCCCATGAGGACGGTCTGGAGGTAGGCGAAGAGGGTGGCGGGGGAGGTGAGGATCACCCGTTTTCGCTGCGCGTAGACGGCGACCGATTCGCCCTCCCGGTTCACCGCGGTTCCGAACGCCATCTCGTAGTAGACGCTCTCGGCGGGAACATACAGGAACGCGAAGTCGAGCGTGCCCTCGTCGGGGCGGATGTACTTCCGGGCGATGTCGTCGATGTGCTTGCGGGCGTCGCGTCCGAACTGGGACCAGAGGGCGGCGCGCTCGGCCTCAGGGGCGGCGACGGCCCGGCGGAAGTTTTCGAGCGGGAACTTGGCGTCGATCGCCACCCCTCCGTCGGCGAGGCGGAGGAGGACGTCGACCTTCTCCCCGTCCTTGAAGGCGTGCTGGAGCGAGACGTGCTCCCGGGGGAGGACTTCGGTCAGGAGGTTCTCGAGCATCTGTTCGCCGAGGACTCCACGCGCCTTCTGGGAGCGAAGGATCTCCTGAAGCCCGGCGAGGTCTTTCCCCAGGTCGAAGATCTTCTGGCTGGCCCCCTCGAGCGTGCCCAGCCGGTTCTGGACCTCGCCGACGACCCGGGCGGCGGTGTCCAGGCGCTGGCCAACCTGGGCGGTGGTCTGCTGGACCAGCTCGGAGCTGGTTTTGAGGCGCTCGTCCAGGGCCGACTGGACGGCATTGAGCTGCTGGAGGAGCTGCGCGGTGGTCTCGGCGAGTCGGTCTTGTGTTTGCCCGGCGTCGGCGGAGAGCGTCTGCTGGACCTGTCCGCGGAGGGAGTCGATGGACAGTTGGACCTGGCCCCGCAGGGACTCGATCTGCTGCTGGAGGAGGGGGATGGCCGGATCGGCCGGTCTCGGGGCCTCGAGAAGGGCCCGGAACCGGGCCTCCGATCGGGTCTGTTGCCAGAGCAGGGCGGCCGCCAGGACGACGAGGGCGACGACGGGGAGCCAGTCCATGAGGCACCTTTCCGGCCGGGGCGAATAGAGAGACGCGGAGAGACGCGGAGAAGTTCTCGCGGAGACGCGGAGACGCGGAGAACGGACGCGGAGAAAAACAGAGGACAGAAACGGACGGAAGAAACGGACGGAAGAAACGGACGGAAGAAACGGACGGAAGAAACGGACGGAAGAAACGGACCTCTCCCTTACCCTACGAAACCCGGATTCGGACCGGATCCAATACAATTCTACTCCCCGGAGACCCCCGCTGACCAGCCGGCGATGGAAGGGGGCTGTCCGGCATTCCGTTGACCACGCGCGTGATTCCATCCTTGATCAGGGCGACGTTGAAGTTGATCAGGAGGCCTATCCGGAGGCCGAGCAGTCGGGTGTATGACAGCGTCTGTTTGCGATGGACCGGCGCGATTCCCTCGACCGACTTGAGCTCGACGACGATCTTGTCTTCCACAATGAGATCCGCCCGGAAGGCTTCGTCCAGCGTTTCACCTTCGATGACGATGGGGACGACGACCTGACGAAGGACCTTGAATCCGCGCTTCCGGAGGATGTGGGTCATGGCCACTTCGTAGATGGACTCCAACAGGCCGGGTCCAAGAGTCGTGTGCACCTTGAAGGCCGCGTCCACGATGGCCCCGGATATCTCGTTCTCGTGCATGTTCCGTCCCTCCCCGTGCTGGTCCCCTGTGAACCCTGCCCCTGTCTCCGCGTCTCCGCGACTCCGCGCGCCACTCCTCTGCGTCTCTCCGTTTCTCCTCCCCGCTTCTCCGTGGCCGCCCTGGCCTCAGGCGACCGGCTCGGCGAACACGATGACGTAGCCGTGCGGGTCCCGGATGCAGAATTCCTGCATCCCGTAGAAGGTCTTCCGCATCGGGAGCAGCACGCTGACCTTTCCCGAGATCCGGTCATGCAGGGCCTGAATGCCTTCGACCTCCACGTAGAGGATCGAACTCGCGCCGATGGGCTGCTCGGCCATGAAGGGCAGGTCCTCCCGGATCGACTTCCGTGACTGCAGCATCAGCTCGACGTTTCCCCACTGGAGGATGGCGAAGTCCTTCACGCCCGCCTCCGGAAGCGTCATCACCACCTTGAACCCGAGGACGTCACGATAGAACACAATCGTCTCGTCCACGCTTTCCACCATCAGGTTGGGTGTAAGTTTCTTCATGGGGCGCATCCCAACGAGGAATCGGAGCGGCGGGCATCAGGCGTCGATGCCCAGAATCAGGACGGGCACGTCGATGTTGGACACCCCTCGCTTCTCCAGGTCCCAGAGGAACTGCTCGAAGTAGCTGACTCCGCTGCTCATCTCGTCGGCCAACGCCTTCACGGGCACGATCTCGACGCCGGTGTCGATGTGGCCGAGGTTGCGGAAGATCGTCATCTTGGCGGCCACGTTGTAGACCATGAACGAGTACTTCCCGAACTGTACCTCCAGTCCAAGGTTCCGCTTGACGAAGTCCATCTCCCGAAACGCCCCGCGGCGCAGTCTCTTCGGAGAATAGTCCTTGCAGTAGAATTCCGTTGGGTAATCGCACGTCACACGCACCTTGCGCCACTCCCTATCGGTGAACTGCTTTTCGAACGCCTCGTTGAGGGCGACCGGCGAAAAGAGCAATTCGCCGGGCATGGTCTTCTCTTCGGACTTCTTCGTCTTGTGTCGAGCGGCGTTCACGCTTCCGATGGCCTGCTCGATTTCCGCCAGAAGATCCGCGTACCGCTCACGGACCGCCTGCTCTCCGCCATTGAACGAGTAGACTCCAGCGATTCTCATGGGTTCACCTTTTCGGCGTCGAGCCATAGTCGGGGTACTTGTGACACCTTTTCTCGCCCGGTGGGTTGGTAGACCGGCCGCCCCATGGATCGATAGGGTAACGCGTCCGTTCCCAGAAGGCGAATTCGCTTTCTCGCTTCCTGAATGTAGGATTTCTCCTTGTCGATCCCCATGGCTCTTCGGCCATGCCTTAGGGCCGCCAGCAATGCAGACCCGACTCCCGAGAACGGATCGAACACAAGGTCTCCCTCCTCGGTGAAAGCAAGTACGCAGCGCTCCACGAGTTCGATCGGAAACTGGCATGGGTGGATGGTCTTTTCCGGGTGATTGCACTTGACATTGGGGATGTTCCAGAGTTGCGTCTCCCAATCGCGAATCAGGAGCTTCCACACATCACTTGGGTTCTTGCCAAGCGGATTGCCGCTCGGTTTGCCTCTGTTGGGTCCGCGGAAATGGGTCTTTCCCGGGTACTTTGAGGGGACACGAACTGAGTCCAGGTTGAAAGTGTATTGTTCGGACTTCGTGAACCAAAGCAGGGTCTCGTAGCGCCCCGAGAAGCGCACACTGCAATGCAATCCGTGTTCAAAGTGCCAGATCACCCGGTTCCTCAGCTTGAACCCGAGTTCTTTGAGTATCGGGTAGAAGTAGACATCGAGAGGGAACACCTCGCTCTTGTCGACAAAATTGCCTACCTGCCAGCAGAGAGACCCTCGCGGCGAGAGCACGCGCCACAGCTCCGCAAGGACCGGCTTCATGCCGTCCAGATAGGTGACGAGTTCCTGCCTGGCTTCGTAGGCCTTCCCGATGTTGTACGGAGGAGAAGAGACGATGAGATTGACGGTGGCGTCCGGCATCCCCCGGAGGGTCTCCAGAGTATCCCCATGGACGAGGATTACTCTCGCCCTTTCGTTGTAGGCCTCGGAAATCTCAGGGGGGTCTTCATGAAAGAGCAAGTTCTTCATGATTATGCATCTCCTCGATCGCTCGGATCGGCACCTCGTGCAGAAGCCCTGTGGGCCTTCCCGTGTACGAGCCTCCTTGTTTCCGCGGGCATGTCTGCCATTCGATCAGGTCGCAACCTCGTGTCCCCACTCCAGCCCGCGTGGACATGATCCCAATCGACGAGATGCGCTTCGACACGCGGGTCCGACACATAAAAGCCGACCATCGTCCCTCCTCTTATCTCAACAATGACTCTCCGTTTCACGCACTTTTTCATCTTCCTCTCCAGTGCTTCTTCGGCCACCGGTGCGGGGTCATCAGCGCCGCCATGCACCCCACGCTACGCTTCTCTCCCGGGATCGTTCTTCGCCACGAACTCCTTGAGCAGGTCGGCGAACCCCTGTGGCCCCTTCTCCTCGATCGCCGCCAGCAGCAACCTGGCTTTCGCCGCGCCGAACTGGAACGGGAAACGCGATTCGCCGCCCAGCACCAGCAGGGCATGACCCTTGTACTCCCCGAACGACACCAGCGATTTCGTCTCGGTCGTTGCACTCATGTATTCCTCCGGGATATGAGGGGTTTTCGATCCGCGCGACTCTCACCCTCTCCCTCCCCTGCAGGGGCGGGAGAACCGGGTGCCCGTCTCTTCATCAGACGCCTTCGCCCCGCCGGGGGGAAGCGGGGCACCCCTCGCCCCGCCCCCCGGCGACCCTCCCCGGCCGGGCCCTCCCGGCCCCGGCCCTCCCTGTTTCCCCCCATCCCGCGGGCGGGTCCCGACCTCATCGGACCGCCCATGCCTATTGGCTGACCAGGTCTGCTCCCCTCCTCCGACGTCTCCCCGAGCGGAGCCCGGTCGGTCCCCGCCCCTACGCGTCGCGGGCGGGTCCCGACCTCATCGGACGGCCCACGCCTCCTGGCTGACCAGGTCCGCTCCCCTCCTCCGACGTCTCTCCGAGCAGAGACCGGTCGGTCCCCGCCCCTACGGCCACGGGTGGCCGCGACTCCCCGTGCCACCCTCTTCGTCCCCCCGTTACTTGCGCTTCTCCGCCCCCGCCTCCGCCGTTTCCTTCGCGGCCTCCGCCGGGCGCGGCGCGGGCGACATGGCCGGCGGCTTCGGGACCCCCGCGCCCAGGTGCGTCACGGGCGCATCCCCGATCTCCACCCCGAGGGCCTTCCGGATGTCGCGCTCCAGACCGGACATCAGCTCCGGATTCTCCTTGAGGAAATCGCGGGCCTTCTCGCGGCCCTGCCCGAGCCGGGTCTTCCCGTACGAGAGCCACGTTCCGCTCTTCTCGATCACTTTCGCCTCCTCGCCCAGATCGAGGAGGTCGCCCGGCCTCGAGATCCCCTCGCTGTAGAGGATGTCGAACTCGGCCCGCTTGAACGGCGGAGCGATCTTGTTCTTGGCGATGGTGACGCGGGTGCGGTTCCCGACGGTGACTTCGCCGTCCTTGATGGTGGTGATCTTGCGGATGTCGATCCGGACCGACGAGTAGAACTTGAGCGCCCGGCCGCCGGGCGTGGTCTCGGGGTTGCCGAACATCACGCCGATCTTCTCTCGGATCTGGTTCGTGAAGATGACGCAGGTGTTCGCCTTGGCCACGGCGGCGGTCAGCTTCCGCATCGCCTGCGACATGAGACGGGCCTGGCTCCCCATCTGGAAGTCGCCCATGTCGCCTTCGAGTTCGGACTTCGGGACGAGGGCGGCGACGGAGTCCACGATGATCACGTCGACGGCGTTCGAGCGGACGAGGCACTCGGTGATTTCGAGGGCCTGCTCGCCGCAGTCGGGCTGGGAGAGGAGGAGGTCGTTCAGGTTGACGCCGATCTTCCGGGCGTAGACGGGGTCGAGCGCGTGCTCGGCGTCGATGAAGGCGGCGGTTCCGCCCATCTTCTGGGCGTTGGCGGCGATGTGGAGGCAGAGCGTGGTCTTGCCGGACGACTCCGGCCCGAAGACCTCGACGATGCGGCCGCGCGGGACCCCCTTGCCGCCGAGGGCGAGATCGACGGAGAGGGCGCCGGTGCCGATGCCCTGGATGTCGAGTTTCGTGTCGGCCCCGAGGCGCATGATGGAGCCCTTCCCGTACGACTTCTCGATCTGGAGGATGGCGGAGTTCAGCGCCTCGGCGCGGCGTTCCTCAGCCTTTGTGGGCGCGGGAGCCCCTGCGGCCCCGGTTTGCGCGTGCGACGACGTCCCCGTTCCCGTTGCGACCATGTCTGTGCTCCTTAGTAGAGAGGGTGTTTGAACCGCAGAGACGCAGAGGGCGCAGAGTACAACTACTCCTGCAACCCCAGCACCAGTCTACGGATGCCGTCCTTCAGGACGGGCACATGAAAATTGATCAGGAGACTGGCCTTCCAGCCTCCGAGTTTCAATCCCTTGTATTCCAGCGGCAAGGGACGCTGCCGAACGAAGTGGATTCGCCGGAGGCTGAGTTCACGGCACAGGCAGGCTTCGTAGGCGGAATCCAGAAGTCCCGGCCCGATCGTTCGGTGCACTTCGATCGCCGCTCCGATTACTTCTCTCGTCAGTTCATTTATCTTCATCTCAGCGTCCTCCACGTCTCTGCGGTTCAGACCTGCTGTGTCAGCGTCTCGGCCCACGCCCGCGCCAGGCTCACATAGACGAACTCCCTCCCGCCCTCTTTCAGCGCGCTCTCGTCGCGGGCGATGAGGCGGCGCTTGTGCAGGTTGATGAGCCTCGTAGAGGCGGTGTTCAACTCGATCCCGAGCCGGCCGGCGAGCGTCTTCGCCGTCAGGGTCCCGTCCTTCTGGATCATCTCGTACACCTCCGCGAGGGAGGGGTGAAGGACCCCGGTCATGCCCCACACCGGTTTCTTCACGCGGACGCCGACCGCGATGGCGCCGGGGAGCAGCACCGTCGGGCAGGCGAGGACCTTGCGCTCCAGCGCCACGGCGAGATTCTCGAGATGGGTCGGCGTGGCGTTCGCCAGGATCAGGTGCCGCTCCCCATACTCTCCGCTGGCGAGGCGGGAGACCGGCCGGGCGATCCCCTCGTCGGCGCAGGAGAAGTCGAGGACGCCCACCCGGACGAAGTCGCAGAGGATTCCGCCCGGCTCGGGGATCTCCTCCAGCGCCCGTTCGAGGGCGTCGCGGAGAATGGCCCCGGTGGCGCGCGTGACGCAGTCGCCCGTGCCGGCCAGGGTCCGCACATCGCACGTTCGCCAATCCATAGTATTATGCTCCAGCGGAACACGCCGCTCGTGGCGCGCCCGCGCTTCCCCAGGACGCCGTCAGGATCCCGCCGTCTAAGGTCACAATTTGTGACCTTGAACAACTGCCTTCAGGGGAACAGGTTGCGCTGCTCTCGAGAGGAAAAATCCCCTTCAGCGCCTCCACCTCCTCCTCCGTGATCTGAATCATGAAATCCCCGGGGAATCGCTCGATGTTCCGCCTCACCGCCTGCATCAACACCTTGGTCGGAATCCCGTAGAGGGTCGCGAGGTGCGTGCCCGGCATCACCCGCTGTCCCCGGAGGACGACGATCCGGCGTTCCACAAAGTCGGAGCCGACCGCGTCCGACCCGTCCCTCGGCTCCGCCGGGTTTGGTTGTTGAAGCGGGGGCACCTTTCGATCTCCACGTGTTCATCTGAATCAACTGAACGCTATGATATCACATTTATCGGAGGTGTCAAGCGGTTTTCGGAGCCACTCCGGAAAAATGATCCGCCCCGGAAGTCGCAAGAACACTGGCCTCCCGAACGCCCGGCCCCTTTCTTTCAGAATTCTCGCGCGACCGGGCGGAACAGCGCATACTGCGGGGAGGATCCGCCCGCTCCTCCGCCCCGAGGAGACGGGGCGGGGGCGGTCGGTGATGTTCACCGGTTCCTTCAGAGGGTGCGGATGCCCAGCCTCCGGCTCACCCATGGGTCGCGCGTCGAGATCCTGCCCATCCCGGGCCAGAGTCTCTCCATTCCCTGAGAAAACAAGGGCCGGCCACCCGCGCGCCTGGCGTTCACGGATCCCCAGGGGCGTGCCTGACAGTACCGGGGCGTGCTGAGAGATCACCGGCGGCCGTCCGGATTCAGCGCCTTTCGGAGGGCTTCGAGCTCGCGACGCTGGGTCGGGTCGGTGACGAACCCCTCCCCCCCCATCGTCCCCTGCAGGGCCGCATCGATGGCGGTGAGGCGCACGTCGACGGTCCGCGCGGCATCGCGGGCTACCTCGAGGAGCGCCGGGGCCACCTCGGCGTCGCGGCGCGTGCAGTTCCACTGGATTCCGTCGATCACCGTCGTCTGGATCACCGGATCGGGGTCCCCGCGAAGGAGCCCGATCAACTCGTGGAGTTCGGAGGACGACGGCGCCTGCGCTACGGCATAGATCGCGGTCGTCCGCACCTTCACCGCCGCGTCCTCCTTCGCCGCGCGGAGCAGGGCCGAACGCCACTCCACGGCGTCTTCGGGAAGGGCCCAGGCGGCCGCGTTCCGCACCTCCTCGGACGGGTCGTTCTTCAGGATACTCTCCCATTGCGCGAGCGTTTCACGGGTGGACGCGTCCTTCAGCCACCTCAGCGCCCGCCGGCGAACGTCCGGGTCCGGGCTGGCCAGTCGCCCTCCGATCAACTGTCGGAATTCGGCCGTCCCGGCCCCGTTCAGGGAGAGGGTCTGCAATCGGTGGACGAGATCATCCGCGACCTCAGGATCGCGTTCGGCCGTGAGGAGTTTGCGCAGGGTGGCGAGGGCCGGCGCCGGATTGTCCCGGAGGCCCCTCGTGGTGAGGTCAAAGAAATCGCCGCTCCACCGTTCGTGCGCGTCCCGAATCCGCCGCTCCTCGGGGGTCATAACCACCTTGATGCCGATGGCCGCGGCGGCCCGGATCAGGGCCCGCCCCCGCTCAAGATGGAGGGACACCTTCTCCTCCAGTGTTTCGCCCGGATAGTCCTCGTGGCGGAACCCGCTCCGTTCTGGATACGCGAGGGGGTCGTTCTCGTCCACGGGCGGTTCAACGGCGACCGGCGACTCCGAAGGCGGAGGGGGCGGTGGAGCCGGCCTCGGCCCGGCGGCGGCCTCCCGGGCGCGCCTTTCGAACTCCTCCGATTCCCGTTTCAGCTCCTCGGAGCGAAACCGGTCGTACAGGTCCTCCATCTCCCGGAGGACCGCCGGATCGAGAGGGACCGGAACGCCGATGTCGGGACCGGACAGGATCGACCTCGCCGCGCGGGAGCGGACCCCGGAGTCTCTCGATGCGTCGCGCGCCACCTCCGCGAGCGCCTTCCAGAGTTCGACATCGCGAACCGTCGCGGCGTTCGCGAGTGTATCGACCAGAGTCCCTTGAACGGCGGCCTCCCGTTCGCTGCGGAGGAGGCCCACCAGTGAAACCGTCTCCGCGGCCGAGGCATCGAGTCCGAACTGGAAGATCGCCTGCCGGCGGACCGCGGCAGACCGGTCTTCGGCCGCGGCGCGGAGGAGGGTAGCCCTCGAATTCTCGCTGCGGGGCGGAGGGTTGGAGGAGGCGATCTCGCGCACGGCGTCAGAGGGGTCTTCGGTGACGGCCCGAATCCATATCTCCTCCGCTCCCGGGGGCATGGACCAGCCGAGCCACGCGAGTCCCTTGACGCGGGTCGCCGCGTCGGAAGAGACCGACATCTCTGCCACGATCCTCCCGAAGGCCGCCTTCCCCGCCTCGGTCCTCAGATAGTCCCCGAGGCACCCGGCGAGAATGTCGGCGAGGTCGGGGTCGGGCTCCGCACGGAAGAACGCGATCAGCACCCGCCGGGTCGTCTCGGGGTCTTCCCGGGCGGCCTCGCCCGCGAGCACTTCGGCCCCGTACTCCCAGGCGACGCGCCGCTCCCGTTCGTTGACGAGGTGGGGCGGCTCAAGAACGATCCGGGCGGGACCGTGGAGCAGATCGAGGAGCGAATGAAGCCGCTCTTCGACCGTCGACCCCGGAAGATCGACGAAGTGCGTGGGGAGACAGGGGGTTCCCCGGATGGACATCAACGAACCCCTCCCCAGAGAAGCAAACCGGGTGAGGCGCCGACGATCTTTCTCCGAGGGAAAGTGTCCGAGCGGGGGGTGCGATCCCAACTCTCGGGAGTCCGCGACCCCGGACCCGGGAGCAACCGTCGTGGAGGGTGGAAGCGGGCCGACGTCCTTCGCCTGAGGGAGCGCCCCGACGCCCGGACGAGGAAGGCTCGGGGGGCCGCTCACTCCCGGTGTGCCTCCGGACGGCGGGACGGGGGCCGTGTCGCGGAGTAGGCGGAGGAGGCCGTATCCGATCCCCAGGATGACCCCGCCGATCGCCGCCGCCACGAGTACCCACGAGCGGGTCCGTCGCATGACCGTGACCCTCCATCGAGGATCGTACCGCGAATGCCTCCGGCGGGCCAGCCCGTCCGGGAGTTCAAATGGAGGCGCATCTGGGCGTCCGGGCGGCCTACCGGAACCTCGGCCAGCGGCGGCGCATCCCGACCCTTGCCTCGAACGCGGCCTCGCGGACCTCCTCCGCCGGGTCCCGCTCCGCCTCCGCAAGCGCGGCGAAGGCCTCGTCGGAGAGAGGGCGGAGCGTCCCGATCGCCCGGGCCGCGGCCGCGCGCAGGCCGGCCGAGTCGCGTTTCAGGAGCGGCAGGATCCGGTCCATGGGCGTCCGGGCCGCATCTCCCCTGGCGAGCGTTCGCACGACGTGGAGGGCCAGGGCGTGTCGCGTCACTTCCGGATCTGAGTCCTCCAGGAACGCCTCCAACAGGGCATCGGCCGCCTTCCCGATCGTCGGCATCGCGGCATAGACCTCGATCAGGGCGGTCGGGTCTTTTCCCGTCAGGGCCTCTCGCAGGACGGACCGGGCGAGGTCGCCGGCCTCCCCCCCCCCGAGCAGCGCGAACGCGCCGCCGCGCCGCACGGCCGCGTCCGCGTGACGGAGCATCTCTTCCAGGGGCCTCTTCCGCGACGCGATCGACGCCGGGTCGCCGAGGAGTCCGCGGAGCGCCTCGCCCCGGACCGTTTCGTCCGTGTCCCGGAGGGCGTTCACGAGTAAGTCCGGGATCTCGTCGATTCCGCGACCCGTTCGCAGGACCGCGAGCAGGGCGACCCGGCGGATCGCGGCGGAGGGGTCCGCCAGGAATGGACGGACCGGGGCGAAGATCTCCGGGGAAGGCGCAGCGAATCTGGCGAGGAGGGAGAGGGCCGTCTCTTTCGCCTCGGAACGGGGATCGGTCAGGGCCCGAAGGACCGCCGCCCGCGCGGATTCGGACGTGGCAAGATGCGGACCCAGCCCGTGCAGCGCCGCGCAGCGGACGCGTTCGTCCGGGTCGGCGGCGACCTCGACGAGACGGGCGATCCCGGGCTCGCCGGCCCGGGAGAGCGCGAGGGCGGCCTCCGGCCGTTCGTCGAACTGGCCCTTCCGGAGGACCTCCTCAAAGACCGACAGCACGGCCGCGTCTGATGCCCCCAGGCACATGAGCGTCTTCCGCGCCCCGCCATTCCTGGACCCGTCCGTGCCTCGCGCCGCCTCGACGAGCCGCGGAATCTGGGCGCGGACCGCCTCCACCAGCGGCGCTCCCTCCGGCCCCGCCAGTGCGCCGTCGATCGCCGCGTCCCGGAGGACTTCGGCGGCCATCGCCCGATCCCTCGCGTGGACTGAATCGAGCTTCCCGGCGATCGTCGGGAGAATGGCGGCGCGTTCCGCGAGCGTCAAGACCTTGCACGTCCAGTACACCTCGGCCCGGGTCTGCTCGTCCTCGTCCTCCAGCGCCTCCGCGAGGACATCGACCGCTCCGGTCCAGTTGGTCTTCGCCTCCACCAGGATCCTCACGAGCCTCACCCGAGCTCGCCCGCGAGCGTCCGGAATCGCGGCGACCAGGAGCGGCGAGGCCGCCGCCTTGTTCTTCCGCACCATTTGCCCCAGGGCGCCGGTCGCGGCGAAATTCGGACCGTGCTCCTCCGATCCGAGCCGGCGGACCAGGGTCCGCACCTGTTCCAGAGAGACGATCGGACTGCGGCCGACGGCGCTGAGCGCCCACGCCTGGACTTGCGGGTCGCGGTCTGTTGTCGCCCGCTGCAGGGCTTCGTACACCGCGGGTCGCTCCGCCGCGAGCACTCCCAGCGACTTCACCGCGGCGCCCCGCACCCGGGCGTCTGAATCGCCGAGCGCCCGCAGGAGACGGGGGATGCTCTCTTCGACCATCGTCCGGCCCAGTCTTCCGAGGAGATCGGCCGCCGCCGCGCGAACCCGGGGGTTGGCGTGCGGGAGCGCTTCGAGGAGTCGCCGGGCGTGAGCGGGCCCGTCACCGGCGAGCCACAGGAGGGTTCCCTCGAGGTGCTCGTGCGTGCGCCATTCCCCGGGGTCGATGGCCGACAGGATTGTCCCCGTCACGGACTCGTCCGGATCGGTCCCGGGCAGCAGGGCGAAGAGCGCACTTGCGGCGGAGCGCTTGAGGAACTCTTCCTCGGCGCGCAGGGCGGGAATGATCGCGCCGGAGAGCCGGGACCGAAGCGGCCGGGGGATGCCTCGTAGAAAGGACAGGGCCGTCTGAGGGGCGGAGGGGGGATTCCTCTCGAGGATACCGCCGAGCGACCGGATCGCGGCCGCCGGATCGCCCCCGCGAAGGAGTGAGACCAGCGAAACGGCGATGCGGACCTGAAGGTCGTCCTCCTCGAGCGTCTGCGGTGGAAGTTCCTTCACCTCCGCGGCGTCCGCTCCGAGGTTTGCCGTCGCCAGGATCGCCCAGGCCCGGACGGACGGATCCGGGTCCGCCGCGGCGAGGGTCAGTTCCTTCTGGAGCGGCGTCGACGGGTTCATCCAGGCGATCGTCGAGGCGCCCTCGGCGCGGATCCGCGGGTCCGCATCCTTCAGCGTCTCTCGAAGGACGTTCAGGAGGCGTTCGGAAGGGGCGTCGATACGCAGTACGGTTTTCGCCGCCGCGAGGCGGAGGGCGACGGACCCGTCTTCCAGGGCCGACCCGAGGGCGGGGAGGGCCTCTCGCGCCGCGGCGCCGATCTCCGCCAGCGTGGCACAAGCCCGGACGCGGATCTTCTCCTCCGGATCGGCCAGCAGGGCGACGAGGTTCGGCACCGCCGGGGACGCCTCCTCCCGCATTTCCGCGAGCGCGGCGGAGGCGTAGAACCGCACGTTTGGATCCACGTCGGGAAGCGCGACGACCAGGGCGGGGACCGCTTCCCGGGCGTGGCGACCCCATCGACCGAGGAACTGGCCGGCGACCTTGCGCATTCCCAGGTCCGGATCCGACAGGGCGCGGGACATGATCTCGACCGCTTCGCGGTGCGCCAGATGCTGGGGGACGAGCCGGCCCAGCGCGCTGAGGAGTCTGGACTTCCCCGGCGGATTTCCGGTTCGCAGCCGGGAGGCCAGTTCCTCCGCGGCCCTCGCGCAGGTCGCGGGGTCGAATCCGTTGAACTCGCCCGAAGCGCGCGACCGCACCTCCTCCCGTTCGTCCGCCAGGTGATCCGCCCACGCGGACACCGGATCGACCGCCGGCGGGGCCGACTCCTGCGCGGCCGCGGAGGGCAGGAAGAGGAAGAGGCCGACGATGAAGGCGGGCGCCCGGCCCGGGGAGTGCCAAGCCATGCACCGACTGTAACACGCCGGGTCCTGCCACGCCAAGCAAGGAGTCTGCGTTTCTTGATTCCCGATGCACTTCGGGGTACGCTCCATATCATGCTCCCCCGTCGCAGCGTCGCTGGACTCGTCACGCTGGCGCTCGGGGTGGTTTTCGTCCCGTCCTGCAGCCGCTCCCTGCACGGAGGGATCTGGGTTGCCCCGGGCCCCACTCCAGCCGCCGCTCCCGCGGAGCCGGACACCCCCGCTCAAGCCGGGGCGCGGAAGCTCCTCGCCGGGCTGGGACTGAGCGAGCCGGTCGGCGAGGAGCAGTTCGTCGCCTTTCTGGCGAGGCTCGACGGCGTCGACGAAGACATCCTGCGGCAAGCGATCGAGGCCCTGGCCCGGCTCATTCCGGCGTGGGACTTCGTTCCCCCGCGCGACAAGCGACTCGCCCGATGGGACCTCCCTCCCTCGCTGGGCCGGAAGCTCTTCGATCTCGCCCGGCCGTACTATCGCCGGCGCCGGTGGATGGAGAACGACGGCGACGACTACGCGATCATGCTCACGCTCACCGGGATTCTGGCCCGGATGCAGTACGAGCCCGCGCTTGATGAACTCATGAAGCCGGACGCCGGGGCGGGATTCGCGGGGCGTACCGTCCTGTGGTGGCAGGAGTGGGGCCGGGCCGCCTTTCGTCCGCTCCTCGATCGGTCGCGCACAGCCCGCGATTCCTGGCTTCGCGAACAGGCCCGTGAGATGCTCAGCCGCATCCGTGATCCCGCCGCTATTCCGGACTTCCAGGAACTGATGAACAGCGCGGACACCGCGGAGCGCACCGCCGCCGTTCGGGCCCTGGTCGAGATGGGGGCGCCGGTCGATCTGCGCCGGGAGCAGCGCCTGCTTCGCGACCCCCGGGCGTCGAACCCGGAACGCTGGGGGGCCATCACCCTCCTCGCCCAGGGGGGAGGCGAGAATGAGCTGCAGCAGGTGCGCGACCTCCTGAAGTCGGCGGCCGAGGATCCGCGCGATCAGTCCGACGAACTCGAGACCGAGGCGCGGCGGGCGATCGAGGGGCTCCTCGATCGTCGCGACCCCGAATCGATCGCCTGGATGCTGGAGTTCGTGCAGCGGCGCGCGCTCACGGAGCACGGTCGGAAGACGAGGACCGACGTGGCGGAGCTGCTCCTCCGCCGCAAGATCGCCCCGGCCGTCCCCGTCCTCTTCGCGATTCTGCACGACTCCTCCGATGTCGGCTCGATCCGTGACGCCATCAAGCGCGGTCTCGACCAGTTCTATTACTCCCCGAACACCTCTCTGAACGATCCGTTCGGGGACCGCTATCTGCAGGCCCAGTCGCAACTGGACGACGTGTGGCGGGAGCGGGCGCGCGAACGGAGGTGGCAGGCGGGAGGGTGGAACGAGGAGGCGACCGAAGAGGACCTCGCGCGTCGGCTTGGGGAGCGCGGGTTTCGACCCCTGCCGGAGGTGTTGAGGCGCTACGTGGAAGAGGTGCTGAATCAGCAGGCCGCCCCTCGTCCCCCCGAGGCCCTGCGCGTGGCGCGGCAGGCGATCCGGATCCTGGTCCGGGGGGGCTCCCGCACGCCGGAGGAGGGTCGGGCCGGGCGGGAGTGGCTCCTGGCGCTGTTCCGTCGCCGGGACCTGGACCCGGAGGCGGTCCGGGAGTTGAGGGTCCCCGCCATCGCGGCGGTTGCGGAGTCGTATTGGCGCGAACCGCTGGAGGCCCTGAAGCAGATCGCGGAAGACCCGGCGGAGGACCCTGTCGTGCGTCAGACGGCGGCCCGCGCGGTGTCGCACATCGACGGGTCGGAGGCCGCCTTCGAGAAACAGATCGAGGCCGAACGGAAGGCGAGGGAGAAGATCGTCGCACCGCCGTAGGGGCCCGTCCCGGCAGGGCACGGCTCAGGACGGTGGGACAGGCGTTTCAGCCTGCACCTCCTGCACGAGCCTTTCGCGGCCTTGACGGGCGCGTATCCGGGTGGGATGATGCCCTCGCCCACCGCTTCTCGAGGCATCTCCATGGACGCCCCTTCCGCGGGTTCCCCATCGCCGCTCCCCGCCTCAGACATCAACACCGCTCTCCTCGACATGCTGCGGACTCTCGTCCGCGAGGGCGTGGTGACGGAGTCGGATGTGGAAACGGTCCACCGCACGCAACAGCGGATGCAGGCGGAGGGGGTGGCGGTGCGTCTGGACGAGGTCATCGTCCGCGAGGGGATTCTGAAGGCCGACGATCTCCGCCGCTATCTCTCCCGTGAGGGGATCGAACTGCTCCAGTGCCCCACATGCGGAAAGAACTACAAGGTGCGGCACGCCGAGGCGGGCCAGAGCGTGTTCTGCCCCACCTGCTCGGCGAGGCTGGTCTCTCCCCTGGCCGCCACAACGCTCGACGCCCGGGCGCAGGGCCGCTCCCCCGCGGCGCCCCGCGAGGATCCTCGGGATCGGTCCGGCCGGCCGTTCGGGCGATATCAACTCCTGGAGAAACTCGGCCAGGGGGGAATGGGGATCGTCTGGAAGGCCTGGGACACGCAATTGAAACGGGAGGTGGCGCTCAAGCAGATTCTTCATGATGAGGCGGGGGACATCGAGCGGTTCATGCGCGAGGCGAGGGCGGCCGCGCGCCTGAGGCATCCGGGGATCCTCACGGTCCACGACGTCGGGGTCCACGAAGGTCATCACTACTTCACGACCGATTACGTCGCGGGGCAGTCTCTCGACCGCCTGATGAAGGGGCCGTTGCCGGCGAGGCGGGCCCTGGAGATCGTCAAGTCGGTCGGCGAGGCGCTTGAGTACGCCCACGGCGAGGGGATCGTCCATCGGGACGTGAAACCCGCCAACATCCTCATGGATGCGAAGGGGCGACCCTTTCTCATGGACTTCGGCCTGGCCAAGGAATTCGAGGTCGATTCGAAGGGCGGTCTCACCGCGAGCGGGGACCTGCTGGGAACGCCGCTCTACATGAGTCCCGAGCAGGCGATGGGACGCAACAGCGAGATCGGGCCGGCGTCGGACCAGTACTCCCTGGGGGTCGTGCTCTATCACCTGCTGACCGGTCGAACGCCGTCGGGCGGAGAGAACATGCGGGAGCTGCTGAACGCAATCGCCGAGCAGGAGCCGCCGCGCGTGGGCCGGGTCAATCCGCGGATCCACCGAGACGTGGAGACGATCTGCATGAAGGCGATCGAGAAGGACCCTGGCCGGCGATATTCGGGCGTGGGGGAGTTCGCGGCGGACATCGGGCGTTATCTGGAGGGCGAGCCGATCGAAGCGAGACCGGTGTCGTCCGGGGTGCGTCTGCTGAGACGGGCCGCCAAGCACAAGGCCATCGTGCTGCCGGTCGCGGCCGCGATCGCGCTCGGGCTGGCCCTCGCCGGCTGGGGAGTCTGGTCCGCGCGCGAGTCGGAGCGAACGAAGGAGGCGGCCGTCCGCGAGGAGCGTGAATCCGGCGCCCAGTCCCTGAAGAAAGCGGCGCGAATCGGCGACGTCCTCACGCGTTGGGCCGAACTGGGGCCGACGCTGAGACAGATGGAGTCGAACTTCAGCGACGCCACGCTGTCGATGGAGGAGAAGAGGCGGCGGGGCGACCTCGCGTGGCCTCCGATCCGGAAGTTCGTCGAGGAGACTCCGTCGGATTCGGCCTCGCAATCGGTGATGCTGGCCCTCTCAGGTTGGGCCCGTCGACTGGCCGGGGATGAGGACGAGGGCCGGGAGCTGATCAGGTGGGCGAGGCTGGCGGATCCGGACGTGCCCTACGCGCCGCTCCTGGAGGCCTTGATCGACCTCGATCAGTACGCTGAGAAGCAGCCGCTCCCCACGATTTTCACGACGCCCACCACGATCGGGCTGGGTGCTCCTCCCGCGGAGACGGCGCCCATGAAGGAGCTTCGGATTCACGCCGAGCAACTGCTGAAGGAGGCGGAACAGAAGCCGCTCTGGGGGGGAAGCATGGCCGAGGACTTTCGCGGGGCGCTGGGCGCCCTGCAATCCATGCAGGCCGGGAAGTACGCCCAGGCCGAGGCCGGCTTGTCGGCGATCGTCGGGACGGGGGCGATGCGCCATTTCCGCTCGCCGCTCCTGCTGCAGCGGGGGAAGGCGCGGTACCTGCAGAAAAAGTTTCTGGAGGCCCAGTCAGACTTCGAGGAAATCGTGGAGGCCCGACCCTCCCAGCCGGAGCCCCGCGCGCTCAGCGGATTGATGAGGTACTTCAAGGCCGAGGAACTTGCCTTGCATGGAGAAGATCCGCGGGAGCTTCTGGACGCCGCCATCGTCGACCTCGAGGTCGCGCTTCGGCTGGACCCCAAGTCCGAGGCTTTCTACATTCAACGCGGAACCTGCTTTCGGGCGCGGGGCAAGGCCGACGAGTCCAGGGGCAAGGATCCGCGTCCCTTCTACTCAAAGGCTGTCGCGGACTTTGACGAGGCACTGGGAGTCTCTCCCGATTCCCCCGGCGCCCACAACAATCGGGGATTGACCCACCTCAGTCTGGGCGACCTGCTGTCGGGCGCGGGTAGGGACCCTCTCGAGCCGTACGCCAAGGCCGTTGCCGACTTCGACGAAGCCCTTCGTCTGGCCCCCGACCTCACCGTAGCCTATGTCAACCGGGGGAACGCGCACCGTCAGACCGGCAAGTTCCTCGCCAACACGGGACGGGATCCCTTTCCGGAGTACGCCTCCGCCAACCTGGACTACACCGAGGCCATCAAGCGGGAGAGCGGGACGGGGCTGGCCCAGAATAACAGGGGGATCGCCTTCAAACTGCGGGGTGAAGCCGAGTCGTTCGCGAACAAGGACCCGGGCGAGTCGTTCAAGTCGGCGCTGGCCGACTTCGACGAGGCCCTGCGGCTTTGCCCGGACTACGCCGACGCCTACGTCAATCGGGGCAGCGTTCATTCGAAGATCGGCGACGCCGAGGCCGCCGCGGGAAGGGATCCGATTCCCTCATATGAGCGTGCCATCGCCGACTACGGCGAGGCCCTGCGCGTCAAACCGGACCACGTCCTGTCCTACCTCAATCGTGGGGACGTCTATCGGGCTCGTGGGGATGCGGAATTCTCCGCCGGGAAGGATCCGCGCAGCTCGTATCAGCGCGCCATCCAGGACCTCGACGAGGCGATCCGGGTACAACCGCGAAACGCCCTGGCATACAGTAATCGCGGAAACGTCCACCTCAGAATGGGGGAACATGAGACGCAGGGAAGCCAGGAGCAGAAGCACGCCTGGGAAAGGGCCTTGAACGACTACGACAAGGCCGTGGAGGTGAACCCGAAGTACTGGCGGGCGCTTTTCAACAAGGGCGCCCTGCTGGAGATGATGGGGCGAACCGCGGACGCCGTCGCCGCGTATGAGGCGGCCCAAAAGATCAACCCGAGTTTGCCGGCCATCGAGGAGGCGCTCAAGGTCGCCAGGGAGAAACTGGGCGGGAAGTAGCGCGCCCCCGCTCCTCCTCCCGAAGTCATTCCTCCTGCCGATCGGTTTCCCCGCCGTCCGTCGGGCGGCCCATGAACTCCAGCAGCGTCCGGGCGGCCGTCTGGACAATCCCGCTCGACTCCGCCGAGAGGCGTGTCATCAGGCATGCGGTGTCCGAGTCCGGGAAGTTCGCCAGCGCCCGGATGGCGAGGACCTGAAGCTCCTCGGTGGGAGCGTCGCGATTGCCCTGGGCGGCGTACTCGAACACGGCGCGCGCCTCCGGGCGGCGGATGTCCAGCAGCGCCTGCTCGATCCGGTCGGCCTGGTCCCCGGCGGTCTCCCCGCGCCGCTGGAGCAGGAAACTCGCCGCCGGCCCGTTCCCCACGGTAGCCAGACCCCGCTCCGCCGCCGCGATCAGCGGATCGTCGGGGAGCCGTTCCTCCCGACCGGCGAGGCTCATCAGCGCCTCCGCGGCGTCGTCGTTCTGCACTCCGGCGATCACCTGAGTGATCCGATCCCGGTCCGTGAGGTCGGATGTCTCCTCGTACCGTGCCGCCAACGCGCGGACCATCTCCCCGTCGGCCACTTTCCTCAAGGCGGTGAGACAGGCTCGCGAGAGGGTCTCGTCGTGCGTCTCCAGGAGTGTCTTCAGGAGCAGCAGGGCGGAATCCCGGCTCATCACGGCCGCGAGTTCGTGCGCCAATTCCTCCTTTCGGTCGCCGGTCGGAAGCGCGGAGATCGATTCCACAAGAGCCCGAACGCGTGTCGGTGAACCGGCGCGCTTCGGGTCGTCGGGGGTCTCCATTCGATCGACTTCCCCGCGGTCCCTCTCATGCGCCACTTCCAGCACCGGCAGGTCTTCCTCCTCCCGGGGGCTCGCCGTGACCGACGAATGAAGTTCGGCCTTCGGCGACGGGACCGTCGCATCCGCAGCCCGCCCGGCCGCAATACGGGAAGGCGAGGGCGGCGGAGTCAGGCGCGTTCTTCCGGCACGATCCCGTATCTCTCTTTCTCCGAGTCCGAGAAGGACCAGCGTCCCCAGGACCAGGATCGCCACGCCAGACTTGAGGCGGGGCTGTGTCCCAGACGCGGATCCTTCGGTCGAGATTCGGCTTGTCCTGGCGCGGGTGTTTTTCATGTCCGGCTCCCTCTTTCATTCGTTCCCAGGGTCCGTTAGGGAAGGGTGATTCTCGTCTCGGGCGTCGAGAGTCGGCCCGGCGGGGGGACGAATCTCAGCAGCTTCGGCATCTGTCTGCCGTTCTGGCTTCGGGCCACGACGACCGCCTCAAAGAGCAGGGCGAGGCCCGTTCGCTCCCCGGTGAAGGTGTACATGTTAGGAACCCACGGACGATTCGGACGGGGACCGAGGAGCTGCCCAAGGCGGAGGTCTCCGGAGTTGGCGTTGCCGATCGCGACCAGTCGCTCAAAGACGTCGACCACGGCACGATGCATGCCGACCGGGCCGATGAAACTCTCGAATCGAACGACGAAGGACTCGTCGGCGGTCGTTGAGTTGCCGGATGATCCCAGGTCGCTGCTGTGGAAGGCCCATGAAGACTGGGTGTGCGAAGCGAAATGGACCTGGGCCGAGTAGGACCCGGGGAACTGTATCGCGGGATCCAGGGCCACAAACCCGTGCACCCCTCCGGAAGTCGCGAGGTTCTTTGCGATCTCCCATCCCACGTAGGAACCCCAACTGTGACCGACGATATTCAGTGTCGCCCCGGCCAGGCCCATTCCCTGCAGAACGGCCGCCATCCTTGACGCCACCGGCTGGATCCACCTGGATCCCCGCGTACTGAGGAGACCCTGTCCGCAGTACGCGGCCGGCTCCCAGTCCAGAAGGAGAACCTGATCGTCCCTCTGATACCCGTCCATCGCCTCCGCGAGACTCCTCAACCTGTCGGGGTTGCTGTTCCTCCCATGAACCACGAGCCATGTCCTTCTGCTGTTCACCATGGATCCTGAAGTCAGGGGCAAGAGGCCGGCCATGTGGCGTTCGCCGGCGGGACCGTCGACCGTGTACCAGACACCGTTCCCGTAGCTGCCGAGATGGCTGACCGCCAGGGTCACGGCCGAATAGCTGCTGTAGCCGACGAGCATCACGTACCAGTCGCCTGCGGAGGGGCTCGGGATGGTGACCGACTCCATGTTCCCCGGACGATAGGAGGAGTAGTCTGCGCCCCCGACGGCGGGGATGGAACCGAACTTGATGTAGACGTCGCAGTCGCCGGAGTAGGGGTCGTCATTGTAAATCTGAATTCGCAACCTGGCCCGACCCGCCGGCACGGGGATGCGGTAGTACCTCTTGCTGTTCGTGGATCCGGCCAGAGATCCGACCGTGGCGTATCCCTCCGCATCTGTCTGAAGAAGAGTGACTGGCGGCGGGGGCGGCTCGGACCGGTAGCTGGCCTGCAGCGTCAGCCCCGAGTAGGCGCCGTATCCATAGAGGAGGATGTACCACTCTCCGGCCGCCGGATTCGGGATCGTGATGGTCTCATTGTTTGTTCCCGAAATGGATCGATACCCCCAAGTGTCCGCCGTGGTCGGCGGACCGAGTTTGACGTACAGATCGCAGTCTCCGCTTCCGCCGGAAGTCGTGAACTGCAGGCTCGACTGGCCCGACGGGACGGGGATCTTGCAGAGACGGCGGCTCCCGGCGCTTCCGCTCAGACCCGCGACCGGTTGCCCGTTCTGGAGGGTCTGCAGGGAAGGCGGCGGGGGGGGAGGCGGAGAGGCCTGGTACGCGCCGACCAGGGTCACCCCCGAGTAGGGCCGGTAGCCTCGCAGCATGATGTACCAGTCTCCGGTCGCGGGATTCGCTACGACGACGGTCTCGTTGTTGGTTGAGCTGAAAGGGCGATAGTCCCATGCGTTTCGCGTCGGTGGCGCTCCTCGCTTGACGTAGAGATCACAGTCGCCGCTTCCGCCCGAGATCTGAATCCGCAGTTGGGTCGTGCCGGACGGGACGGCGATCCTGTAGTGCCTTTCGCTCCCGGCGGCGCCGGTGAGCGCGCGCACGGATACCCCGTTCTGCAGGGGGGTCTGCGCGTGCGCCGCAGGCGTCCATGCCAGGAGAGCCAGGATCATGACCCCGGATGCGGCACAGGTGCGACAGGACGATGGCGACATGGCTTCCTCCTTGTCAGGGGCCCGTGACTTCCTTCCATTCCCATGATGGCGATTTCGACTATGCTGCGCCCGCCATCCCGCCCACGATTCCGTACCAGTTGAGGGTTCCGCCGGCCAATCGATCCGGCTCCGTGCGGACGAGCGAGCAGTGGCGGCAGAGCACTTGCAGCAGGGGGTCGTGAGGGGCCATCCGGAGCAGCCGACGCGCGTAGGTCTCCGCCCGTCGCACCCGGCCCCGATACAGGTGGAGGAGCACCCGCCGCATCACGCGGGAGGCGGCGTTGATGGATCGACCCGTTCCCCGGCGCCGATTCCATCCGCAGAGCAGTTCTTTCATCTTCATGGCCCTCCTCCTTTCTGATGGCTGCGGTCGAAGGCCCCCTCACTCCGTCCCTATCTTGGAAAAGTCGGGCGGAGTTGAAGCCAATATCTCGTTTGACATCGCGTCACCGCGGCACATAGAATCGGCTCCGACATGGATCGTGACCCCGTTTTTCCCTCCGGTCGCTTCCTGACCACCAGTCTCCGCCTCATCCGGCGCGTGGCCGAGGGCGGGCCCGGCGAGGTCCCCGACGCCTGGGGGGAGTTCTGCAGGCGCTATCACCGCCCCCTGCTCGTCTTCGCCCTCCTCGAGAAGCGGGTCGCCCGTCCCGACGCCGAGGACTGGGTGAATTCCTTCTTCTGCTATCTGATGGAGGAGACGCGGCTGCACCGGTTCGATCCGGGGCTCGGCCGGTTCCGCTCCTATCTCCTGACGATGTTCACCCGGTTCGGGAACGACGAGCGCAAGAGGGCCCGGGCGTTGAAGCGCGGCGGGAAGGCCGGGCACGTCGGGGATGTCGAGGAATGCGCGGACAGGTACCGCTCCAGCGGCGTGAGGCCCTCCGACGCCTACGAGCGGGAGTGGGCGCTGGGGGCCATCCGCGAGGCGGTGGCGTCGTGCGAGCGGTCCCTCGCGGAGAGCGGAGACGAGACGGCCCGACTCTGGTTCAGGATGCGGTACGCCGACCCGATGGAGCAGGGGACGGTTCGCCCATCGAGGGAGGAGACGGCGAAGCGTCTCGACGTCTCGTCCGGAAGGGCCCAGGCGTTCGACGAGCGGGTGAAGTCGCGTTTCCGGCGCCACCTCGAGGAACAGGTCCGGAACGACATCTCTTCCCCCGAGGCGAAGCCGGGCCAGACGCGGATTCTGGTCCGGGAAGGCCTGCAGGAGCTCCTGAAGGCCCTCGCCCGGTGAGACCGGAGGATGGAGGACGGTTCGCTTGCACGACCGGGATGGAGAAAACAGGACGCCGCCGCCGGCCGCGCCGGGACCCTCCCCGAATGACGCGGCCCTCGCGGAGACGCGGGTGCGCGAAGGGCTCCTTTCGGCAGGCGGGGTCGCTCCGGGTTCCGAGCCGACGGTTCGCGCAGCGTCATCTCCCGATGCGTCGACAACTCCGTCGTTCAGGGGACGGAGGCTCGGGCGTTACCGGATCCTCCATCGGCTGGGTGGCGGCGGGATGGGGGAGATTCTGCTTGCCGAGCAGGAGGGCTTGGGGCATCAGGTGGCGTTGAAGATCCTGCCGCGCGAGGTGGCGCAGGACCCCGAGGCGATTGCCCGCTTTCAGCGCGAGATTCATGTCCTGGCGGGCCTGTCTCACCCGCATATCTGTCCGATCATCGAGGCGGGCTGCGAGGAGGGGACCCACTTCTACGCGATGGAGTATCTCGCCGGGCTGGACCTGGAGACGGTCCTGCGGCTGCAGACGATCGACGTGCGCCGAGCCGTGGAGATCGCGAAGCAGACGGCCGAGGCGCTCCATTTCGCGCACGAACATGGCGTGATCCACCGCGACGTGAAGCCGCGGAACATTGTCTTGGTGCGGGGCGAGGCGCGGAAGCCCTTCGGCGTGAGTGCCCCGGTTCCCGGAGGCGTCGCGGGGGCATCGGAATCGCGCAAGACTGACTGGGGCGCGACTTCGCGGAGTCATGACGAGCGGGATAGCCAGGGTCGCACCCGAACTCCCGCGGAGACGCATCACGATCATGCCTACTTGATCGATTTCGGTCTCGCCCTGCGCCCGGAGTCGGTGCGCCTCACCGTCAGCGGGGCGGTGATGGGGACGCCCGCCTACATGGCGCCCGAGCAGGCCGGGGGAGATGTTCGAGGTGTGGGTCCCGCGACGGACGTATACGCTGTCGGAGTCATGTCGTACGAATTGCTGACCGGCCGGCCGCCCTTCATCGGGGACACCATCGGCGAGGTGTTGAGGAAGGTGACGAGCACCGACCCGGTTTCATTGCGAAAGCTCAAACGGGAGATCCCGAAGGATCTCGATGTCATCACGTTGAAGTGCCTGGAGAAGAAGCCGGGGCGTCGATACGCCTCGGCGCAGGCGCTGGCGGATGATCTCGGTCGATTCCTCGAGGGTGAACCGATCGAGGCGCGGCCGCCGGGCGCCTGGTATCGGATGCGGCGTCGGATGTCGAGAAATCGGGCCGCGTGGATCGCGGGGGGAATGGCGGCGATCCTCGCCGTGGCGCTTCTCGTGGGATGGCGCGTGTGGGGCCGGGGGCCGCAGGAGGAACCGTGGGTCGTCGTCCTCGAGGACCAGTTCGATCGGGCGGAACTCGGGGCGGACTGGACGGGCCTCCGTGGGAAGGTGTCGATCCATGACGGCGCCCTCTGCTCGCGCGGCGGCCACGTGGTCTTCGGATTCGACTTCTCGGACCACGTCCGATTCGAGTACACGGCGCGGGTCATGGAGGACAGCGCGGACGCCAGGGAACTGAGCGCCTTCGTCTCGGGCTCGGAGAAGGAGGGCCTCGCGCAAGGGTACTCGTTCGAGTACGGCATTCTCGACGGGGCGGGACAACCCTATCACTGCATCCAGAAGAACCGCCAGGTCGCCAGGGCGGAAGCCTCCGGCCCTGCCGTGAGGGGTCAAGCGTATCGGCTCACGGCGTGGCGCGAAGGGACCCGATTGCGTCTGTTGGAAGGCTACAGGGTGGTGGTCACGCTTGACGATCCCACCCCGCTCGGAGGCGAGGGGCACGGTCGGGTCGGGTTCGGATCGAAGTGCGCCCATCTCCATTACGACGACGTGCGGGTCTCGCTGCCATTGGGCCATGCCCGGGAATTCACGCAGAAGATGTTGGCTCTTCGCGACTGGGGGAAAGCAGAAGCGGCCACCGAGGGGATACTGGCGGTCGAGCCTGATGCGAAGATGCGTGAGGTCATGCGGGCAAAGAAGTGCTGGCTTCTGACGCGACTGGGAAGGGGTGCCGAGGCCGAGGCTATTGCGGGAGAATTGTACCAGGGTTCAAACACCCCGGAGGTTATTCTCGCGGCTGGGGCTGCGATCGTGGAGTGCCAGTTAGCACGAGGTGATCCGACCGGCGCGTTGCGTCGTGTCCTGGAGGTGACCCTGCGTGCCCCAAGCTCGCTGCGGAGCCAGGAGTTTCTCGAAGCGGCTCGAGCGACCGTGCTGCGACTCGAAGATGTGCCTCCCGTGGAACGCGAACGCGTACTTCGGGAGGTCATTCTGGCGCACGAGAATCCAACGATGGCGATCAGAGGGAATTGGGGGGCCCTCGGAGATGAACTCATCTTCGCCCTCGCCGATGCCCTGAAGGCCCAGGGAAAGACGTTTAACAAGATGGAGGTGTGTCGATTGGCGCTCTCCAATTCTTTCATCGAGCATGGGGGACTAGAGAACGCGCGATCTCGGGCGAAGGAGGCGCGAGTTCGTCCGATCAGTGCGGCCCTCGATCCCTCGGACGCGACCGACTACCTGTCCGGTTTGGGGCTCTGGGAGCTGGCGGAGGGAACTGAATCGGCGGCCCGCAAGGCTCTCCATGAGGCGGAAATGAGGAGATCTCATTCCACGACGTCGATGGATGCCAACGAGAGTTTCGGTTGGGCCTTGCTGGGTGATTCGCAGCGCGCGTTGTCAGCTGTCGATGAATGGAGCAGGAACGAAGACGCGAAGTTCTGGGTGCCACGATTATTGCTGTACTTGGGCCGAGACGATGAGGCGATGGCGGCCTTCCGCTCCATGCGCGAGCATGACTACGTGGAATCTGATGAAGTTGCTCTGCTGTCTGGACGAATCCAACTCGCAGACTTTGAGAACCGAACGAGATTGGAGAAGCCAGAGATCAAGATGGCGGGCAGGGCCTTTCGGTCGTTTTGGCTGGGCCTGTTCCAAGAATGCTCAGGGAACGCAGAGAAGGCCATCGAATACTACAGACTCGTCCTCGACGACCCTCTTCCGCCGGCACAACTCATCGCGTTCCTTCACCGTCGTCGATGGCGGCTCTTGGGTTTGCCTCCTCCCGGCGGGAGGATCAACTACGCGATCGTCGCCTCGAAGCAGACCGCCGACCAGTGGAAGCCGGTCATCCAGGCCCTCGAGCGACGCCACGTCTCCTCCGAGGCGCTCACCTACGACACCTCGGTCGACGAGATCCGCGCGCGACTCGCCGAACTCCACCCCCGGTACGCCTGCTTCGTGGCGCCGCTGCCGGATCGCCCGTTCGTCGTCGCGGTCAACCGCCTGACGCGTGCCCTGGACGAGGACCCGTACTCGGACTGCCTCTGGGGCATCCTGACCGGCTACGACATGGAGTCCGCGCTCAGGATCGCCGAGGACAGTGGACCGCTTCAGGTCCGGCGCGCGGCGGCCGGGTGCGGCGTGGACCTCGATTCGTTCGACGAGGGCGCCTGGTACTCCGAATGCGAGAAGAACGTGATGTGGGAGAACAAGCCCGGCGGGCGGCCGGAGAAAAGGACCGCCCCGGACGACACTACCGCTTCGCTCGTCCAGGAACTCAACACGGGCAAACCCGACTTCTTCATGACGAGCGGGCACGCGACCTTTCGCGACTGGCAGATCGGGTACTCGTATCCGAACGGGCAGTTCCGGTGCGAGAAGGGGCAACTGTTCGGGTTGGATCTCGCGGGCAAGCGGTTCGACATCACCTCGACGAATCCCAAGGTCTATCTCGCCGGGGGGAACTGCCTCATGGGTCACATCCCGGACTCGGAGGCGATGGCGCTTGCGTGGATGAAGACGGGCGGGGCGCGACAGATGGTCGGCTACACCGTCTCCACCTGGTACGGCCACGGCGGCTGGGGCGTGCCCGCGTACTTCGTCCAGTTGCAGGGGCGCCACACCTTCGCGGAGTCCTTCTTCTTCAACCAGCAGGCGCTTCTGTACGCCCTGGAGTCGCGCTTCCCGAAGACGGCCCGCGTGAACATGGAGGACTTCGACATCGAGAAGGACGGGCAGCTTCTGGACCGCTTCGCGCAGAAGAACGGGATCAGCGATCGCGACAACCTCGGTCTCCTCTGGGACCGGGACACGGTGGCCTTCTATGGCGACCCCGCGTGGGAGGCCCGGGTGGAGAAGGCAAGAGAGGCGCCCTACGATCAGGTCCTCGTGGACGCAGATGGCACGTCTACCTTCACGATCACTTCCCGCACCGATAAACCCTGGGAGCGTCCCGCCGCGGCTTTCCTGCCCTACCGCGTGAGGAACGTGAAACTGTCCGCCGGAATCGCTCTCGTGACCGACGACTTCATCCTCGTCCCTCCCCCCGAGAGGGTGACGATCGGTGAGGTCTTCAAGGTCGTCTTCACGGCGGACCGACAGTAGGCGGGGGGGGGGGCGCGGGCAGCAATCTGCCCTGTGATCGAGTCGGGCGGGGACGCCTGCGCCACCCGTGGGGCAGGCGTCCCCGCCCACATGGCGCCCGAACAGGCCCGCTGAGACCTCCGCCGAATCGGACCCGCCGTACTGGCACCTCGCCATGCGGGCGCTGGAGAGATTGAAGGAATAGCGCACTCCTTCCTCTCAGGCTCTGAGTCTTCGCTGATGTCGAACACACACTCAGATGCGCCATACGCAAATAGTAGTGCTATAGTCGCATCTCACGGGCCATTTCAGGCCGATTCCAAAGGACTTACGTCCATCCCTCTCCGGCATCCCGATTGCTTGGTCGGGGGCATCTCCAACCATAAAGGAAATGCCCCCATGTCCCGCCTCAATCGTCCGATCATCGTTCTCGCTTTCCTCGCGGCCTCGGTCCTCCCCATCTTTGCCCAGGAGGGGGGGAGTCTCGAGATCGTCATCGAGCCGACCCCGACGGAGAAGATTTCGACCAGCGACCTGCTCGCGGATCTCTCCGCCGAAGAGCGGGAGAGCCTCCTCACCAAGGCCTCGATCGAGGCCGGATACGGCGAACCGTATCCCGCCAGCGACCCCGAGGCGATGGCCGTGATCTACGACTACGCCTACGAGATGCTCGCGGCCTCGAATACCATGGCCAGGGAGGAACTCGAGGGGATCCCGGGCGATGTGACCGCGGAGGGGATCGCCGGAGAGGGAGTCGTCGGGGATGTGACGGCCGAGGGGCTTGCGGGGGAGGGAATTGTCGGGGACGTGACCGCGGAGGGGATCGTCATCAAGGAGACCGGCGAGATCGTTCCGCCCGAGGAGATGATCTACACCGTGACCGGCCTCGACTCTCCCACGCTCGAATCCAGGACGAAGAACGGCGGAAGCGTCGGCGGCGACGTCGACATCAAGAACCGGTTCGGCCGGACCGTCCGCGCGCTTGCGAGAGCGCTGAGAATGTACGACCTCGATCGCCGGGCCGGCATCGGTCGGGAACTTTCGCACGAGGTCCAGGCGATGCTGCATGCCATCAAGATGTACGACGCGGAGATGGGGCGGTTGACGAACAGGAAGTACGGCTCCACCGTATTTGAAACCGCGGATCCGACCCACTCGAAGAGGGGCATCGTCGCTTTCGACCGGGCGATGATCGCCGGGACCGAAACGACGGACCTCGTCTTCGACATCCGCGAGACGACGACGGGTCTCGACGTGGAATACCGCCTCTATGGCCCCGGCGCGGCGCATTGGGGGAGCGCCCGCTTCACGAGCGCCTGCGTGCTCGGCGGATCGAAGGAACTCCAGGCCTGGTGGCAGGAGTGCGCGAGCGGGAAGAACATCCGGAAGAACATCACCGCCACGAAGGTCGACTGGGCGAACGTCGTGATTGAGAAGGAAGCCGTCCAGGGCGACACGAAGTGGAAGGAGTGGTTCGACGAAGCGGGGAAGAAGCGTCCGCTGGACGAACCGACCCAGCCCGACCTGCTCGTGAG
This sequence comes from Planctomycetota bacterium, assembly GCA_016192525.1. Taxonomy (GTDB): domain Bacteria; phylum Planctomycetota; class MHYJ01; order JACPTZ01; family JACPTZ01; genus JACPTZ01. Next base: position 35,142 of record JACPTZ010000223.1, read on the forward strand.
GAAGATGCCGGGTCGAACCAGTTATGCGAGCCTTACCCTGGGGATAGAGGGATCCGTGGCGGTCGGCATCTCGGGCGGCATCCCGAATGTAGTCGATTTGTATGCCGCTGAAAGGGCCGGGGCCGCGGATGTCCTCTCTCTCGTCTCCGATCTTCTCCGGGAGCTGGCGGTGCGGACCGGCAACGAGACGCTGCTCGACGTCGCTGCGGCCGTAGCGCAGGAGAGGGTCAAGCTTCGCCAGGGGACCCGGATCGGCCACGAAGTTCATGGCGTCTTCGACTGGGCCATCACCGATGCGGAGGCCCGGGTCGTTCAGCCGCGCGCTGGGACCGACAGGAGCACGATCGCCCACGAAGCGGCCCACGTTGTTCAGCAGCGGACGGCCGACTACCAGGTCTGGAACCAGCCGATCACCGGGCTCATCACCGTGACCGGCATCCCGGTCCTCACGGCGCACGAGGCCGCTCACGTGGCGCAACAGCGCCGCTACTCGGTCGAGCAGTACGTCGCCATGTGGGAGAAGGAGCAGGGGCGCAGGATGACCGCGACAGGGGAGACGACGCTCTCCCACGGCGCCCGGGGCGACGGCGTTCGGGCGGTTCAGGAGACGAAGAAGGGCCTGAACGCGGTCAATGTGAAGCTCGCTCGCTCCGTTTCGGGCGGAGGGATTCTCATCCCGCAGGTCGACACGGTCACGAACGTGCAGAAGTCGAAGCACGACGCCGCCATGGCCGCGATCCAGAACACTCGGTAGTAGTCCGACAACCCTGACGCAGATCCGCGCGTGTCCCCGCCGAGGTTCGAAAAAGAGACTTTTCATGATTCTGTTTGCCCCCCCTTGACAGAATCCGGCCGGGGCGTATACTTCCGTCATCACCCTTGATGGTCACCCTGGTTGATGAAAAACCGCGCCGGAAGGGGGAGTGGCGCGACGATCGCGAGTGATGAGGACCGCCCGGGCGCGGTCTTTTTCTGCGGCCTGATGTTCACATGTGAGCGATCACCCCGGATGAGGGAGGGCATCTGACATGGCACCCGCCGCGCACCGACCCGCCGCCAAACTTCGACCGACCGAGTAGACACATCATCCCTTCTGACCGGCCGTCGCGAGTCGGAGCGTTGTCTCGCTCCTTCGTCTGATGGTGGATGGTTGATGGCGGATGGCGGATGGCGGATTCGCGGAGGAAACGGGGTCCTCGGCGGGAACGGGGTTTCGTTTCGGGTCTCGTCTCTCGTGTTTCGGATTCTTGGAGTGCGGCGACTCGTCGCCGCTTTCAGCGTCGTCGGCCCATCCACCCGCTCCGTCGCCGCGAAGCGGCGTTTGCGGCCCCGCCCACCCCGGTCCTCGTTCGTTGTTTCTGCTGTTGTTGCTTCTGTTTCTGTTTTCGTCCGTCTCCCGCGTTGCCCATCCCTCCGAACCCCTCCCGGCCGACATCGCCTCGAGCCCTTCGGCGTCGCCCTCCATCATCTCCCCCGCCAACGCCGACGGGCGGCTCGAATCGACCACCCTCCAGGCCCACTTCTCTCTCAAGCCGACCGGCGGGGTCCAGTTGCCCCCGCAGGCGAGGGTCCCTCCACAGTCCGCTTCGTGGTTCGGACCGTGTCGTCATATGTCATTGTCTTCTTGAATGGAGGGCCATGTTCCTGAGATGATGCCCGGATGAGCCGGGCGGTGCGAGTAGAGCATGCCGGGGCCTGGTACCACGTGATGGCGCGAGGCGTGGCCCGGATGCCGACCTTCCTCGACGACGAGGATCGGCGGGCCTTCCTGCGGAAACTGGGACGGCTGATGGACCGAGGAGCCCTCGAAATCCACAGCTTCTGTCTCATGCCCAATCATTATCACCTGTTGGTTCGGACCCCCCGGGGAGAACTGGCCCGGTGGATGCGGCATGTGAACGGGGAGTACGTGCGCGGCTTCAACTACCGGCATCGCCGGGTGGGACACCTTTGGCAGGGACGCTACAAGGCCATCCTCGTGGAGGACGGGCGGTATCTGAAGGAGTGTTCGCGGTACATCTATCTCAATCCGAATCGGGCCAAGATCACGCGACCGGCGGAGCGGTACTTCTGGTCGAGCTACCGGAACTACGTGGGGGGAGGCCCGCGGGCGGTCGCCTGGGTGGAGACTCGGGCGGTCCTGCGGGAGTTCGAGGGAGACCGGAAGGCGTATCGGGCCTATGTGGAGGCGGGGAAGGGGGAGAGACCGGTGAGTCGTTTTGAAGGAGCCGTGGCAGGGCTGGTGCTGGGAAGCGAGGAGTTCGTGGTCCGGGTCCGCCGGATGTTGAGCGGGCGCCAGGACCCGGGGGAGACGCCTTCGCTCCGGATCCTCGCCCGAGGGGCGCGTCCGGCCCCCGAGGCGGTGGAACGGGTGGTCGAGAAGGTCTTCGCGGACGCGGGTCCGGCGCGGAAGGGACGATTGACGCTCTGGGCACAGCGAGCGCACTCCGGGCTGCGGCCGGTCGAGATCGCCCGACGATACTCACGGAGGCACTCCTCGGTGGCGATGGCGCACCGTGAGGTCGAGGAAGAGTCGCGGACGGACCCGGACCTTCGCCGACGCCTGGCCGAGGTGGCCCACGCGCTGGCGCAGAACGGTCCGGACCGCGGACGGAAAAATGACTAATGACGACACGGTGTGCGGCCGGGCAAGGTTGCACGATCCAGCGGGTGCGAAGCCCGCTCCGGTAAGGCTGGTCAGCCGCCGGATAGCGAGTCCTTGCAGGGAGGGGAGCAATCCCCGACTTGAAGCGTAGGACCGCCAGCACGCAGGCCGTAAGCCGAGAGGTTGAAGGGAATGAGCCCCGAAAGGCATATTGAACGGGAAGGGCGACGCCGTACCGTGTGCGGAAGCCCACACCGTCCACGCCGAGTGCAAGACCTATGGCGTGGGCCGCTTCCCCGGGGTCGAAGACCACGGCATGCGTGACATCGGGATCGTGCGGCAACCCGGGAGGCCCTGTTCCCGCTCTCACGGAGGAGAGTATGCCCCAACCAACCCATGAAACGGAAGGCGGGCAAACCGGGACAGGGAGTCGGATCGTTTCGTAGTACCTGCGAAGGCGGGTAACGCCGCTGGAGGGAAGGAGACGAGGCATGGAGGAGCGATTCGGGGACACGCCGACCGCGCCCAGAAGCGGGGAATCGGTGACCACGAAACCGGATCGCGTCGCGCGGAAGGCCCGGAGCGAGCCTGAGTGCCGGTTCACGAGCCTGTTTCACCTCATGAACGCGGAACTGCTCCGGGGATGCTTCGCCGATCTGCGGGGAGACGCAGCGGCAGGCGTTGATCGGGTGACCAAGGAGGAGTACGGCCGGAACGTGGAGGCGAACCTCACCGCTTTGGTGGATCGTCTCCATCGGATGGCCTACGTCCCCCAACCTGTCCGGCGGGTGTTCATTCCGAAACCGGGCAGCGACAAACTCCGACCCTTGGGGATACCGTGTCTGGAAGACAAGATCGTGCAGGCGGGACTGGCGAGCATCCTGAGGGCGATCTACGAGCAGGACTTCGTGGACGGCTCGTACGGGTTTCGGCCCGGCCGTGGCTGTCACGACGCGCTTCGGGCGCTCTCGCGGGCGGTGGAAGCCGGGAACATCCACTACCTCGTGGAAGCCGATATCAAAGGCTTCTTGGATCACTCTTCATACTGCTCTTCCTTTCATGCGCGATCATCGAAGAGGCCCGGCTGGGAGTCTATCACCAAGATCCGCAACCCCTTGCGCTTCCCGCGACGGAGATGAATTGCTTGAAGCTCGCCGCGCTTTACACG
>JACPTZ010000224.1 GCA_016192525.1 Planctomycetota bacterium
GGGGCAGGGGTTGGGGGGCAGGGGGGTCAGGGGTTGGGGGGCAGGGGTTGGGAGGCAAGGGTCAGGAGGCGACAGTAGGGGCGGGGACCGACCGGTCATTGCACTGCCTGCGGCCACTCCGCACCGGGGCACTCCATCCGCTCGGCGACCTTTCCCGGAGTGTCGAGGTCGGGACCCGCCCGGCCGCCCGGCCGGGGGGGGCCGCCAAGATCGCCAAGATGGCCAAGGGAGACTTGCAACGCCCCTACTTCGGAGCCTCCTCCCATGCGACACCTCGCTGTCCCAGCCACTCCGGGGTCAGAGTCGCCCACGAAGAGATCCGCATCCTTCCGATCGTGCCCACGAGTAGACTCTGATAGTAGGTGCCGTCGTTGTAGATCAGATCGATAGAGTCGCCCTCAGAGATGTCCGGAAAGGCCAGTCCCCCCACTACGGTTTCCCCCGCTTTGAGTGTTCCATCGGGTACGTCGATCTCCCCCTTGACCACAGAGAACGCGATTCGGAGTCCGACATCGTCGACTACCTGCATGTTCGGACGTGCACGCAGGTAAAAACTGTCCGCGGAGTACGTAATCGGCTCGGATGAAGGGTTTCGGATCTGTACCAGAATCCCGATGTTGGGGCGGACGGTGATGCAGTCTTTGATCCTCACATCGAGACGGGTTCGGCCGGTGAGATTCCGGGTTGTGGCGCGAAGTTTCTCCCATTGAACCCTCTTTCGACGGACATCGGCATCGAGAGCGGGCGGCTGTTCACGGTCGATGGCCAGCAGGGCGTCGTCGTACTTGCACTTTTGAAAGGAATCCCGCCAGGATCCGTCCGCCGAGGTCGTCCGGGGTCTCCGAGTCCACCCATAAATGCCCCATGCGATGAACCCCAGCAGTGCCAGGTAGACGAGCGGCCGGAGGGGAATGTTGAACGCCGGCGCGGCTCGCGTTCGAACGCCTCGGTCCGGCGACGCGCGGATGAATCCATGGGATGGGAGATCGGGTTCGAACGGCGGGAACTGCGGACCGATCACCGCCGGGTGCTGGGTCTCGGGCTTCTCCAGGGGCAACAGAAGGTCATCCGCCGGCTTTCCGGCCATGACATCCTTCAGGGTTTGGGCCAACTCGGTCCCGTCAGCGTACCTCGCCTCCGGGCGCTTGTTGAGGCATCGCTCGACGACCAGATCCATGTCCGCCGGAAGGCCGCGATCGACACAGTGAAGCGGCGGCGGATCGTCCCGCAGGATTTTTGCGAAGAGCGTGCCCACCGTGTCGGCGTCGAAGGGGGGTTTTCCCGACAGCAGTTCGTACAGAACGGCCCCCAGGGCATACACGTCGGTGTGGGCGCCGAAGTCGTCCTTCCGCCCCTGGACCTGTTCCGGAGACATGTACATCGGGGTCCCCAGGGAGTCGCCCGATCGGGTCAGGCTGAGTTCTCCTCCGGCCCGATCGAGGTCCTTCGCCAGGCCGAAGTCCATCACCACCGGGCGGCCGTTTCGGCGTATCATGATGTTCGCCGGCTTCAGATCGCGGTGAACGATTCCGTGTTCATGCGCGTACCCCAACGCCTCGGCGACCGCGATTACGAGTTCGACCGCGCGTTTCGGGTCCATTCCCTTCTTCTGCTTCCTCGAGAACTTCGCCAAGTCCTCCCCCTCGACGAACTCCATCGCGAGGAACGGAATTCCCTTCTCTTCCCCCATTTCATGGATAGAGACGATGCCAGGATGCTTGAGCTTCGCCACGGCCCGGGCCTCCGAGAGAAGCCGCGCCTTGAGACCCGGGTCCCCCCGCGCTTCGGGCAGGATGGTTTTCAGGGCCACGGTCCGTCGCAACTGGGAATCCTGAGCGAGATAGACAGCGCCCATGCCGCCGCGGCCGAGCAGGCGTTCCAGACGGAATTTCCCGAACACTCCCTTCTTCGACGAAGGAGGTTGTCCCGGAGCGGGAGGGTCCTCCCTGAGACGCGTACGATCAAGGGACGTCGGAGGTGAGTTCGCAGGGATCACAGGGTTGCCGGCACGGAGCCGCGTCGCTTCATCTTGAGGCGGCGGCGCCGGATTCGCTGAATTCGTTCCGTGGCGTGGAAGCGGTCCGTCCGCCATGTGTGGCGGTCCTTTCCTCGATCGATGCTCAAGGCCCCGCTTTTCTGATCTCCTTGATGTCGGAGCGGGGAATCTTGACGCGCGAGCCGGGCTTGATTTCGACGACGACCATCGTATCCGTTTCCTCGATGATTCGTCCCTTCAAGGTCGAGCCGCGGATCAGCACCACCTCGTCCTGCTTCCCCGGGGCTGGCGCCGGCTCCGGAGGCTTTGAAGCTGGGGCCGGAGGCTCTCGGGCCGGCGGAGGGGGGGACCTCGAGGCGTCGGACATGGGTGTCCCGGACCGTCCAGGCGGCACGCCAGCTTGCGATCGTGCCGTGCTTCCTCCCGCAAGTCCCGAACCGCGAGCCTTGCCTCGGTGTGCATCAGTCCGTAGCGCCGCCCAACCTCCACCGGACCGTGCCCCGAGTGCACCCGCAGGGCGTACGGTCCGGAACACTTCGCGGATCAGCGTCCGCCCGAAGAGGGCGTCGGCGGCGGGGAGAGGATTCGGGGCCATCATTTGCCAATCCTCCGGGGGCAATACTACAAGAGTGAAGATCGGCGTTCAAGGGCGATGTGTTGGGAGCATGATTCCGCAGCCCATGGCGAACACTGGGATCGGAAAGGGGTTCCTGAAGCGGCATCTTCGCGCGTGGCCCCGGTCGAGGCGAGAGTCGCGTTTGCACAGGGCTCCCCGCCGGGGCGGGGAGGCAGGGGGCAGGGGACGGGGGTTGGCGGTGGGGGCGGGGACCGACCGGTCATTGCACGCCCTGCGGCCACTGCGCACCGGGGGCACTCGAATCGCTCGGCGACCTCTCCCGCAGTGTCGAGGTCGGGACTCGCCCGGCCGGGGGCAGGGGACGCGACGGGGGGCGGGGGAGCCGGTCGCCCCTCTCTCACACCGCGATCGGCTGCCCGGGGGTGTCCACGGCCGCCGTCGCCCCGTCCATCTGATACGCCTTCTTCCGGCTCGTGGCGAAGGCGCTCACCGAGAGTTTGATGTCGATGTGGCTCCACGGCAGGACCTCGTCCACCTTCCGCGCGCGAAGGGCGAAGAACTCGAGCCCGGTCCCGGCCGCCTGGAAGGCCTCCATCCACAGGTCGTGGCGGTAGAGCTCGTCCCAGGAGTCGAACCTGCAGCCCCGCTTCCAGCCTTCGAGCAGGGCGCGGCCGAGACGGCGGTCGCCCCGCGAAAACATCGCCTCCACCACGGCGCGCCGGCCCGAGTGCGCCTTGAGGTGGATTCTCGTGTGGCGCGCGAGGTCGCGGATGAACCGCGTCTTCTCGTCGAATTCCTCGATCGTGTTCATCCGCTCCCACTGGAACGGGGTGTGTCCCTTCGGGATGAAGGGCGAGATCGTCACGTTCACGTTCCCCGGCCGGCCCACGGCCTCGCGGCCCATCTGCGAAACCCGCTTGCCGAGCGTGACGCACGCCTCCAGGTCCTCCCGGCGCTCCATCGGCACCCCGATCATGAAGTACAGCTTGATCAGGTTCCACCCCTCGGCGTAGGCCGCCTTCGCCGCGTCCAGCAGGTCCTGGTCCTTGATCCGCTTGTCGACGATGTGCCGCATCCGCTCCGTGGCCGTCTCCGGCGCGAGCGTGAGCCCCGCCTTCCGCACCATCGTCATGATCTTCGGCAGCCGCTGGATCTGCTCGCCCACCCGGAGCGAGGGGAACGAGAGACCCACCCGGCGCGACTTGAACCGGGCCGTGAGCTTCATCATCACTTCGTCCAGGTCCGGATAGTCGCTCGTCGAGAGCGACGTGAGCGAGATCTCGTCGAACCCCGTGTTCGCGTAGGTCTCCTCCGCCAGCGCGACGAGCCGGTCGACGGAGCGATACCGGACGAAGTGCTTGATCGTGGTCGACTGGCAGAACCGGCACTTGTACGGGCAGCCGCGCATGATCTCCAGCGCGATCCGGTTGAAGACGGCGTCGCCGAAGGAGAGGACCGGCTTCGTGGGGTAGGCGGCGTTGTCGAAGTCCTTCACCATCGTGCGCACGATCGTGGCCGGGACCCCCTCGGCCGTCGGGAAGACCCCGCCGAGCGTGCCGTCCTCCCGGTACTCCACGCGGTAGAGGCCGGGGACGTAGGCGTACGGGAGACGCCGCGCGATCTCGAGGAGGCGCTCGCGGCGGTTCACGAGCCCCGAGGCCTTCATCTCCGAGACCAGGGCGAGGAAGGCGAGGGTCGCCTCCTCGCCGTCGCCGATCAGGAAGACGTCGATGAAGTCCGCCACCGGTTCCGGCGTGAAGGAGCCGGGGCCGCCGGCGATGACGAGCGGATCGCGATCGGTCCGGTCCTTCGATTCGAGCGGGATGCCGGCGAGATCGAGCATCGTGAGGATGTTGGTGAAGCACATTTCGTGCTGGATCGAGAAACCGACGGCGTCGAAGTCGCGGAGCGGGGTCTTGGTTTCGTGGCTGTAGAGCGGGAGCCCGGCCGCGCGGAGGCGGGCCTCCATGTCGGGCCACGGCGTGTACGAACGCTCGGCGCAGAAGCGCGGGTCGGCGTTGACCACATGATAGAGGATGGAAGTTCCGAGGCAGGACATGCCCACCTCGTAGGTGTCCGGGAAGGCGATGCAGAAGGTGGCCTCGCACTCCCGGTGGTTCTTGACGATCTGGTTCCACTCACCGCCGAGGTAGCGGTGCGGCATCTGGACGTGCGGCAGGATGCGTTCGAGGGCGGCCTGGAGGTCGCTCATGGCGGGCTCCTGTTCGTTGTCACCGCCCGTGTTCGTCGTGCGCCCCCGCCCCACGGACGGCGGGCGGGTGTCAGGGCGCGTTCGGCGGGCCGGTGCCCGGGTTGGAACCGGGGAAGTGAACGGGATGCTACCACGGCGGGGGGGGGAGATACAACCACGAACAAGAACAACGAACAGAAACAACGGAAGGGTGGCCACTGAAGCCACTGAAGGCACTGAGACAGAGGAGCCGGGGGGGGGTACGACGACGCGCCGATTCGCCGCCACGGACGCTTCGAGGTGGCGCACGGTGGGACTTCCTTCGCTCGCCTCTGGACCTCGCCCTCACGCGGGACTAAGCGGTCTTACCAAAGTTTCTTTAGGTTCGATTCTCCGATGACGATCTACAGACTGTCCAAGCCTCTCTGCGCAGGAGGGACCGTCTGTGAATCCGCCCACATTCGTTCGTCGAC
>JACPTZ010000225.1:0-2108 GCA_016192525.1 Planctomycetota bacterium
ACCTGCTCGCGCGGCTCGTCCAGGGCGGGATCCGGGTCCGTGACTTCCACGTGCGGCGACAGACGATCGAGGACATCTTCATGAAGATCGGAGCCCACCAGGTCTCATGAACTCTCTCCGTTCCTGGTTCGACAATCCCGTCTTCCAGCGCTACGCCTGGCTCCAGTTCAAGCGCGGGCGGTCGCCGCTGGCCATGCTCTGGCCGGCCGCCTTCACGGCCCTGCTCTTCGGCGCTCCGCTGATGGTGCCCGACAGCTGGTTCAGTCTCCGATCGGGGGACTTCTACCTGAGGGCCAAGTGGTCGTTCGGGCTCCTGCTGGCCTACGTCGGGGTGTGCACCCTCCTGAGCGCCCCGAGCACGGTGAGCATGGCGGTGGCGAACGACCGGGCCACCGGACTCCTCCATGCCATCCGCCTGACCCCGCAGTCGGCCGCCACGAAGGTGCTCGGATACTGCATCGGGCCGGCCCTCCGACCCTACACGACCGCCCTGCTCGCCCTGCCCTTCATGCTGTTCGCCGCGCTGCTCGGGGCGACGACGATTCCCGGCTTCGTGCAGATCGTGGTCGTGCTGGTCACCACCTCCCTCCTCGCCAACCTGCTGTCGCTCCACATCGCGCTCGCGGCGAGAATGCCGGAGCCGGGGGAGGCCCCCGCCGGCCCGCTGGCGAGCGCGCTCGGGATCATGCGGCGTCAGGTGCGGCCTCAGGACGTCGGCGTCCAGGGCGCGATGGCCCCCTTCGGCTGGTGCATCATCGCCATGATGGCGTACCAGGCGGGCCACCCGGCCGTCGGCGCCGTCACGCCGATCCCGACGCTGGCGGGATCGTTCTTCGTCGATCCCAACTCCACCTCTCGCTGGGGGCAGGTGTCGCTGATCGGACTCGCGGTGCCCGTCTCGGTGCTGACGGTGCTGGTCCAGGTGACGCTGGCGGCCTTCTTCTTCCGGGCCGCCTCACGGGTGATCCAGGACGACGGGGCGCGGGGGCTTCGACGGATCGAGATCTTCCTGATGTTCGCCCTGCTGGCGGCCCTCGAGGTGATGACCGTGTGGGATTCGGTCGGGGGCGGACCGCCGGGGCCGGGGGTGGTCCCGTGGCGCGCGGGCCGGGGTTCACCGGAGAGTGTGCTCTACGGCTATCTCTGCGTCGTGGGCGCGCTCAGCCTGCTCTACCTGCGCTCGACATCGACCAATCTCGTCTCCCTGCGCCGCGCGTGGCGTCGGGCGAAGGCCGGGGGAAGGGCGACGCTCGAACCCTTCGGGGAGGGGCAGCACAGCCTGGTGAGTCTGCTCATCCTGGGGGGTCTCTCGACGCTGGGGTATCTCCTGCTCCTGGGCGCGGCGTGGTGGAAGGGCGGAGTGGAGGTGGCCGGTCTTCCGCAGGCCGCCGCGGCCCCGACGCTGCTCCTGCTCATGATGCTGGTCGTCGGCGGGGTGTCGCAGCTCGCTCAACTGAGTCCGGCCACGGGAGGCTGGATGTCGGGCGCGATGATCCTCCTGTGGGGGATAGCCCCCTTCGCCGGACTCTGCCTCAGAACAGCGGGCTACTCGGGTCCCGGCGTGGACGAACTCCTCTCGCTCTTCCCGCTGACGGCGCTCTCGCAGAGCGTAGAGTGGGCCCTCGGCGTCGCCCGGCGCACTTCGCCCCACGTCATCTGGGGTGTGTTTCAGGGTCCGCTGATCCCCGTCCTGGTCAATGCCGCCCTCGCCGGCATTGTCGCCTCGAGAGTCCTCTCGCTCTGGCGCCGTCAATCGGAGGCGGCCCGACTCCCGCCGGAGGATCCCAAGGCGCCGTCCCCCTCCGTCCCGCTTGCATCCCCCGCCCCGGCCGGGTAGGATGCGCGGCCCATGGCTGTCCACCTCCTGCCGGAGATGACCTGGACCGAGGTCGCCGCGCTCGATGCCGCGCGGACCGTGGCCCTGCTCCCGGTGGGCGCCGTCGAGGCGCACGGCCCGCACCTGCCGATCGCCACCGACGTGATCATCGCCGGAGCCATGGCCCGGGCCGGCGCCGCACTCCTTGCCGAACGGGGACTCGAGGCGCTCCTCCTGCCGCCGCTCTCCTACAGCGCGGCGAACTACGCGGCCGGATTCCCGGGAACCATCT
>JACPTZ010000225.1:2134-4077 GCA_016192525.1 Planctomycetota bacterium
GGAACCATCTCGATCCGCCCTGAAACCGCCGCCGCGGTGATGGTCGATATCGCCCGGGCCCTCGCCGGCCGCGGACTTCGGACCCTGGCCGTCGCGAACGCCCATCTCGACCCGGCGCACATCGCCTCGATCGACGCCGCGATCGAGCTCCTCCACCGGGAGAAAGTCCTTTACGTCGTGTTTCCCGACGTGACGAAGAAGCCGTGGGCCCTCCGGCTGACCGACGAATTCAGGAGCGGGGCCTGTCACGCCGGCCGGTACGAGGGCTCGATCGTCATGGCGGAACGACCCGATCTTGTGCGCGACGAGGTGCGACGCGCCCTCCCGCCCAACCTGTCGTCGCTCTCGAAGGCGATGCGGGAGGGAAGACGGACCTTCGAGGAGGCCGGCGGCCCCCAGGCCTACTTCGGCGATCCCGCGGCAGCGACGGCGGACGAGGGGAGGAGGACGATCGAGGTGCTGGGGACCATACTCGCGGAGTCGGTGGCGCTTCAGATGAGGCCGGCCCGCTCCGGGTAGGGGTCCCGCAGCTGCGCATGCGCGCTGCGCCCCGGCCGTGGGAACGACGAACTGTTCTCTCCCCCTCCCCGTAGGGGGAGGGGGGCGGCGCCGGCGAACCACAGACCATCCAGGGAGCAAGCCATGCCCTTCCGATGCCGCATCCCGATCCGGTTCGGGGACATCGACCAGGCCGGTATCGCGTACTATCCGACGCTCTTCGACCACACCCACACCGCGTTCGAGGAATTCTGGGAGCACGGCGTCGGCGTCTCCTACCCGCACCTGCTTCTCAAGGACAAGTTGGGCTTCCCGCTCGTCCACATGGAGGCCGACTTCCGAAGTCCGCTCCGGTTCGGGGACATCCTTTCGGTGGAGGTCGCCGTCACGCACCTCGGACGATCCTCGGTCACCTTCCGCTACCGCGCCTATGTGTCGCGCACCCGGAAACTCTCGTTCGAGGTGCACAGCACGACGGTCTGTCTCGACATGGACAGTTTCAAGTCGACGCCTCTGCCGCAGAAGTACCGCAGAATACTCGAACGGCATCGGGCGACGGGATCACGACCCTGAGGAGAGGCGCCATGAGCAGCCCTGCGGAGACCGGCGGCGAGTCCACCCGCGCCGTCCACAGCGGAAGTCCCCTGGATCCGTCCGGGGCGGTCGCCACGCCGATCTTTCAGTCGGCCACCTTCGGCTTCGCCGCCACCGACGATCTGGTGGAGGTGGCGTCCGGCCGGCGGCCCGGGAACTTCTACACCCGCTACTCCTCCCCCAACCAGCGGGCGGTCGAGGAGAAGCTCGCGGCGCTGGAGGAAACGAAAGCCGCGCTCACCTTCGGGTCCGGGATGGCGGCCATCTCCACCGCCCTCCTGGCCCACCTCCGGCCCGGCGACCGGCTGGCCGCCTACCGCGACCTCTACGGCGGGACGCTCAACTTCGTCCGAACCGTACTCGTCCCGTTGGGGGTGTCCGTAGACTGGCTCGATATCGGCGACGACGCCGCGCTGGCCGCCGCCCTCGCGAGACGCCCGAAGGTCCTCTATCTGGAAACGCCCACGAATCCCACGCTTCGCATCATCGACCTGGAATCAGCGGCCCGCCGCGCCCGGGAGTCCGGGGCGCTGACGTTTGTCGACAACACCTTCGCCACGCCGGTCAACATGAAACCGATCCGGCTCGGGGCCAGCCTCTCCATTCACTCCGCGACCAAGTATCTGGGCGGCCACAGCGACGTCACCGCCGGAGCGGTCGTGGGACCCCGGGAAGTCGTCTCGAAGATCGAACCGTTCCGCAAGGTCCTCGGCGGGATCCTGTCGCCCCACGAGGCGTGGCTGCTGGAGCGAAGCCTGAAGACCCTGCCCCTGCGGGTGGAGCGGCACAACCGGAACGGTCAGCGGATGGCCGAGTTCCTGGCGGAACAGGCCGCCGTCGCCGCCGTTCAC